>NZ_JBVJNO010000004.1:0-32051 GCF_055583645.1 Amycolatopsis sp. NPDC104587
GCTTGCATGTAAACGACAAGCCGCCCACCCCCCCCCCCCCCCCCCCCCCCCCCCCCCCCCCCTCCCCCCCCCCTCCCCCCCCCCCCCTCCCCCCCCCCCCCCCCCCCCACCACGGACAGTGCGAGAGTGACAACGGCAAAGATCCTGGTTCTGAGTTTCATGCCGCCACCACGCTTCGGCCCGGTGCCCGGCTGAGGCGGAGTCGGATTGATCACAGCCGGGCAACCTCGAGCTCACCGGCGGAACCGAGGAGGACCGATGCCGTGGTGGCGCCGGAAGAACGACGCCGGGGTCCCGGTGCCGGAGCTGACCGCCCGGCTGGGCAGCCCGGACGCGCCGGTGCGTGTCGACGCCGCCCGCGCGCTGCGGCGAAACCCGGATCCGCGTGCGGTGGACCCGCTGTTCGACGCGCTGCGGCGCGGGCCGTCCGAGAAGGCGGCCGGGGTGATGATCGAGGCACTGAGCAGAATCGGCGGCGACGAAGTCGTCGCGCGGCTGTCGACGCTGGCGCTCGACGAGGTGTGGTGGGCTCCCCTGCCGGCGGACCTCCACGACGACGACCTCCCGGTGATCCCCGCGGTCCACTGGGTGGTCAAGGCGCTGCTCGGGGCGGGCGGCCCGGAGCCCGCGCTGCACGCGCTGTCCCGCGCCCTGCGGGACCCGCGGCCCGAAGTCCGGCGCAGCGCCGCGCTCGGAATCCGTGACATCAGCAGCGGCGACCTGCTCGGCTGGGACGGGCTCGGCTGGGAGCGGCTCGGCTTCTCGAACCGGGACGAAGGGACGGCGGAGCGGGACCAGGTCGTGGCCCTGCTGTGCACCGCCTTGGCCGAGGACGACGACTGGCTCGTCCGGTTCCACGCCGTGCACGCGTTGCTCGTCCTCCGCGACCCTCGCGCGGTCACCACCCTGATCACCTGCCTCGCCGAGGACGACCACGGCCAGGTGAGGTACGGGGCCGCCGTGGCCCTGGGCCGCTCGGGCGACCGCCGAGCCGTCGAACCCCTCCGCCGCGCGCTGCTCGCGGACCCGGACCACGCCCCGGCGATCAGGGAAGCCCTCAGCTCGCTACGGTCGGCCTGAGCTCCCTCCCGCTTCAGTCAGCAGCGGGAGGACGGCGGTGACGCCGAGCACCACCGCCCCGCCGGGCTCGGCGGACACCACCACGCCGACGACGTCGCCGAGCTCGTCCAGCACCGGTCCGCCGACATCGGCGGGCGACACGCGCAGTCCGACGTGGAACAGCCGCGCGCCGGCCGCCACGCTGAAGCGGTCGACCAGGCCGGTGCCACCGTCGGCGGTCTGCAGCGGGTCGCCGAGGCGCACGAGCGAGGGATAGCCCAGGGGCGGCGGGTCGGCGTCGACCGGCTCGGCCAGCCGGAGCACGGCCACCTCGTGCTCCGGTGCGTCCGGCCGGTGGATCCGGGTCACGGCCCGGACGCCCTGCCCGGTGGTCACGACGGTTTCGGCGGTGAGGCCCGGCCCGGCGGTGACGACGAGCCGGTCCGAGACCAGGAACCCGGCGCGCGACTCCGCGCCGACCTCGACCCGGACGAGCGCGGAGCTCACCGCGCCGGACCCGGCCGGGCGAAACTTCCGGTACCCGTCGGCGTCCCCGGTTTCGGCGAGGCAGCGGGCGTACCGGCGGCGGTCGTCGGCCGACACCGGCGGTGTGTCGAGCGCGGCCAGCGCCTGCCGGTAGTCCCCGGCCTCGTAACAGGCGCGGAACCGGCGCAGCGGGTCGGGCTCGGCCAGGGCCAGCCGCACCAGGACCGCGTTCCACCGGGCGATCCTGGCCGCCACGTCGCGCAGCGCGGTCAGCCGCGCGGTCAGCTCACCGGTGAGCCGGGCGGTTTCGGCGAAGTCGGCTTCGAGCTCACCACCGGATTGGTCGACGTGGTTCAGCGCGGCGACGGCGGCCTCGCGCACCGCCTCCCGCGCGTGCCGCAGGTCCAGGTCGGTCTGGCCGGCCTGGCTGAACATCTCGACCAGCAGCGCCGTGTCGGCGTCGTCGGCGCCCGCCGCGGGCACGTGCGTGGCCTGGCGGTGGCGGAACTCCTGCCACGCCGCCTCCGTGTCGTCGTCCATTGTGGACGCCGCCAGCTCCCGCAGCCGGTCGCGGCGGTCGGCGAGGTCCTGCTGGCGCTGCTCGACTTCGCGCTGCCGGTCGTAGCTGCGGGTCAGCTCGGCGACCTCCCGCGGTGAAAGCAGGGTGGTGTCGGTGATCCGGATCGAGCTAGCTTGCCCGGTGGCGCGGTCCCGCGCGGTCACCGAAAGCACGCAGCTGGCGTCGATCTCGAAGGTGACGTCGATCTGCGGCACGCCCTTTTCGGCGGGCGCGATGCCGGCCAGCTCGAACTGGCCGATCTTCGACTCCGCGTCGAGCCCGCCGTTGAAGATCTCGATGCGCACCGAGGACTGGTTGTCGTGGTGCGTGGAGAAGACGTCCGAGCGCGTGGCCGGGATGGTCGTGTGGCGCGGCACGAGCTCGGACAGGCTTTCGCGGTCGTGCTCGTCGTGCACGCGGATCCCGAGCGAGAGCGGCGTGACGTCGAGCAGCACGATGTCGTCCAGCGAGCCGTCGCGCATCGCGCCGAGGAGCGCGGCGCCGCCGGCCACCGCGGTCCGCGGGTCGGACACGACGGTGCGGGTCAGCCCGAACGCCCGTTCCACGGTTTCCCGCACCAGCGGCGAAAACATCGGGCGGCCGATCAGCACCAGGTGTTCGGGGCGGGTGGTCGCCGCGGCGCTGAACGCGGCGCAGACCTCGTGCAGGTGCGCCAGCTGCCCGGCCAGGATCGTGGCCAGCTCGGCGCGGGTCAGCTCCAGGCCGACGGCGCCGGCGCCGAGGCCGCGCAGCTCGCACTCCGCGTGCTCCCGCGCGGACAGCTCGATCTTCAGGCTTTCCGCGGCGATCGCCAGGCGCCGCCGCGCCGCACCGCCCGCCGGCACCGTGATCCCGCGCCGGTCCAGCCGGTCCGCCAGCGCCTCGGTGAGCACCGTGTCGAAGTCCTGGCCGCCGAACTGGCTGTCCCCGCCCACTTCCTGCACGTCGTAGACGTTCTCGCCGACGTCGAGCAGGCTCAGGTCCAGCGTGCCCGCGCCGAGGTCGACCACGGCGATCGCGCCGTCGAGCCGCCGTTCGCGCGCGGCGGTGATGCACGCGGCCGTCGGCTCGTGGATCAGCCGGACGAGGTCGACGCCGGCGATGCGGCAGGCCGCCCGCGTGGCCGCCTTCTGGTTGTTGGTGAAGTACGCCGGGATCGTGACGACCGCCCGCGGCCGCTCCAGCCGCAGGTCGTGGTTCCGCTCGGTCCAGGACAGCCAGTCCTCCCGGACCACGCCGAGCTCATCGGCGGCCAGGTCGGCGACGCGCTCGCGCACCCGGTCGGCCAGGAAGGCCTCCACCAGGCCCCGGGCGTGCCGGACGAGCCGGGCGGCGACCTCTTCCGGCCGGAAGGTGCGGTCGCGGACCTTGAACACCGTGCCCCGGCCCATCTTGCGCTTGGCGGCGTCGATGTGGCCGACGAGCCACGGCACGAGCGTCTCCTCGCCGTGCAGGCCGACCAGCTCGTTGCCGTCACGGTCCAGGCTCACCGTCGAGGCGAAGTGCACCTCGCCCTTCCACGGGCAGAACACCGGCTGCCGGGTCTCGGTGTCGTAGACGGCCGCGGCGCAGGTCGTGGTGCCGAGGTCGAACCCCCAGATGCCGCTGTAGCGCGCTTCGACGTCCGTGCGGGCCTGGGCGACCCAGGCCTGGGCGCGTTCTTCGAACCGGACCCGCTCCCGCGTGACGAGCGCGTCGGTGACCCGCGCGGTGAGCTCCGCGGGCACCAGGCCGTCGTGGACGAGCTCACGGAGCACCCCCGCGGCCCGGGTCCCGGCGCCGCGGGCCTCGACCACGGTGAGGCAGCGCCGCACGAGCTCACCGTGGTCACCGGTCTTGCGCAGGCACTCGGCCAGCCGGAGGTCGTCGGCGGCGTCGTCGCCGAGCCGGCGGACGAGGCAGTCCGCCGCCGCGGCGAACGAGCCGGCCGCCATGTACAGCGGGACCGCCCGCTCCAGCTGCCCGATGCGGTCATACAGCGCGGCCGCGCCGGCGGTGTCACCTCCGGCTTCGCACGCCTCGGCCCGGGCGGCGAGTGCGTCCGGGGTGTCGTCGTCGCGGAGCACGCGGACCGCCTCGCCGAACCGGCCCGCGCGCAGGAACAGCTGGTGGGCGCGGAAGAACTCACCGCCGTCCTCGGCCCGGGCGGCCGCCAGGGCGTGCTCCCCCGCCGCCTCTTCGACCCGGCTCCACGCGCGGAGGGTGTCCCGCCGGTCGGCGCCGCCGCGCAGGAGCTCGCCGAAGTGCCGTCGGGTGACGCCGAGGAGCGTGGTGAGCAGGTCGGCCAGCTCCGGCTGCCGTGCGGCGGGCTCGCCGTGGTCGAGAACCCGCCGCAGCTGCCGGGCGGCCTCGGTGAAGTCCTCCCCCTCGATCAACCGGTGGATCCCGGCCACGAAGCGGTCCACGAGCCGCTCGCCCAGCCCGGCCGGACACGTCACGAGGGCCTCGGCGAACCGGCCGAGCTCCTCGTGGCACCGGCTCACCCCGTCGGCCCGGCCGGCTTCTTCGAAGGCGGGCAACGCTTCCGCGTACCGGCCGGCCTCGGCCAGCAGGTCGCCCAGCCGCCCGGCCAGCGCCGTGACGACCGCGCCGTCACCTCGTTCGCGGGCGAGAGCCAGCCCGGCTGTCACGTCGTCGGGCTCGGCGCCGGCCAGGCAGGCGTCCAGCGCACGCCGTTGCTGGTCCGGCGTGCCGGCCAGCCGGACGGCGGCCGCGCCCTGCCCGCGCAAGACCCGGACCTCGAACAGCTCCGGCACCAGCTCTTCGGGCAGGTGCGCGAAGAACAGCCGCCACATCTGCTCGTCCCGCGCGAAGTCTTCGGGCGGGTAGCCGCGCAGGACCCGGGTCACGACGTCGAGGTCGAGCACCCCCGCCGCCCGCCACCGGTCCAGGGTGCGCACGATCGACGCGGCGTCGTCGAGGAGCTCGGCCAGCCGGTCCCGGGCGCGCAGCTGCGCCGCCGGCAGCCGCAGCCGCGTCGCCACCTCGAACACGACCGTCGCCGCGGGCCGGTCCGCACCGGTGAGCCAGGGTTCGTCGGCCGCGGTCAGCGGGTAGTGCTCGGCCGGGATCCGGGCGTCGTAGCGCCGGAAGAGCTCCTCGGCTTGAACGGTGTCCACGCGCAAAGCCAGCCGCAGGGCGTCGCCGTAGGCGCGGGCCGCCCGCTCGGACGGCGGACCGGAAGGGCCGGGAAAAGCCGCTTCGAGGCGGGCCGTGGCGCGCGCCAGCCGCTTCGCCGCACCGCCGCCGAGCAGGTCGCGAAAGGTGCCGGGACCGGAAATCCGGGCCTCCCTCATCCGGGGAACGGCGCGGGCGGTTCGGGCAGCTCGAGCCATTCCAGGTCCATCGGCACCAGTGTGGTCGAAAGCACGAGCTCACGCAGCAGGTTCACGGTCAGCGTCAGCCCTACGGGCTCACCCACCTCCTCGCGCCGCAGGCCGTGCACCCCGGCGTCGGAAAGCCGTTGCCGGACCCGGGAAACGAGGTGCTCGACCCGCTTGGCCGTCCAGTTCTCGCGCGGCTGCCGCTCGGCGAGCTCGGCGGCGGCCTGCTGCCGGGACAGCGGCAGCGGCTGGGGGTCGTACCCGAGGTACCGCTGCCCGAGCACTGCCAGCACGAGGTGCTCCTCGGGCGAGAGCCGCCAGCGTTTCGGCGGCGCCGTCGGGTGGGTCGGCCGGCGGGTGGTGACGCCGGCTTCGCCGTCGGAGACGAGCAGCTCCAGCACGTGCTCGCGGGTGCCGCGCAGGAACAGCGCGGTGTACCCCTCGGCGAGCGGCAGCGGTTCGCTGTCGCGGTGCAGCAGAACACTGTCGGACAGCCGGATCGGCGAGCGGCCGGTGTTGCTCAGCCACCAGCGGTCCCGCTCGCGCACGAGCTGCCCGTGGATGCGGCTGATCCGCACGTCCTCTTCCCCGACGCAGACGTCGACCTCGAGCCGGTTGCGCCCGAAGGTGACCCGGCTCCCGGGGGCCGGCGGCACCGCGACCCCGCCGGTCACGGTGAGCGCGCTCAACGTGCCCGGCACGGTGTCGGCGACGCCGTGGCGGAGGCTGCGCTGGCGGTACGGGTCGAGTCGCCCGGTGGCCACGGCTACCTCCGCTCGTAGGCGCCGATGTCGAAACCCGCACCGGCCGGGCGGGCGACACCGTCGAGGTCGGTCGCGGGGGCGTGCACCGGGCTGCCGGCGTCGATCGCGGGCGAGCCGGCGGTCAGATGGTAGTCACCGTGGGCGGGGTCGGCGAACCCCGGGTCCCCGGCGAAGTTGTGGTCGGCGGTGAACGGGCCGGCGTCGACCGGGCCGTCCCCGAACACGTTGTTGCGCAAGGTGTTCGTGCCGGCGAACCGGTCGGCGTCGACCAGCACCGAGCCGCGGGTGTTGCCGGCGAAGGTGTTGTTGACGATCTCGACGTCCCGCATGGTCCCGGTCGACTCCACCCACAGGCTCAGCCCGGCCTGCGCGTTTCCGGTGGACAGGTTGTCGAAGACCCGGACCTTCGCAAGCAGCCGGGTTTCCGAGTAGTCCTCGACGGCGAGCCCGATGCCGGCCTTGGTGGCCTCGCGGGTGCCGCCGACCACGTTGGCGTAGACGTCCACCGACGACGACGAGTCGACGTAGATGTCGGGACCCCGGTTTCCGGTGACGACGTTGTGGTGGATCTTGACGCGGGCCGCGTCGTCGTACTTGACGTCGATTCCCTCTTCGCCGTTGTCGTGGACGCGGCAGCCGGACACCTCGATGTCCGACGAGCCGGACGCGATGCTCAGCGCCTCGTGGTCGGCTGCGGTGCCGCGGGCGTTGGTGCCGTGGATGTCGCAGCCGGTGATCCGCACCCGCCGGGAGCCGACCAGCACGAGCCCGCCGTCGCGGGAGCCGTCGACGCCGAAGCGGGTGAACACGAGGTCGTGGGCGCCGTCGGCGTAAACGCCGAAGCCGGTCGAGCCGGCCACCGTGATGTCGGTGAACTCCAACCGGCCGTGCCCGCCCAGGGCCAGGCCGCCGCCCCCGGTCAGCACCGCCTTGCCGCCGACGCCGGTGAACCGGATCGGCCGGCCCGGGGCGCCGTCGTGGCGGACGGTCAGCCCACCCGGGTAAGTCCCGGCCTCGATCGCGACCGTGTCCCCCGGGCGGGCCGCGTCGGCCGCCGCCTGGACGGTGGTGTACTCCGCGTGCGGGCCGACGTGCCGCGTCCGCGGCGCCGGTCCGGCAGACCCCTCGACTGTCGGCCCGGCCACGCTCGCCACCAGGAGCGCCACACCGGCCAGCACCCGCATCACCATTTCCCGTCCCGCCTCTCCCCCGGCCGCACTCTTTCTAGCCGAGGCCGCCCGGGACCGGTCCCCGGTTCACGGCAGCCGCCGGACGAGGTCCTCCGCCAGCGAGCGCGTGGGCGCGCACAGCGCGTTCCCGTCCGCCGCCGCGGCGTCCTGGACGGACACGACGACGACCTCCTCCCGCTGCGGGGCGGTGCCGCGCAGCACGGGCAGCACCGGGGTGTAGAGGCGGTGCACGACTTCGACGGCGCACTCCGGCTTCCCGCCCGGCACCGGCGCCACAACGGCCTTGCGGTTGCCGACGCGGATCCGGTCGCCGGGCACGTCCGAGTCCGCCTCGATCGGCCATTCCCGGCTGTACTCCACGGAGATCGTGCGCGGGTCGTGCTCCCAGGTGCAGCCCCAGCCGCCGAACTCGCGGTCCGGCGCCTTGGCCTGGCCCAGCGCTCCCGCCGTCTCGGAGACGTCGAGCAGGCCGCAGGCGTCGACGCGGGCCAGCGACCACTCCGGGAACGGCCGCTCGCGCACCGGCAGGGGCCCGTTGGCGAGCTTGGCCAGCACGCCGGACAGCACCGCCTCCGAGAAGGCGCACAGCGGCGCGTCCGGGGCGCGGTCGGTCGGGTGCGAGGTGACGACGATCCGGTTGGCGTCGGCGAGCGAGATGGCGCGTTCACAGGCGCCGTCGCGGATCTCGGGCCGTTCGATGTCGCCCACCCGGCCGGGCACCGGCGGCCGGGTCGGGTACCGCTGCGGGCCGGTCAAGGAGAGCACGGTCTGCACTTGGCCGCTCTTGTCGGCGAGGGTGGTCGTGACGACGCAGGTGCCGAAGTCCAGCACCTCGGGGTCCACGAACGGCTCCCCGAACGGCGCGAGCGAGTCGGTCGAGATCGCCGCGCACGGGTCCGTCTTCCCCGGGTCGGCGCCGAGGGTGTTCGGCCCGGCCGCGACCGGGGTCGCCGACGGCGGCCGCGTCAAGAAGAACCCGGTCACCAGCGCGGCGACCACCACCACCGCGGCCCCGGCGAGCAGCCGCCGGCGCAGGCGCCGTCGCGGCTTGCGGGGTGCGGGCGCGTCCGCGGCGAGCAGCGCGACCGCCTCGGCGGCGGCGGGCCGGTCGGCCGGGTGCCGGGCCATCAGCGCGGCGAGCACCGGCGCGAGCCGCCCGGCGCGTTCGGCGGGCGCGGGCCGCCCGCCCGCGGCGCGGCGCATCTGCGCGAACGGCCCGTCCTCGCCCGCGCCCCACGGCGACCGGCCTTCGACGGCGGCGTAGAGGGTGGCGCCGAGGGAAAAGACGTCCGACGCGGGCCCGGCCTCGCCGCCGTCGGCCACCTCGGGCGCGACGTACCCGAGCGTGCCGGTGAGCTGGGCGCCGCCGGTGCGGGTGACCTCGGTCCAGCGGGCGATGCCCAGGTCGGTCAGCTTGGCGACGTCGTCCGCGGTCACCAGGACGTTGCCCGGCTTGACGTCGCGGTGGACGATGCCGCGCGAGTGCATGTCGGCGAGCGCCGCGGCGAGCTGCGTGCCGATCCGCCGGACCCGGTCCTCGGGCAGCGGCCCGTCGTCGTCGACGAGCTCCTCGAGGCTCCGGGCGGCCAGGTACTCGGTCACCAGCCACCGGCCGTCGTCGTCGAGAACGGTGTCGAACACCGTGACGACGTTCGAGTGCAGCAGCCCGGCCCCGATCCGCGCCTCGCGCCGGATCTGGCCGGCGTCCTCGCCCAGCGACCGCTTGAGCGTCACCGGCCGGCCGAGCTCGAGATCGACCGCTCGCCAGACCACGCCCATGCCGCCCCGGCCGAGCTCCTCTTCCAGCCGGTAACGGCCGGCCACGACGCGCCCCTTGCCCACGCGGGCAGTGTACGAAAGCCGTGTCGGCCCGCTGACCCCGCGTCACCGGGGCGCTCCTCAGACCGGGCGGGGCGGCGCCGCCAGGCCGGAGAAGACAGCGGCGATCAACCGCCTCCCCTGCGCCGCGCCTTCCTCGGTGTTCGCCACGCGCCACAGGAAGCTCATCAGCATGATGACGTCCGCCGGGTCGTGGCCGGGGGCGATCGTGCCCTCGGCGACGCACGCGTCGACGAGCTTCGCCACCGCCGCGGTGGTCGGCTCCCAGGTCGCGTCGATCACCTCCTGGGCCGCCGCGCTGTGCAGGGCGTCGCCGAGGCCGTGCTTGACGCGGATGTAGCCGGAGAGCGTTTCGAACCACTCGATGAACGCGGCCTTCGCGGACGGCCGGCGCTTGAGCACCTCGTCGGCGGCGAGCGTCAGGCGTTCGATGTCGTGCTGGTACGCGGCGAGGATCAGGTCTTCCCGGGTCGGGAAGTGCCGGTAGAGCGTGCCGGCGCCGACCCCGGCGCGCTTGGCGACCTCGCTCAGCGGCACGAGCGGGTTCTGCGCGAACAGCTCGTGCGCGGCCTCGATGATCGCGACGCGGTTGCGCGCCGCGGCCCGGCGCTGCGTGCCGTAGGTCCCGTCGGTCATATCCGGATCATGCCTCATCTTTGACATGCGGAGAATCCTCCGCTAGTACTCCCTCTCCCAGAAGGCACCCCATGCGCTACGTGAAGCTCGGCACCACCGGTCTCGACGTCTCGCCCGTCGCGATCGGCGCGATGACCTACGGCGAGCCCGACCGCGGCCACCCCGTCTGGTCGCTGGGCGAAGAACAGGCCCGGCCGCTCGTCAAGCACGCGCTCGAGGCCGGCATCAACTTCTTCGACACCGCGAACATGTACTCGAACGGGTCCAGCGAGGAGATCCTCGGCCGCGCGCTGAACGACTTCGCCGACCGCGACGACGTCGTGATCGCCACCAAGCTGCGCCACCCGATGCGGCCCGGCCCCAACGGCCGCGGCCTGTCCCGCAAGGCCATCATGACCGAGGTCGACCACTCGCTGCGGCGGCTCGGCACCGACTACATCGACCTCTACCAGGTGCACCGCAACGACCACGCGACCCCGCTGGAGGAGACGCTCGAGGCGCTCAGCGACCTCGTGAAGGCGGGCAAGGTGCGCTACCTCGGCGCGTCCTCGATGCCCGCGTGGGAGTTCTCGAAGGCCCTGCACCTGCAGAAGCACCACGGCTGGGCGCGGTTCGTGTCCATGCAGGACCACTACAACCTGCTGCACCGCGAGGAAGAGCGCGAGATGATCCCGCTGTGCCTGGACGAGGGGGTCGGCACGATCATCTGGAGCCCGCTGGCCCGCGGCCGCCTCGCCCGGGCCTGGGACGACGCGAAGGCGACCGAACGCTCCGCGACCGACGGCGCGTTCGCCGACCTGCTCTACTCCCCCGCCGAGGAGGCCTCGAACAAGGCGATCGTGGATGCCGTCGGGCAGGTCGCCGGTGCCCACGGCGTGAGCCGCGCGCAGATCGCCCTGGCGTGGCTGCGCCACCAGCCGGTGGTCACCGCCCCGCTGGTCGGCGCCGGCTCGGTGCGGCAGATCGACGACGCGGTGGCGTCGCTGGACGTCGTGCTCACCGACGACGAGGTGCGCTCGCTCATCGTGCCCTACACGCCCCGGTACGACTGGCAGGGCGTCTCCGACGAGGCCGAGCTCGACGCGATCCGGGCCCGCGTGCCCGGCATGGCCTTGAAGTAGCCATGCCGGGCCGCGGGTTCAGTACGGCCAGCCGGGCACGTTCAGCCGGACGCTGTACAGCCCGAAGTTCCCGCTGTCCCCACCGCCGGACGGTGTGCCCGAAGTGATGAACAGCGTCTTCCCGTCCGGCCCGCCGAACGCGGCGTTCGTCGCGTTGCGGCCCGCCGAGATGGTCCCGAGCGCCTGTCCGGACGGCGAAAACACGTGGACCACGCCGTCCCCGTAGGTCACCTGGTAGACGTTGCCCGCGCAGTCGATCGTGCCGCCGTCGGTGCCCGCCACCGCCGCGAAGTCACTCCGGGCGCCGGTGCTCCCGTCGGCGTTGACCGGGTACCGGTAGATCTTGCCGGTGGCGTTCCCGCCCACGTACAGCGTCTTGCCGTCCGGGGACAGCTCGATGCCGTTGGGCTCGCGGATGGTGTCGTCGATCAGCGAGACGACGCCGTCGTGCACCCGGAACACGCTGGTCCGGCCCGCCATCCCGTCCGGGCGGTCGGCCCGCTGGAAGTCCGGGTCGGTGAAGTAGACCGTGCCGTCCGGGCCTTCGGTGACGTCGTTCGGGGAGTTGAACGCCCGGCCCTGGTGGTTCGCGGCGAGCGTGGTGCGCTGCCCGCTTGCCAGGTCGTACCGGGAGACGCTGCGGTTGTCGTGCGTCGCCGCGATGAGCGACTTCCCGTCGCGGCTCAGCGCCAGCCCGTTGCTGCCGGCGTTGGGCACCACCGTGGTGAACGCGCCCGTCGCCGGGGTGTAGCGCAGGATGTCCGACGGCTGGACGTTCTGCGCCCCCGCGCCGTCGTGCATGTTCGTCAGCAGCAGGGTCTGGCTCGCCTTGTCCCAGGTCGGCCCCTCGAGGAAGTTGAAGCCGTCCTGGATCTTGGTGGCGGTCAGGTGGGCCGAGGGCAGCGGCGAGCCGAACGGGCCCGGCGGGCAGGGGCCGTCGGGCGGTGGTGTCGTGGTGCTCCCGGGCAGCGTCCACGCCTGGTTCGCGCCGCCGGTGCACGCCCAGGTCTGCAGCCGGGTGCCGTCCGCGCTGGACACACCGGTCGCGTCCAGGCACTTCCCGGACGCGGTGTTGACCAGGGCGCCGGTGCGGGCGGTCCAGCGTTGCGCGCCGGTGCCGTTGCAGTCGTAGACCTGCACGG
This sequence comes from Amycolatopsis sp. NPDC104587, assembly GCF_055583645.1. NCBI lineage: Bacteria > Bacillati > Actinomycetota > Actinomycetes > Pseudonocardiales > Pseudonocardiaceae > Amycolatopsis > Amycolatopsis sp. NPDC104587. Next base: position 12,120 of record NZ_JBVJNO010000004.1, read on the forward strand.
CCGCGCCGTCGGCCACCGAGCCGCCGGCGACGTCGAGGCACTTGCCCGAAGCGGCGACCACCGTGCCGTCGGCGGTCACGGTCCACCGCTGGGCCGTGCCGCCGGTGCACGACCACAGCTGGACCCGGGTGCCGTTGGCGCTGCCGGGGACGTCGAGGCACTTGCCGCCGATTCCGGTGATGGCGCCGGTGCCCGCCGCCGTGGCCGGGACGGCGGCCACCGTCACCCCGGCCACGGCGAGGGCGGCCGCCGCGGCGAGCCGGCGTCCGAAGTGGACGTTCACGCCGGGACCGTCCAGCGCTGGTTCGGCCCGCCCGTGCAGGTCCAGAGCTGCACCTGCGTGCCGTTGGCCGTGCCGCCGCCGGTCACGTCGAGGCACTTCCCGCTCCCGGCGTTGACCAAGGAGCCGTTCGCGCCGGTCGTCCAGCGCTGGTTGGCGCCGCCGAAGCAGTCCCACAGCTGCACCGCCGTGCCGTCCGCGGTGCCGCTCCCGGTGACGTCGAGGCACTTGCCGAGGCCGCGGACCGTGCCGTCGGTCGCGAGGGTCCACTGCTGGTTCGGGCCCGACGTGCAGTCCCACAGCTGCGCCCGGTTCCCGTTGGTGGTCGAGCCGCCGGTGACGTCGAGGCACTTGCCCAGCGCCGAGACCGCGCCGGTCCGGCCGGTGGGCGGCGGCGTGGTGCCGCCGGTGCCGGGCCAGGTGAACGTCGCCATCGCGCCGCCCGCCAGCTGGTAGCCGAACGACTGGCCGCCGTAGGACACCTGGAAGTTCTGCGTGCCGCCGCTGTTGAGCGCGACGAGCACGATGGTCCCGTCCGGGTTGCGGAACGCGACGTTCTGGACACCGCCGTCGCCGTAGCCGGTCGAGTCGATCCGCACCGCGCCGGGCTGGACGAACTTGCTGAGGTGCCCGAGGACGTAGTACTCGGCGTTGTAGGTCACGTTCGAGCCGTTGGTGGTGACGACGCCGGTGCAGTTGGTGCAGCTGCCGATCACCGGGCCGTGGTTGTTGTCCAGCGCCATGTTCCACGTCGTGACGGTCTTCGCCCAGTTGCGGGTGGCGCCGATCGCGAGGTTGATCCCCTGCCACCGCAGGGAGTCCGCGAAGGTGTTGCCCGACTCCGTGCCGGAGCACTCGGTGAAGAAGATGTCCTTGTTCGGCTGGGCGTTGTGCACAGTGGACTGACCACTGGGGTTCCCGCCGTAGCAGTGCCAGGCCGAACCGGCGACGTTGTTGCCGGCGCCGTTGTTCACCTGCTGCGCGTAGCTCGTGTCGTCCCAGTTGTGGTCGTACCCCAGGATCTTGGCGTTCTGTCCGGCGGAGCGCAGCTTCGGCGCGAGGCTGTTGATCACGTTCACCTGCTGGCCCGCCGACATCGGCATGCCCGGGTAACCCGGCGGCGAGAACTTGGGCTCGTTCTGCACGCTCAGGTAGTCGATCGGGGCGCCCGCGGCGCCGTAGGCCTGAGCGAACTTGACCAGGTAGTCGGCGTAGGTGCCGACCTGGCTGTCGTTGAGGTTGCCGCCGATGAGGTTGTTGTTGTTCTTCATCCACGCCGGTGCGCTCCACGGCGTGGCCATGATGGACAGTTTCGGGTTCAGCACCTTGGCCTGCTTGACCAGCGGCAGGATGTAGGCGTTGTCGTGGGCGACGGAGAACCGCGTCAGGCCGGGGTCGGCCGCGCCGTCGTCGTAGGTGTAGAAGCTGCGGGAGAAGTCGGTCGCGCCGATCGGCTGGCGCAGGAAGCTGAGGCCGACCCCGCTGCCGGGGTTGAACAGCGCGTTCATGATCTCGTCACGCCGTGGGGAGTTGTTGATGTTCCACGCGGCGGCGTCGGTGAAGGAGGCCCCGAAGCCGACCATCGACTGGTAGGTGCTGTTCGGGTTCACGGTGATCACCGGCCCGCTGCCACCGCCGCCGAAGGTCACGCTTCCCTGCTGCCGCAACAGGTTTCCGCGGTCGGGAGTGGTGAGCCACACGTTCGCCGACGTCGCCGCCGACGCCGGGCCGGCCGGGACGGCGAGCGTGGCCGCGGCGACCACTGTCACCACGATCGTCCCGCGCCACCGTTTTTTGTTTCTGGACAGCAGAAGCATGCCACTCCTCACGAGTGCGGAGACAGTGGCGGCTGTCGGACAGTCCGGGACTACCCCTCGGTGATCGAGGCTTTCGAGGTGAGATTGATGGTAAATACCTATTATTTTCGGTGTCAAGAGCCCTGTCCCGATGATCGGGAACCGCAGCGGTGACTCCGGGTGAGCCACCGCCGCGGGCCGGCTCAGCTCCCCGGCGTCACCGGGGTCTTCGACACCCCCTTGCCGCCGGTCGCGGTGTTGGACGCGCCGATCACGTTCGGCGACTTCTGCGAGACGCAGCTGCTCTGGTTCGTCGAGTTGATCCCGTAACCCTGGGCGTTGGTCAGCGTGAACGTGTTCTTCGTGAACGTGTTCCCGCAGCCGGTCTTGCCCCAGACGTTGTGCGTCTGGAACCCGTCGAGGTACGGGTGGGTCACCTTGTTGCCGGTGATCGTGTACTTGTCACCCTTGACGTCGATGGTGGAGTCGCCGGAGTTCTGGTTCTTCTCCCCCGTGCCGTCCAGGGTGTTGCCCGAGACCACGCCGTCGTGCGTGCCCTCCTTGATGTCGATACCCTCGGCCGCCACGTTCGGGCCGATCTTGTTGTCCAGCACCTGCCCGAAGTTGCTGGCGTCGGGGTCCTTGCCGCCGTTCGCGCCGTAACACTCCCAGTTGCTGTTGGCCGAGCCGAGGTAGACGCCTTCGCCGTACCCCGGCTCTTCCTTGCCGGTGTTGTAAACGGTCGAATTCTTGATGACGCCGTACGCGCTGCTCTTGCGGAAGTGCACGCCTTCGTACCCGATGTCGTGCACGCTCACGCCGTCGATCGTGACGTGGGACGCGCCGTCGAGCACGATGCCCTTCTTCGAGTCCTTGACCGTGAACCCCTCGAGGTTCCAGTAGCTCGCGCCCTGCAGCCACAGGCCGTAGCCGGTCTGGCCGGACGGGCAGTCGGTGTCACCGGGGTTGAACAGCGGGTCGTGCAGCACGGCCTTCGCACTGCCGGTCAGGGTGATCGGCGCGGCCGCCGTGCCGGGCCTGGTCGCCACGAACGCGCCACTGTAGTCGCCGTCGGCCAGCACGATCGTGTCACCCGCCTTCGCCGCGGACAGCGCCGAAGAGAGCTGCGCCGCCGTCGAGACGTTGATCGTCGTCGCCACCGGGTGGACCAGCTGGCCGACCAAGGACAACGCCGCGAGGGTCTTGATCATCGGTCCGTTCCTTTCAGCTCACGTTCTTCAGGAACAACGACTTCGCCGTGCTGGTCTTCGTGTCGTCGACGCCGTGGCCGTTCGTGTAGTCCTTCTGCTCGTTGTGCGCCCAGTCCACGATCGGCTTGCCGCCGACGTCCAGGTGGTGGAACTTGGTGCCGTCCCAGCCGAACTGGTAGATCTTCGTGTGGTCCGGGTAGTACGGCGTGTAGGCCGCGCCGGCGGTGACCTGCTTGGTCATGGTGTTGTTGAAGAAGACGTTGCGCGGGCCCGAAGAACCGGACCACTTGACCGCCTTCTGCCCGGTCGACCAGTAGATCGGGAACCACGTCGAGTCGTCCGGGGCATCCCCGCCTTCGTCACCGCAGTGCGCCGTGCAGTTGCCCGAGCGGTGGGCGAAGGAGACCTTGTTGGTGTTCAGCTCGAACAGGTTGTTGCGCTCGTACCCGCCGTGGATGTTGAAGTCGGAGTCGATGTCGTTGCCGATCACGACGTTGCCCGAGGCCGACCACTGGAACGTGAAGTGCCGCAGGTCGCGGGTGGTGTTGCCGGCGTAGAGCGAGTCCCAGACGCGGGAGCCGCGGAAGTAGCCGTTGCCGCCCTTGCCCTTGTTCCACGAGCCGTCGAGCTCGTTGTTCACGATCTGGAGGTTCTTGGCCTCCTCGGTGACGATCGGGTGCGACCCGGTCATCGTCGCGTGCGTGTTGCGGACCCAGGAGTTGGCGGCCCACTTGAACACGATGCCCTGCATGGCCAGCGAGGGCGCGAGGTTGCCGTAGTTGTCCTTGGCCTGGGCCTCGGTGACCCCCGGCGGGGCGACCTGGCCGTAGGTGAAGTCCTCGAAGCCGACCCCGACGATCGGGTCCACGATGGGCGACGCCTTGGACGCGTACGTCGCGCCGTCGATCGGGGCGGAACCGTCCGATGTGGAGTCGACCGGGACGTCGTACTCGAGTGGCTTGTCGATGGACACCGTGTGGTTCTTGGTGTCGATCGCGGTGACGGTGAACCACTGCTGGCGCATGTGGAGGTTCTGCAGCGGCCAGGTCGTGGGCACCGCGTTCATCGACTGGTAGAACTTCATCGAGTTGGCGGCCCGGATGTTGATGAACCCGCCGACCTTCATGTTCGTGGTCTTGGCGCTGGTGGCCAGGTAGACGGTCTTGTCACCGGTGCGCGCCGCGAAACCCTTGTCACCCGGCTTCTCGCGCAGCTTCGCGCCCGCCTTCCAGTGCACGTTGACCGTGCCTTCGAAGATGTCCTTCCGGTTGGCCGGCGCGGACTTGTACTGGCTGGCGTAGCTCGGGTCCACCCCGCGCGACTGGACGCGGAACAGGCCGCGGCCCGGCCACAGCCAGCCGCCGGAGCCGTCCTCGTAGTTCATCTCGTGCTGGTCCCACTGGTCGCCGTCGGGCGTGACGACGTCGTACTCGGTGTTCTTGTCCGGGGCGTAGACGAACTTCGTCTTGTCCATGCCGGCGCCGCGCAGGATCAGGTAGCTCGCGTCGACGTGGATCTCGTGGGTGACGTTGAGCGTGCCGGCCGGGAAGGTGATCAGGCTCAGCTTGGTGTAGCTCGCCGACGGTGTGCACGACGAGTGGATCTTGTCGATGGCCGACTGGATGCCGGCGGTGTCGTCGACGCCGTCGTCCGGCTTGACCTTGTAGGTGCTCGCGAGCTGGGCCGCGGTGATCGTGCAGCTCGCGCTCGGGTTGACCGCGCTCGCGCCGGGCAGGTCCTGCCCGCCGCGGAAGCCGGCCTTGCTCCAGTCGTAGAGACCGGGCACGGGCGCCGCGCGGTTGCCCGCCGACGTGTCGAGGCTCGTCAGCGCGCCGGGCCCGGACGCCGCCGCGGACTGGCTCAGCCCGGCCGCGCCGGCCGCGACGCACAGCGCCGCGGTCACGATCACGACTTTTTTTCTGCGTGACAAGGAAACCTCCGAGAGGATGCGCGTTTCGGGGTACACAAAGGACCGTGAGCGGTCTTGTGGTCGATCGGTCCGCCGGAAGCCGGCGGACGGGGCACGAAGTGTGCGTTACCGGCGTGAGATCGCCGGGAAGTGGATCGCCTGTCTGGACAAAACTCCTCCGTCGCTGACTGGTTGTCACCAGGACTGCATGAAGGCGGCGTTGAGCAGAACCATACAACCGGGAACCGAGTTAGTAAAGTTACTTTCCAAATTAAGGCACCACGGTGGCGACACGGACGACCACCGTGGGTCGCGACGGGGGTTGACAGCGAGGGCGTGGCGGATCATCCTGGGCCTCGTTCGGAAAGAAACTTTCCTAACAATCGTGGATGTGGACCACCGGTGCCCGGCCACCCGACCCCCGGCCCGCGTTCGCGTCCTTCCCCCCGGCCCAGTCACCACGGGCGGCCCCACCAGGCCGCCCGTCCTAGGAGCGTGCATGCGCACCCGCCCCTCCCCCAGTGCGCCGCTTCGCCGGCTGCAGGACCGCCTGCCCGAAGCCGGTTTCCCGCGCGGCGCCGGCGCCGCGTCGGCGACCGGGTTCGTGCTCCTGCTGCTGGTGGCCGCGTTCTGCTTCTTCGGCCCGTTCACCCTGCTCAACGACCCGCCGTCCGGCGCGGCGGCCCAGCAGCGGGACGCCGAGTCCCTCGCGAAGGTCGTCGCGGCGTCGGCCACGTCGGCGGCCCACGACCTGCAGGTCGTCGCGGGATCGAAGGCCCTCGACGAGCCGGACGACGGCCGCCTGCTGAGCGCGTTGAGCACGGTGTACCCGTCGTGGCGCGGGGCGGCGCTCCTCGACGCGGGCACCCGCACGCTGCGCGCCGCGTACGGCGAGCCGGTCCCGGCCGACGAGCTCGCGAGCGCGGGCCGGCTCACCGTGCGGCCGGTGGCGCGTCCCGGCGAGGTTCCCCGGCTGCTCAGCGCGATCCCCCTGGCCGGCGGGCGGGTGCTGGTGGTGTCGACCGCGCTGCGCGTGCCCCCGCCGGGCCGGACGCCGCAGCAGAACATCCGGCTCGTGGCGGCGGGCGGCGCGGTGTTGTACGCCGGTGGCGCGGACGTGCCTGCTTCGGTGGGCCCTTCGCTGGACACGGCCTCGGCCGCGGCTTCCACGGGATCGGGGGTGCTGGTGGGGGCCGGTTCGGAGCCGGTTGTCGCTTACGCGCCGGTGCGGAGCGCGGCCTTCGCCGGTGATCTCGGGCTGGCGGTCGTGACCGTGACGTGGCTTCCCGCGGACAGCGCCCCGCCGAGGTGGCCGGGCGAGGTCTTCGGGACTGCGCTGCTGGTGCTGGCGGCGGTGGGCACGTTCCTGCTGCGGCGGGGTTTGGCGCGGCCGATCCGCCGGTTGCGCGCGGACGCCCTGGCCGTCGCGGACGGGGATCGCGCGGAACCGGTGCGGACAACGCGGACGGCGGAGGTAGGCCGGGCAGCGGCAGCGATGGAGACGATGCGGCGGCGGTTGCTCGGCGACACCCTCGACAGCGCGCCCGCTGGTACCGCACAGCGGAGCATCGGTACCCGGCGGTTGCTCGGCGATGCCGTGGCGGCGGTCGCCGCTCCTTCCCCGCAGGGCATACCCGCCCGGCTGCCCGCAGGTACCGCAGAGCGGGGCATCCGCGCAAGGCTACTCGGCAAGCCCCGCTCGGCGACCACGCACGGCGGCACCCTGGCCCGCCGAGGCATCAGCGCCCGGTTGCTCGGCAAACCCCGCTCGGCGACCGCCCACAGCGGCATCCCGGCCCGCACCACCCGCCGAGGCATCCCCGCCCGGCTGCTCATCGCCCTCGTCACTCTCGCCCTCCTCGGCTGGTCCGCCGCGGTCTTCTGCGCTCTCGGCCTCCAAGGCACCCGCGTCCCCGCCACCCTCGTCGCCGAGCAGGAAGTTCGGCTCGACCGCTCCGCCGATGCCCTGCGCTCCGGCCTCACCCACGGCCTCGCCGAACTCCGCGGCGCGGCCCGGCTCAGCTCCGGCGAGCCCGACACCGCACTCCCCGCCCTCGTCGACCGCCTGGTGACCGACCCCGCCTTCCGCAGTGTCTACGTCGCCGATCCGGCCGGGACCGTCCGCGCGCTCGGCGGGCGCGCACCCCTGCGGGACGGCCCGGTTCCCCCCGGGGACGGGCTGCGGCAGCACAACACCAGTGGCCGCGTGCCCGTCGTCTACGCCGCGGTGCGGCTGGACGGCGAGCGGACGCTCGTCGGCGAGTTCGACGTCACCCGGCTCGCGCAGCCGCTGCAGTCCGCCGGTGCGCGGGTGCGGGTGCTCGACAGCGGTGACCGGACCATCGTCGACACCCAGGGTTACCTCGCCTTCCAGCAGCTCGGCGACCCCGGCCTGCGTGCCGCGACCGCCGCCGCCCGCGGTGGGCAGTCGCCGGGCCAGGTCAACGGCGCTACGCTCGTCGCCGCCCAGAGTGTCGCGCAGCGCGGGCCCGCCAGTGCGCTGGGCTGGGTCGTGCTGGCCGAACAGCCCGTCGGCGGTCTCGGTGCCGCGGACAACTCCGTCCGGGCCGCCGCCCTGCTCACCGCCGTCCTCGCGGTGCTGCTCGGCGGCTGGCACGAGCTGATCGTCGTCCGGCCGCTGCGCCGGGTCGCCGCGGCCGCGGAACGTGCCGCCGCCGGTGACCCGGAAACCGTTTACGCGCAACGCCTCGACGAGATCGGCACCGTGGCGTCCTGTGTGGACCTCTGCCGCCGGGAGCTGGCCGCCGGCACCGTGGCCGACGAAGAAACGCCCGTGCTCGTCGGGAACCGGTCCTGACATGGTCTTCCTCTACTGCGTCCTGCTGCTCGGCGCGGGCGGGCTGCTCGCCGGCGGGATCGTCGAACAGCGTCACCACCACGCGCACCTGCGGTCGATCCCGCACCGCGTGCTGGTCAACGGCATCCGCGGAAAGAGCTCCATCACCCGGCTGTGCGCCGGCGCCCTGCGCGCGGGCGGCATCGCGACGGCGGCGAAGACCACCGGCACCGCGGCCCGGTTCATCCACCCCGACGGCAGCGAGGAACCCGTCTACCGCAAGTTCGGCCTCGCCAACGTCGTCGAGCAGCTCGCCATCGTCCGCCGCGCCGCCGCGCACCGGCCGGACGCGCTCGTGATCGAGTGCATGGCCGTCCAGCCGGACCTGCAGGAGCTCAACCAGGAGAAGCTGATCCAGTCCACGATCGGCGTGCTGTGCAACGTCCGCGAGGACCACCTGGCCGAGATGGGCCCGACGCTCGACGACGTCGCCCGCTCGCTGTGCCGGTCGATGCCGGTGGGCGGGGTGTGCGTCACGGCCGAGCGTGAGCGGCTGGCGATCCTGCGCGAGGAGGCCGCCCGGCGCGACTGCGAGCTCGTCGTCGTCGACCCGGAGTCGGTGACCGACGCCGAGCTGAGCGCGTTCACCTGGATCACGTTCAAGGAGAACGTCGCCATCGCGCTGGCCGTGGCGGACCGGCTGAGCGTGCCGCGGCAGCTCGCGCTCGAGGGGATGTGGGCGGCCCCGCCCGATCCGGGGGTGCTGCGCGTGCACCACTACCGGTCCGCACGTGGGCGGCTGCGGTTCGCGAACGTCTTCGCCGCCAACGACCCGGAGTCGACGCTGATGAACATCGAGCAGCTGCGCGGGCAGCGCGCCATCGGCGACCCGCTGCACGTCGTCATCAACTGCCGCCCGGACCGCGTGGAGCGCAACGGCCAGATGGGCGCGCTGGTGCCGTCGATCGCGCCCGAACGGGTGCTGCTGATCGGCGAACCGACGCGCAGCGCCCGTGTCGCCATCCCGGACGGGTGGCACGACCGGGTGACCGATCTCGGCGGCCACCGGCCCGCCGGTGAGCTGGTGCGGGAGCTGCTCGCCGGCCAGGACGGCGAGCTGTCCGTCGTCGCCATCGGCAACATCCACGGCCAGGGCGAGCTGCTCGTCGAAGAGCTCGCGAAGCTGCCGGCCGGTCACCCGTGAACACCATCGGGCTGGCCCCCGAAATCGCCACGATCGGCCTGGCCATCGGCCTGCTGCTGTCCCTGGTCTGCTACCTCACGACGAACCTGTCCCCCGGCGGCATGATCACCCCCGGCTGGCTGGCGCTGACGCTCGTCGAGGACTACCGCCGCGCCGCGGTCATCGTGTTCATGACGGCCCTGACCTACGGCGGCACCAAAGTGCTGCAGCGCTTGGTGATCCTGTACGGCAAGCGGCTCTTCGCGGCGGTGGTGCTGCTCGGGGTCGTGCTGCAGGTGTCGCTGGTCGTGTTCCTGCAGGCCGGGTTCCCGCTGCTGTTCGTGCACCAGACGCTCGGGTTCGTCGTACCGGGGCTCATCGCCTACCAGCTGGTGCGCCAGCCGCCGGGCGCGACGCTGCTGGCGACCGGCGGCGTGAGCGTCGTCAGCTACGCGGTGCTCGCCAGCGGCGCCCTGATCGGCCTCGTCCCGACGGTGTGAGTGGAGGGAAGCGCATGTGGCGCAGGTTCGGGCGGGTTCTGGCGCTGGCCACGGTGATCGTGGTGTCCGGGACGGCGTCGGTGTACTACGCGCGCCAGGAGCAGGACGAGCTGGCGATCACCGCCGTCGCCGCGGCCGCCGGCGCGACGCCGATGGGTGGCACCCACCGGTTCGCCCGCCTCACCGACCCGCCGCGGACGGTCCTCACGACCCCGGCGGCGCGGTGCTGGCGACGATGACCGACGGCGCGCTCACGGTGGTGCTGACCGGGCCGGCGCGGGTGTTCCGTGAACCGAGCTTCCCGTCGGCGGCGGTGACGAGCACGGCGTGGGTCCGGCTCGCACCCCAGCCGTGGACCTCGGGAGCCGAGCGCGCGCCGTGGTTCGGACCGTGGCTTGCGGGCGCGCTCGGCAGCACCACGCCCGACGTCCTCGGCGTCGCGCTGCAGTACATCGAAGGCGCACCACCGGTTTTCGACCCGGCCGGCGTCCGCATCGCGGGCGACGCCGCGTTCGCCGACAACGCGGACTTCGACCGTTATCTCCACGGCTCCGGCGCGCTCGACAGTGCCGGCTTCGTCCGGCTGGTGTACGGCTATCGGGAGGGATTCCCGGTGCGGGGCAACGGACTTCCCCGGGAAGCCGGCACGATGTCGGCGTCGGGCCCGGGGAGCCCGATCGTGCCCGACGCTCACCGCCCGGCGACCGGTTACTCACGACTGCAGCCTGGGGACCTGCTGTTCTTCGCGCCGGCGCCGAAAGGTGAGGTGTCGCAGGTGGGCATCTATCTCGGGGTCGACGGCGATGGTCATCGGCGGGTGCTGTCCAGCCGGAAAGCCGCTGACGGGCCCAGTTTTGGTGCGTCGTCACTTGATGGTGAGAGCAAGTTCGCGCAGGAGTTCCGCTCGGCGAAACGGTTGTAGGCCGCGTCGAGTGGGTTGCCTGGAACCAGGCGCTCGCAGCCGTCTGGCTGGTCGGCGAGGCGGAAGTCGTCGAAGCGGGCAAGCCGCTGACCGCAGCTACGGCTCGAGGTCGTCCAGAAGCTGCCGCAGCCGTTCCGCGTCCTCGTCACGGCCCTGCCCGCGAAAAAGCTCGAGCGCCTCTTCCCACGCGGTCCGAGCCACGTCACGATTGCCCAGCGCCGTGTGTGGATGGCCGAGCCCCTCCAGGGTCTCCGCCACCTGGAACAGGTTGGTGCGGTCCCGTCGCAAGGCCAGGGCCTGCTCGTAGTACCCGATCGCGCGGTCGTGGTGGCCTGTGTGGTGCTCGATGTAACCGAGGCTGTCCACTGTGTTCGCCTTGCCGTTGCCGTCCTCGTGGTCCTCGTAGTACGGCAACGCGGCTTCACAATGGGTACGCGCCGTCTCGAAGTCGCCGATGCGGGCGGCGAACCAGCCCGCGTGGTTCAACGCGCGGGCCACCCACACCGGCTGCGCCGCGGCGCGAAAGAGCGAAAGGGTCTGGGCGGCGTGTTCGTACGCCCGTTGCCCGTCGCCCTGGCCGGCCACCGCCCAGGACAGGACGTGGTGGGCGAGCGCCTGTTCCGTGTGGTCGTCGTGCTGCTCCGCCAGTTCCAGCGCCTGGCTCAGGTGCCCGATCGCCTCCTCGGTCCGGCCCAGGTTGACGTACGCGTCGCCGAGGAGGCGGTGCGCCCGGGTCCGGGCGGCCGGGTCGGGGGCCGCGTCGAGTGCCGCGCGCCAGACCGCGAGGCGGTCGTGGCGGTGGCCGCGCCAGAGGTGGAACGTGTGCAACGCCCAGGCCAGGTGCCACACCGTGTGCGGCAGGCCGAGCAGCACGGCGGTCTGCTGCGCCGCCAGCAGGTTGCCGTGCTCACGCTCGAACCACGCCATCGCCGCCTGGTCGTCGCGCAGCGGCTCCGGTTCGGCGCCGGGTGCGGCCGCCGGGGGCCGCATGGGCGGGCGGTGCGGGTCGACCAGGCTGTCGGCCGCGTACGCGGTGTGGGTGTAGAAGTCGAGCACGCGCCGCAGGGCCGCCTCCCGGACGTCGGCGTCGAGCTCGCGGCCGGCGGCGTAGTCGCGGACCAGGTCGTGCATCGTGTAGCGGGCGCCCGGGCGGCGCGTCAGCAGGGACGCCTCCTCCAGCGTGCCGAGGACCTTCGCCGCCCGCCGGGACGGCAGCCCGGTGAGGGCGGCCGCCGCGGGCAGGCCGATGTCCCGCCCGGGCGCGATGCCCAGGAGCGCGAAGACGGTCCGCTGCTCGTCGCTCAGCCCGCGCAGTGACCAGGACAGCACTGTGGGCAGGCTGATCGTCGGCTCGTCGTCGTCGAGCGCGTGCAGGCCCAGCTCGCGCATCTCGGCGGCGAACTCGGCCAGCGGGATGTGCGGCCGGGTCTGGGCGTGTCGGCTCACGATGGCCAGGGCCAGCGGATACCGGCCGCACAGCCCGATCAGCTCGCCGGTCGCCTCGGGCTCCGCCGCGACGCGCGCCTCACCGAGCCGCTCCACCAGCAGGCGGTGCGCTTCGTCCCGGGTCAGCGTGTCCAGCTGGAGGTGGCGGGCGCCGTAGCGGGTGATCAGCGTGGCGAAGTGCCGCCGTCCGGTGACGACGACCGTGCCGGCCGAACCGCCGGGCAGCAGCGGGATCACCTGCTCGGGGCCACCGGCGTTGTCCAGCACGATCAGCATCCGCCTGCCCTCGACCGTCTTGCGGTACAACGCCGCCTGGGCCTCGGGGTCGGCCGGGATGCGGTCGGGGTCGACGCCCAGCGTGTCGAGGAAGCCGCGCACCACGACCGCCGGCTCCACCGGGTCGCTCGCGGGCGAGAACCCGTGGAGGTCGGCGAACAGCCGGCCGTCGGGGAACTCGTCGCGACGCAGGTGCGCCCAGTGCAGCGCCAGCCAGGTCTTGCCGATCCCGCCGGCGCCGGCGAGGGCGGAGATCTGGACGGTCCGGCCCTGCCCGGACCCGACGCCGGCCGCGGCGTCGAGCGCGGCCAGCTCCTCGGCCCGGCCGACGAACGACCCCGGCGCGGGCGGCAGCGAGTGCGGCACGACGCCGGCTTCCGGCCGGGCGGGCGCCGTCAGCTCCGGGTCCCCGCGCAGGATCCGCCGGTGCAGCTCGCTCAGCGGCGGGCTGGGATCGGCGCCGAGGTCGGCGGCGAGCCGCTGCCGGGTCTGCTCGAAGTGCCGCAGGGCGTCGGCCTGGCGGCCGCAGCGGTACAGCACAACCATGAGCTGACCGGCCAGCCGCTCGTCGAGCGGGTGCGAGCGGGTCCGGTTTGTCAGGCCGGGGAGCAGCTCGGCGTGCTCGCCTCGGCGCAGCCGCAGGTCGGCGTGGTCCAGCTCCACGGCGAGGTGGTCGGCCTCCAGGGCCTGGCGCAGGTCCTGCGCCCACGGCGTGTCCAGGTCGGCGAGCGGGCCGTCGTGCCAGAGCTCGAGCGCCTGCTCGAACAGCGCGGCGGCGTCGGCGTCGTCCGCGGCGCGAGCCCGCGTGGCGAGCCGGCGGAAGCGGTGCAGGTCCACCAGCTCCGGGTCGACGCGCAGGCGGTAACCCCCGGCGGACCGCTCGATGACGGGCCCGGGCAGGGAGCTCCGCAGCCGGGACAGGTAGCTGTACAAGGTGTTTCGCGCCCGGTGCGGCGGCCGGTCGCCCCAGACGCGCTCGATCAGCTGCTCGACCGAGACCGGCTGGTTGGCGTCGGCGAGCAGGGCCACCAGAACCCAGCGCTGCCGGGCGTGGCCGAGCTCGACGGGGCGGCCGTCGACCGCCGCCCCGACCGCGCCCAGCAGGGTGAACGCCACCGCCATCGCGCACTCTCCTCCCCCGAGGTGACCTGGCGATTCAAGCTACACCCAAGATCGGGCCACGGTCGGCCGGGCATGGTGGTGGGTGTCCGGCGAAGGGGGAGGTGCCGGCCGCCCGGGAGCCGCGCGCTCCCGGGCGGCCGGGGCTCAGCCGACCTGCAGGTCGATGCAGGAGTAGAAGGCGTTCGCCGTGTCGGCGATGTTCCACACCGCCAGCACCGTCTGCCGTCCGGTGTGGCCGGACAGGTCGACCTGGTGCGAAACGGTTTCCGGCGGCTGCTCGTTGTTGCCGCTGATGTCGGCGACCTTGTCGTTGCCGATCCAATACTCGTAGTTCGACGTCTTGTGGCGCGCGGTGAAGGTCCACGTGAAGGTCGCGTTGGCGCCGATCGGCGTGGCGTGCCAGCCCTTGTTGTTGTCGTTGAGCTCCGCGAACTGCGCGAGCCCGCCGTTGCAGGACTTCAGGCCCTTCGGCCCTTCGACGCTCTGCGGCTCGTACGTGATCTGGCCACACGACACCGTGCCCTGGGCACACTGCGCCTGACGGCTGGCCGGGGAGTTCACGTAGCCGTGCGCGCTCGCGATCCCGGCGGGGTTGAGCACCACCAGCACCGGGGCGAGGAGAGCACCCGCGGCGACCGCGACCAGCTTCCGGTTCGCTTTCATACCAGCTCCTTCGGGGACAGGCTCGCTTCCCGCCGCCGGGCACGGCGAAATCGCGGCCACGGCCCCGGAAAGAGGCCCGCCGCTCGCGGGAAGAGGTTCGAGCGAAGGAAAATTGTGGTCTAGACCATACGTCCGATCGGGACCCAGGTCAACAGATGGCAAAGTGCGGGTTCATGTTGGTAAGACGCCAACCGTCACCCGATGTTCCGGTGAGCGGGACCGACACGCCGGGGCCAGGCGGCGGCGCGCGGGGCGGGTGCCTCTAGGATTCGGCCGGTGACCACCTACGACGACACCTTCGACCACCTCGACGCCTCGGCCCTGCCGGAGCGGCAGCAGCGGATCCTGGTCGCGATCCGGGACTGGGTGGTCCGGCACGGCTACTCCCCCAGCACGCGCGAGATCGGCGAGGCCGTCGGCCTGCTGTCGACGTCGTCGGTGTCGAAGCACCTGGCGAGCCTGGAGGACAAGGGTTTCCTGCGCCGCGGCGCCACGGTGTCCCGCCCGATCGACGTCCGCGCGTTCCTGCACGGCCCCGCCGCGGCCGAGGACGGCGACTCGGTCCCGGTGCCCGTGGTCGGCGACATCGCCGCCGGCACCCCGATTTCGGCGGTCGAGCACGTCGACGACGTCCTCAAGCTGCCCCGCGACCTCACCGGCCGCGGCACGGTCTTCGGCCTGCGCGTCCGCGGCGACTCGATGATCGACGCCGCCATCTGCGACGGCGACATCGTGGTGGTGAAGCAGCAGGCCGAGGCCCACTCGGGACAGATCGTCGCGGCGATGATCGACGAAGAGGCGACGGTGAAGGTGTACCGCCGCCGCAACGGCCACGTCTACCTCGAGCCCCGCAACCCGGCGTACGACGTCATCGACGGCGACCGCGCCACGATCCTCGGCACGGTCGTTTCGGTGCTGCGCAGCGTCTGACCCGCTTCACCAGGTGACGGGCAGCTCGTACACCCCATACACCGACCCGTCGTGCTTGAACGGGATCCGCTCGACCTCCGTCGCCAGCGCGAGCGTCGGGATCCGCCGGAACAGCGTGCTGTAGACGACCTGCAGCTCGAGCCGGGCGAGCGGCTGGCCGAGGCACTGGTGGATGCCGAACCCGAACGCGACGTGACGACGCGCGTCGCGGTTCAGGTCGAGCCGGTCTCCGTCGGGAAACACCGCCGGGTCGCGGTTCGCGACGTCGTTGGCCAGGATCAGACCCTCTCCCGCGCGGATCACGTGGCCGTCGACTTCGATGTCCTCCAGGGCGACGCGGCGGCGTCCGTTGTGCGTGATGTTCAAGTACCGCAACAGTTCCTCGACCGCGGACCGGACCAGCGCGGGGTCGTCGGACTCCCGCAGCAGCGCCAGCTGGTCCGGGTGCTCCAGCAGGGCCAGCGTGCCGAGCGCGATCATGTTCGCCGTCGTCTCGTGGCCGGCGATGAGCAGGAGGACGCCCATCTGCGCGGCCTCCAGCCGGGTCAGCTCGCCCGCCTGGACCCGGGCGGCGAGGCCCGAAAGCAGGTCGTCGGCGGGCCGCTCGAGCTTCTCGCCCACCAGCCGGTCGAGGTAGCCGACGAGGGCCTGGTGCCCGGCGGCGCGCTCCTCGGGCTTCGCGTCCCGCCGGATGATGACCTTGCTGTTTTCTTGGAAGAAGCCGTGGTCGGCGTACGGGACGCCGAGCAGTTCGCAGATCACCAGCGACGGCACCGGCAGCGCGAACGCCTCGACGAGGTCGACCGGCTTCGGGCCGGCCAGCAGCTCGTCGAGCAGGTCGTCGACGATCTTCTGCACCGCCGGGCGCATCGCCTCGACGCGGCGGATCGTGAACGGCGCCGTCACCATCTTGCGCAGCCGCGCGTGCTCGGGGTTGTCCATCAGGATGAAGCTGATGCCGGTGCCGCCCTTCGGCAGCGGCGCCGGGCTCGGGTAGCCGGGGCGGGTGATGTCGGCGCTGACGCGCGGATCGGCCAGCAGCGTGCGCTGGTCGGCGTGCCGGGTCACCAGCCACGGCGTGCTGCCGTCCCACAGCCGGACCCGGGCGAGCGGCGTTTCGCCCTGCAGCGCGCGGGCCGCGGGCGGCGGGTCGAACGGGCAGCCGGCGGCGCGGGTCATCGGGAACTCGGGGGTCTCGGCGGTGCTCGTCATCGTTCCTCCGCGGTGGCCGTCAGTTCGTGATCAGTCAACCCACGACTGCTACGCTAAGTCAAGCGACTGATTTAATTCGGACATCCGGAGGACCACCCCGTGCTCGACCCATCCACGCCCGCGAGAGAGGCCTCCTCGCGCGGGAACCTCGTCGTCGCGGTCCTCGCGCTCGCGGGCATCACCGTCTCGCTGATGCAGACGCTGGTGATCCCGCTGATCCCGGCCCTGCCGGGGCTGCTGCACGCCTCCGCCGCGGACGCGACCTGGGCCATCACCGCGACCCTGCTCGCGGGCGCGGTGGCGACCCCGACCATGGGCCGGCTCGGCGACATGTACGGCAAGCGGCGGATGCTGCTGATCAGCCTCGGCGCGCTGGTCGCCGGCTCGGCGATCGGCGCGCTCTCGGACACGCTCGTGCCGATGGTCGCCGGACGGACGCTGCAGGGCCTCGCCGCGGGCGTGATCCCGCTCGGGATCAGCATCATGCGGGACGAGCTGCCGGCCGAACGGCTCGGCTCCGCGACGGCGCTGATGAGCGCGTCGCTCGGCGTCGGCGGCGCGCTGGGCCTGCCCGCGGCGGCGCTGCTCGCCGAAAACGCCGACTGGCACGTGCTCTTCTGGACCTCGGCCGGGCTCGGCCTGGTCGTCACCGCGCTGGTCGTCGCTCTCGTGCCGGAGTCGCCGGTGCGCACCGGCGGCCGCTTCGACGTCCCCGGCGCGGCCGGGCTTTCGATCGCGCTGGTGTGCCTGCTGCTGGCCATTTCGAAGGGCGCCGACTGGGGCTGGGGCAGCGCGGCGACGCTGGGCCTGTTCGCCGCGGCGGTGCTCGTCCTGCTGCTGTGGGGACGCTGGGAGCTGCGGACCCGGCAGCCGCTGGTGGACCTGCGCACCACCGCGCGCCGCCAGGTGCTGCTGACCAACATCGCGTCCGCGGTGTTCGGCTTCGCGATGTTCGCGATGTCGCTGGTCCTGCCGCAGCTGCTGCAGCTGCCGGCGGCCACCGGGTACGGCCTCGGCCGGTCGATGCTGACGGTGGGCCTGGTGATGGCGCCGTCCGGGCTGGTGATGATGGTGCTGGCCCCGGTGTCCGCGCGCATCTCCCGCACCCGCGGCCCGAAGACGACGCTGATGCTCGGCGCGGTGGTCGTCGCGGCCGGGTACGGCCTCGGGATCGTCCTGATGAGCGCGACCTGGCACCTCGTGCTGGTCTCGAGCGTCATCGGCGCGGGGATCGGGCTGGCGTACGGCGCGATGCCCGCGCTCGTGATGGGCGCGGTGCCGGTGTCGGAAACCGCCGCGGCCAACAGTCTCAACACGCTGATGCGGTCGATCGGGACGTCGGTTTCCAGTGCCACGGCGGGGTTGGTGCTGGCCCGGCTGACCGTCCGGTTCGGACCGGTGGATCTGCCGTCGGAGGGCGGGTTCCGGTTGGTGCTGGCGATGGGCTCGGCCGCGGCGCTGATCGCACTGGCCGTCGCCGCCTTCCTGCCGCGGCACTCGGTCCCCGCTCCCCCGACCCCGCGGCCCGCGGCGGCGGTGGGCCGCTGACCGACGGCCCCGGCGCCGACCCGGAGGAGCCGGGCATGACGGAGAAAGCCTTGGAGACCGGCGCTTCGCGAGAGATCGGCCGCCCGGCGGCCGCGGGCTCACGGTCGCTCCCGGGCTGGTCCGGACCGAGCTCGCTGCCGACCGGTCGCCTGAGCCGGCGCCGGCCGCCCGGGGTCAGGCCCGGGCGGCCACGCCGTCGAGGTGGAGCACGCCGTCGGTGTGGTGCTCGGCGACGAACTCGGGGCCCTTGGTGACGAGCCGCGCGATCGCCGTCGCGTGGCCGTGCCCGAGGCCGTGGTCGGTCTTCAGCCACGTGACGATCTCGCCGTGCTTCGTGAGCTTCTTCTCCGCCGCGAGGCCGAGGAACGCGCGCGGGGTGATGCCGGTCTGCTTCTCGGCGTTGTCGAGGTAGGCCTGGAAGGACATGGGGACTCCCGGGGATCGGCCGAAGGTTCTTCGGTCTGGCTGGCTGGTTCCCAAGGTCTCACCGACAACTTTTTTTGTCAAGGCTTCCGCGCGACCACCGCCAGCGTGGTGTACGGCAACGTGAAGCCACCGCCGAGCGCGTCGATCGCCGCGCCGACGCCGGAAAGCACGTCCGCCAGCGCTTCGGGCTCGAGCCGGGTCAGCCCGCCGGTGGTGGGCAGCAAGTCCAGCCATTCGTCGCGGCGGTAGGACTGCGCCCAGTCGAACGACCACCGCTCGGGCTCACCGAAGCGGCCCGACTCCCGGATGCCGTCGGCGAACTTGGTAAACATGACGTCGTAGAGCTCGCCGGGACTTCGCTGCTCCGCGGCGAGCGGCCACTCGGGCCGCACTCGCCGGAGCCCCTGCGCGACGGCGTCCGCGACCGGGGCCGGCGGCTGGAACACGTGCGCGAAGAGGGCGAGCACACCGCCCGGGCGCAGGACGCCCGCCACCTTGGCGGCGCCGGCGACGGGATCGACCCAGTGCCAGGACTGCCCGGCGACCACGGCGTCGAAGGTCCGCCCGGCGCTGTCCCAGTCCTCGAACTTCGCGACTTCGACGTCAACACCGCTGCCGCGCGCGAACTCGGCCATCCGCGGATCGGGATCAACCCCGAGCACCCGGCGACCGGCGGCACCGAGCTGCCGCGCCACGATCCCGGTGCCACAGCCGACGTCGAGGAAGTCGGGGCCAGGACTGGCGGCGACCACGCGGGCCACCAGTTCGGCGGGATACTCGGGCCGAGCCCGGTCGTAGCGTCCGGCGTCGACCCCGAAGGATTCAGCGAAGGCACGCGCCTCATGAGGTTGAGTGGGCATGCGCCCACCTTAATGGGCAAGCGCCCACTCAGACAACCACCCGAGCGTTCACCCCGGGCGTACCGGAGAATGAGGACATGCCCACCGGTGTCCACCTGCGCGACGTCCGCCAGCAGCTGTTCCAGGCGGCAGAGCGGATCCTCCTCCGCGACGGCCCGAACGCCCTGACCAGCCGAGCAGTCACCACGGAGGCAGACGTCGCAAAAGGCGTGCTCCACCGCCACTTCACGGACTTCGACGCGTTCCTGGCCGAGCTGGTACAGGACCGCATCACCCGCCTGACGGACCAGTCGGCACTCCTGGAGGCGTCAGCAGGAACCCGCACGGTCTCGACAAACCTGACGGACGCCCTGACCGAACTGTTCGACCCGGTCTCCATCGCGCTGACAAGCCTGGTCTTCATCCGAGACGAGCTCCGCACCCGCCTACGCCGCCCAAACGACAACGGACTGCCGTTCCTGACGGAAGCAAGGGAGATGCTGACGACCTACCTGACAGCCGAACGCGCCCAAGGCCGCATCGCAGCAGACGCCAAGGTGGACTCCCTGTCCCTGTCCCTGATCGGCGCAAGCCACCTGCTCTTCGCAGGCCGCCGACCAAAAACCCTCCCGGACCCGGCAGAGCTGCAAAAACTGATCGAAACAGTGATGGCCGACGTCCTCCAACGCCGCCTGCTGTAGCCGATCCAAAATGGACGGACCCTCGAAACGCAACCACAGGCGGGGGTCCGGGGGCTCGCCCCCGGCGGGGGCGGGGGGGGGGGGGGGGCCCCAAAAAAAAAAAAAAAAAAACCGGTTTCTCCCTTCCCCCCCCAAAAGTCCCCCCCACCCCCCTCCTCCGTCCTCCGGTTC
>NZ_JBVJNO010000004.1:32061-301652 GCF_055583645.1 Amycolatopsis sp. NPDC104587
GAGCTCGTCCCCCCCCTCGCGGGGGGGGGGGGGCTCCCCCCCCCCCAGGACACAACGAGATGAGCCCTGTTTGCGCCTTCCGCAAACAGGGCTCACCGCTGAATCTCGTGGGCGATACTGGGATCGAACCAGTGACCTCTTCGGTGTGAACGAAGCGCTCTCCCCCTGAGCTAATCGCCCGTCGTACGAACTTCCACGAGATCCCGGGGGTGGGCTCGTGGTGCGCGATACTGGGATTGAACCAGTGACCTCTTCCGTGTCAGGGAAGCGCTCTCCCGCTGAGCTAATCGCGCGCTGCGGAACTTCGTACTGGCGGAAGCATATCGGACGCGTTCGCGGGCGCGCGCGAGGGGGCCCCCTCCTCCAGGTTGCGGTGTGACCGGCCGCACGGGGGAAACCGCCGTGACACCGGGGTGCCGAAACGGGCAGACTGCAAGAGACAGCACGCCTTCGCGGCCGACCAGGAGAGCTCCCACCTCGATGACCGAAACCGTGTCCACCGAACCGTCCGAACTGCGGCCCCCGCCGGCTCGAGCGGGGCTGCTCATCGGCGTCCTCGTGCTGTCCGCGTTCGTGATGATCCTCAACGAGACGATCCTGAGTGTCGCGTTGCGCGACCTGACCGTCGACCTGCGGGTGCCGACCACGACCGTGCAGTGGCTGACCAGCGGGTTCCTGCTGACGATGGCGGTGGTCATCCCGACGACCGGGTTCCTGCTCGAGCGGTTCACGCCGCGGCAGGTCTTCCTCTTCTCGCTCTCGGCGTTCAGCCTCGGCACGCTGCTGTGCGCGCTCGCGCCCGGCTTCGGGATGCTGATGGCCGGGCGCGTCGTGCAGGCGTGCGGCACGGCGGTGATGCTGCCGCTGCTGATGACGACGGTGATGCGGCTGGTGCCGCCGGAGCGCCGTGGCGCGACGATGGGCACGATCACGATCGTCATCGCGGTGGCGCCCGCGATCGGGCCGACCATCGGCGGGGCGGTGCTGTCGTCGCTGGGCTGGCGCTGGATGTTCTGGATCGTGCTGCCGCTGTCGGTGGCGGCGCTGGTGACCGGGGCGCTGCAGCTGAAGCTGGACAGCGAGCCACGGCGGGTGCCGCTGGACGTGCCGTCGGTGCTGCTGTCCGCGATCGGGTTCGGCGGGGTGCTGTACGGGCTGTCGTCGACCGGTGAGCAGGGGGTTCAGCCGCCGGTGCCGGCGTGGGTGTCGATCGTGGTCGGGGTGGTCGCGCTGGTCGTGTTCACCTGGCGGCAGCTGCGGCTGCAACGCCGTGACCGGGCCCTGCTCGACCTGCGGCCGTTCACGCACCGCAGTTTTGTGGTGGCACTGGTGCTGACGGCGCTGCTGTTCGTCTGCCTGATCGGCGCGGCGGCGATCCTGCTGCCGCTGTACCTGCAGACGGTGCTGCACACGAGCACGTTCGTCAGCGGCCTGGCGGTGCTGCCGGGCGGGCTGGTGCTCGGCCTGCTGGGCCGCCCGGTCGGCGCGCTGTTCGACAAGGTCGGCGCGCGCCCGCTGGTGATTCCCGGGGCGGGGGCCGTGGCGGCGGCGCTGTGGCTGTTCACGACGCTCGGGGCGGGCTCGCCGCTGATCGCGGTGATCGGGATCCACGTGCTGCTGATGGCCGGGCTCGGGCTGATGATGACGCCGCTGTTCACCGAGTCGCTCGGGGTGCTGCCGGACCACCTGTACTCCCACGGCAGCGCGATCCTGGCAACGCTCCAGCAGGTCGCGGGCGCGCTCGGCACGGCGATGTTCGTCAGCGTGGCGACGCTGAGGAGCTCGGACGCCGCGGCGGGCAGCCCGGACGCTTCGGGCCTGCGAGCGGCGTTCGTGGTCGCGGGCTGTGTGGGGCTCCTGGCCTTCGCGGGCACCTGGCTGATCCGCCGCTCCCCCGGCACGGCAGCCACCGCGCCGAAGCACTGAGCACCACCGTCCACTGAGGACAAAAGTCCCGCTTCCGCTCGGCGAAGGCTGGGGGGATACCTGCGAGCGGAAGCGGGAGTTCGAGGTCGGTACGGGGGTCGCCTCGCGGCGAATGGCGCTACACGGCTCCAGCCGGACTGGTTTTCCGTGAAGGCAGTGGGTGAGGCCCGGGGACTCCGCCGTACCGACACCCTCTACAACGCCTCACTCCCGCTGGTGTTCCCCGACGTGACCCGGCTCATGCGAGCAGCCGGCCCAGCAACACGCCGAGACGGCCACGCTCCGCTGTGTTGAGGTCGCCGGTGAGGGGGGTCATCAGCTCCGCCACCTCGGCCGCGACAACGGCGGCCAGCCGGCGCCCCTCCGCCGTCAGGCCGACACGCACCGAGCGGCCGTCGTCGCGGCTCGCGTGGCGCTCGACCAGGCCGCGGCGGACCGCGCGGTCGATCAGCCCGCTCACCGACGACCGGTCGAGCCCGAGGTAGTCCGCGAGCTCCGCCATCTTCGGCGTGCGGTCGCGCAGGATCGCCAGCACCCGCAGCTGCGTCAGCGAGAAGTCGTGCGCGGCCGCCGCCTGGCTCAGCAGCGCCATCACCCGGAAGGACACCTGGACCAGGCCGTCCAGGACGTCGTCGGGTTCGGTCATGGTGTCAAGCTACCTTGAACCAGTTGGTACTGCCAGCTAATGTAGTGGGTAATACCAACTAAAGGAGTCACTATGCGCGCAGCTGTCGTGACCGCGTTCGGCACCCCGCCGGCCTGCCGGGACCTCCCCGAGCCGACCCCGCGGACCCCGGACGAAGTAGTGGTCGACGTCCTCGCCGCGGGCCTGCACCCGCGGGTCCGCTCCCAGGCCGACGGCTCGCACTACACCGGCCGCGGGGAGCTCCCGCTCGTTCCCGGCATCGACGGTGTCGGTCGCGCCCCCGACGGCACGCTGCGGTACTTCGTCCTGCCGGACACCACGATGGGCGCGATGGCCGAGCGGACCGTCGTCGACCTGCGGCGCAGCGTCGTCCTGCCGGAAGACGCCGACCCGGTGCTCGTCGCCGCGGGCATGAACCCCGCGATGTCGGCGTGGGTCGCCCTGCGCCGGCGGATCGAGTTCACCGCCGGGCAGGACGTCCTCGTGCTCGGCGCCACCGGCAACGCCGGCCGGCTCGCCCTCCAGGTCGCGAAGCGCCTCGGCGCCGGCCGGGTCATCGCGGCCGGCCGCGACCCGGAACGCCTCGCCGCGCTCCCCGCCGACCTGGCTGTCACCTTCGACGACCTCGGCCAGGCCGCGGACGTCGACGTTGTCCTCGACTACGTCTGGGGAGCGCCGACGACCGAAGCGCTGCGCACGATCGTCACGCACCGCGCCGACCGCGGCCGCCCGCTGACCTGGGTCGAGATCGGCTCGGTGGCCGGGCCGGCCATCGAGCTCCCCTCGGCCGCGTTGCGCGCGGCCCGGCTGCAGCTCGTCGGCAGCGGCCAGGGTTCGGTCCCGGCCCGCGACATCGTCGCCGAGCTGGCCCACCTCGTCGCCGAGCTCGGCGGCTTCCGGGTCGACGCGCGCACGGTGTCGCTGGCCGAGGTCGAGACCGCCTGGAAGGAGACCGGCGACCAGCGGCTCGTGGTCACTCCTTGACCTTCGGCGTGGCCCGGACGCCCGTGTGCAGGTACTGCTCGCCCGTCGGCAGGGTGTAGAACGTCGCCGACACCCAGCCCCGCATGCCGGCCGGGCGGTACACGAACTGGGCGGGGCCGACCGGGACCAGCTCTTCCTCGGTCGTCGCCTCCGGCATCAGCTCCGCGATCGGGCCGGTGACCGTCTGGCGCATGCGGATCCCGGACTCGCCGGCGAAGACCTCGACCCGGATCGAGGCGCGCTCGTAGGTCCCGAAGAAGCGGGACGCGTCGACCGACGGCGGCTGGGCCGCGGGCTCGATCGGGCGGGGCATCGCGACCCCCGCGAGCTCGGCGAAGATCTCGCGGTACAGCTCTTCGTACAGGTCGTGGCCGCTGCCGCCGTTGGTGAGCAGGGTGACGGCGAGGTCCTGGTCCGGCAGGACCCGCAGGAACGCCGCCTGGCCGATCGTGTTGCCGTCGTGGCCGTACACGCGGTGGCCGTCCCAGTCGAAGCGGATCCAGCCGAGGCCCCACGAGTCGCCGAGCGTGTCCTTGTCCGGCATCTCGAACTGCTCCTCGGTCATCATCCGGGCCGAGTCCGCGGAGAGCACCCGGGAACCGTCCGGGCCGAGGCCGCCGGTCAGGTGCAGGCGGGCGAACGCCAGCACGTCCGCCGGGGACGCCGTGATCAGCCCGGCCGGGCCCGCCGAGCGCGGGAGGCTCCACGCCGGCGCAGGCTGCGGCTCGCCTTCCCCGGCCGCCACGTGTCCCATCGCCGCGCGGAAGAGCAGTGCCTCCTCCGGCAGGGTGCCGGTGCGGGTCAGGCCGAGCGGGGTGAACAGCCGCTCGCGCAGCGCCGCGTCCCACGTCTTGCCGGTCAGCTTCTCGATCACCCGGCCGACGAGGATGAACCCGGAGTTGCAGTAGGACAGCGTCGCGCCGAGCGGGTGCGTCTGCGCGGCCTGGTCGAGCAGCGCGACGTACTTCTCGACGCAGTCGTCGCCGCGGCCGGTGTCGGTGAAGACGTCACCGTCGATGCCGCTGGTGTGGGTCAGCAGGTGCCGCAGGGTCACCTGCCTGGTGACGTCGGGGTCGGCCAGCCGCAGCTCGGGCAGGACGTCGGTGATCGGCGCGTCCAGCCGCAGCAGTCCTTCGTCGACGAGCTGCATCGCGACGGTCGTCGTCCACACCTTGCTGATCGAGCCGATCTGGAACACCGAGTCGTCGGTGACCTCGACGCCGGTGGCCTTGTTCAGCACCCCGCTGCTCGCGACGACCTCGTCGCCCCCGCGCAGGATGCCCAGCGCCGCACCGGGAACGCGGTGCTTGCGCGCGAGCGCGGCCAGGCGGCGCCGCCAGTGCTCGGCGTCGAGCGGCACGCGGGCCGCCCGGCCCGGCTCCCCCGCGTGCTGCTCGACCCAGTCGACGACCCGGCGGTTGAAGTCGACGCGGTGCGATGGCCGGCCGTCGAGGATGAACAGGTGCGACGCGCCCGGGTAGCGCACCAGCCGGGCCGGCACCCCCTGCTCGCGCAGCGCGGTGAACCACTGCTCGGCCTGCCCGGCCGGGCACCGGTCGTCGTCGGCGCCGTGCACGACGAGTGTCGGCGTGCGCACCTTTTCCACCTGGGCCAGCGGGGAAAGCGCCGCGTAGTGCGCCTGGTGCTCAGCCGGTGTGCCGCCCAGCTCCGCGACGCCGAGGTAGTGCCCGCTGTCGGACGTGCCCGCCATGCTGACCACGTCGCTGACCACCCCGCCGGCGACCGCCGCGGCGAACCGGTCGTCCCGGCTGGTCAGGTAGCACGTCATGAAGCCGCCGTAGCTGTAGCCGGACACGGCGAGCCGGCGCGCGTCCGCCACCCCTTCGGTGACGAGCTGGTCCAGCGGCTCCAGGAAGTCCTTCGCGTCGGCCAAGCCCCACGCGCCGACGGCGGCGGTGTAGAACGCTTCGCCGTAGCCGTCGCTGCCGCGCGGGTTGAGCAGCAGCACCGCCCAGCCGCGCGTGACGAGCTCCTGGTGGTAGACGTGCACCGCGTCGGCGCTGCCGTTCCACGCGTTGTGCGGGCCGCCGTGGATGTCGAGCAGCAGCGGCAGCGGGCCGGTGCGGGCCGGGTCGCGCAGCAGCCAGCCGTGCACCACCGTGCCGTCGGAGATGGTGAACTCCCGCTCCTCGCGGGGGAACAGCTCGATTTCGGTGTCGCCGTGCGCGGTGCGCACCTCGAGCTCTCCCCCGGGCAGGTCGACCGTCACGACCTCGCCGAGCGAAGACGGCGTTGTCAGCACGATCACGGCGGTGTTCCCGGCGACGGTCAGCCCGTCCACGGTGTTCCCGGCGCCGCCGACGACCCGCCGGGGCTCACCACCCGCGACGTCGACCGCGTAGAGGTGGGTGCAGCCGCGGTCGCGGGCGCAGAACAGCACGGTCGAGCCGTCGCCGGTGAGCTGCGGCAGTGCGCCCGGGTAGCCCGAGCCGCCCGGCATCACGTTCCGGTCGAGCGAGGCGGCGAGGTTGGTGGTTTCCCCGCCGTCGAGCGGCACCCGCAGCAACCCGAGGTGGCCGGGCGCGGTGTCGGCCCGGCCGATGACGAGCAGCGCGGCGCCGTCGGCCGTCCAGGAGACCGCGCCGCACATGCCCGCGCCGGAGCCTGCCAGCCGCGGCTCGGAAGCGGTGTCGCCGGGGTCGAGGACGTAGGCGCCGGACCGGAAGGTCAGGTCGGCGTCGGCGTCCGGGCCGGCCGGGAACGCCAGCCGGGCGCCGTCCGGCGACCACGCCGGGTCGCCCGCGTGCCAGTCCCCCGACGTTACCTGCCGGACCTCGCCGGTGGTGACGTCGAGAACGTGGACGTGCTTGCGGAACGTCCGCAGCAGGCCGGCGCCGTCGGCCTTGAAGTCGAGCCGGTCGGCGACCACCGGGGCGGCCGCGCGGCGCGCCCGGGCCGCGTCGTCGTCGCCCTCCTCCGCGACGAGGTCGACCGGGGCGCTGAAGGCGATCTCGGCGCCGCCCGGGCGCCAGACCGGGGTGCCCGCGCCGAGCGGGAGCGTGGTGACCTGCGCGGGCTCACCGCCGTCGGCGGGCAGCAGCCACAGCTGCGCCGGGCCGTCCTGGGCCCGCACGAACGCGACCCGCGTGCCGTCCGGCGACCACACGGGCGCGACGTCGCCGGTGCCGCGAGTGAGCCGCCGTGCCTCACCGCCGGCGGTGTCCACCTGCCAGAGCGAGCGGGTGACCTGGTCGGCGTCGCGGTCCGCGGTGCGCAGCACGTACACGATCCGGGCGCCGTCGGGCGAAACCGCGGGCTGTTCGGGGAGCGCGAGGGTGTGCAGGTCGTCGGTGCCCAGGCGTCGGGTCATGCGGATCTCCTTGGGGGATAACGGTCTCACGCGGCGAAGTGGCAGGCCGCGTGGTGCGGCCGGTGGGCGGCGTCGGCGGCCGGGTCTGTGCTGACGCAAAGCGTCCGTTCGGTGTGCACCAGCGGGCCGATCGGGCACCGCGGGTGGTAGCGGCAGCCGGGCGGCGGGTGGTGCGGGTCGGCGGGTTCGGTGTCGGCGAGCGGATCGTCGGTGTCGGCGAGCAGGGTGCGATGCGCCGAGGGTGCGGCGGCGAGCAAGTCCCGCGTGTACGGGTGCTGCGGGTCGGTCAGCACCTGTTCGGCGGGCCCGGCTTCGACGATCCGGCCGAGGTACATCACGGCGACGATGTCGCTGACGTACCGCACCACCGCGAGGTTGTGGGAGATGAACAGCATCGACAGCGACAGCCGCCGCTGCACGTCCCGGACGAGGTTGAGCACCGCGCCCTGCACCGAAACGTCGAGCGCCGAGGTGATCTCGTCGGCGATCAGCACCTTCGGCTGCCCGGCCAGCGCCCGGGCGAGCGCCACGCGCTGGCGTTGCCCGCCGGAGAGCTGCCCGGGCAGCATCGCGGCGCGGTCCGGGTCGAGCTGGACCAGGTCGAGCAGCCGGGCCACCTCGGCTTTCCGCCCGGGGCCGCGGGGCATCGCCTCGGCGATCGACTCGCCGATCGCCATCCGCGGGTCCAGGGAGGAATACGGGTCCTGGAACACCATCTGCAGCGGACGACGGCGAGGCAGCCGCCGCACGTCGACGCCGTCGAGAAGCACCTGACCCGCGCTGACCGGCGCGAGCCCGACCGCGGCCCGGGCGAGCGTCGACTTGCCCGAGCCGGACTCGCCGACCAGGCCGACCACCTGTCCGGAAGGGACGGTCAGGCGGACGCCGTCGACCGCGGTCAGCTTGCCGTAGCGGACGCTCACCGCGTCGAACTCGAGTGCGCTCATGCGGCACCTTCCTCCCGCGACTGTCCGGAAAGGACGCTCACCTGCGGGTGCCAGCACGCGACGCGGTGGCCGTCCGCGGCCGATTCCAGCACCGGATCTTCGACGCGGCAGCGGTCCGACGCCAGCGGGCAGCGGGCGGCGAACGCGCAGCCGTCCGGCACCTGGTCCGGTTCCGGCGGGCGGCCGGGGATCACGGCCAGCGGCTCGTCGCGGTCGGTGGCGAGGTCCACTGTGGTCGCCAGCAGCGCGCGTGTGTACGGGTGCTGCGCGGGGCTCCCGGTCGGCAGGTCCTCGACGACCCGCCCGGCGTACATCACCAGCATCCGTTCGCACGTCTGGGAAACGACCGCGATGTCGTGGCTGATGAGCAGGATCGCCGCGCCCTCGGTCTCGCGGGTGCGGGCCAGCAGGCGCAGCACCTGGCGCTGCACGGTGACGTCGAGGGCGGTGGTCGGCTCGTCGGCGACGATCAGCTTCGGCTCCCCCATCAGGCCCATGCCGATCATCGCCCGCTGCCGCATGCCGCCGGAGAACTCGTGCGGGTACTGCCGCGCCCGGCGGCGCGCGGCCGGGACGCGCACCGCGGCCAGCCGGTCGACCGCCCGGGCGAACGCCGCCCGCCGGGAGAGGCCGTGGTGCTGTTCGGACACCTCGGCCAGCTGCCCGCCGACGCGACGGGCCGGGTTGAACGACGTCATCGGGTCCTGGAACACCATCGCCAGAGAAGTACCGAGCTCGCGGTCCGACGTCCGGTCCACCGGGGTCCCGGCGAACTCCAGCCGGTCGGCGGTCACCACACCGGGCGCTTCGATCAGGCGCGACACCGCCAGCGCGGTCAGGCTCTTGCCCGAGCCGGACTCGCCGACCACACCGATCGCCTCCCCGGCGCGGACGCTGAAGCTGACCCCGCGCACCGGCACCGTCCACCCGTCCGGACGCGGGAACGCCACCTGCAGGTTCTCGACGACGAGCACGGCGTCGGCCGGGACCTCGGCGGCGACCGCGGGCCGCGGGACCGGCAAGGGTCCCGCCGCCCGCCGCGACGCGCGCGTCCGGACGCCGACCACCCCGGCCACCGTCTCGCCGACCAGGTTGAACGCCAGCCCGGCCAGCACCACCGCACCGCAGGGCGCGAGCGCGGCCACCGGGTTGAGGTAGATCCCGTCCAGGCCCTCGCGCAGCAGCCGTCCCCAGTCGTAGTCCGGGGCCTGCACACCGATCCCGAGGAACGACAGCCCGGCGAACGCCAGCAGCGCCGAACCGGCCCCGATGGTCGCGTTGACGACCAGCGGCTCGCCGATGTTGGGCAGCACGTGCCGGGCCAGCAGCCGGATCCGGCCGACGCCGGACACCCGGGCCGCGGCGATGTAGTCCCGCCCGGCCACCGACGCGGACAGCGTCTGCACCAGCCGGGCGAACGCCGGCGCCACCGCGAACGCGATCGCCAGCACCGCGCCGTGCGTGCCGACCCCGAAGATCACCGCGAGGAACAGCGCCAGCAGCAGCCCCGGGAACGCGACCGCGACGTTGACCGCCGCGGTGAGCAGCCGGCCCGCCCAGCGCGGCAGCACCGAAGGCAGCGTCCCGAGGAGCACGCCGGCGGCGACACCGATCGCCGTGGCCAGCACCGCGAGCCCGACCGAAAGCCGGGTCGCGACCAGGGTGCGGAAGAACAGGTCACGGCCGAGGGAGTCGGTGCCGAACCAGTGCGCCCCGGACGGGCCCTGGCCGATCGCGTCCGTGTCGATCGCCGCGGCGGCGTCACCCCACAGCAGCGGGGCCAGCACCGCGAGCAGGACGACCCCCGCCAGCAGGACCGCCGAGCACGCGCCGACCGGCGTGCGCACGGCCGCCACCCAGACCGAACCGCGTCGCGCCATCTCACGCCTCCCGAATGGCCGAGCGCGGGTCGAGCAGCCCGAGCACGACGTCGACCAGCAGGTTCACCAGCAGCACGCCGACGCCGTAGACGAGCACGATCCCCTGCACCAGCGGGTAGTCCTTCTGCAGGATCGAAGCGACGATCGTCGAGCCGAGGCCGGGCCAGGCGAACACGTTCTCCACGAGCACCGTGCCCGCCACCATCCCGGTCAGCATCAGCCCGCCCAGGGTGAGCGTCGCGGTCAGCGCGTTCGGCAGCGCGTGCCGGACGTACACCAGCCGCGCGGGCAGCCGCTTCGCCCGCGCGGTGCGGACGAAGTCGGCGCCCAGCACCGAAAGCAGCTCCACCCTGACCATCCGCGCGAGCACCGCCGCCGGCCCGACCGCCAGGGCCGCCACCGGCAGGACGTACGCGCTCACGTCGTCGCGGCCCGCCACCGGGAACCAGCCGAGGCCGACGGCGAGCAGCGCCACCAGCCCGACCGCGACCAGGAACTCCGGGACGGCGGCGAGGAACACGCTCACCGACGTGAAGCCCAGCTCCGCGCCCCGGCGACGGCCGCCGCGGGTCAGCACCGCGAAGACGACGCCGACGGGGATCGCGACGACGACCACGACCGCGAAGGCCAGGACCGCCAGCTGCAGGGTCGACGGCAGCCGGTCGCCGATCACCTGCGCCACCGGCTGCCCGCTCGCCATCGACGTCCCGAAGTCCCCGGAGAGCAGGTTGCGCACGTAGTGCCCGTACTGCACCCACAACGGGTCGTCCAAGCCGAGCGCCGCCCGCTTGGCCGCCACCAGCTCGGCCGGCGCGGTGAGGCCGAGCGCGGCCCGCACCGGGTCACCGGGGACGAGGTGGATCATCAGGAACGCCGCGGTGAGCAGCGCCCACAGCGAGACGGCGAACCGGGCGAGCCGTCGCGCGGCGAACGCCGGCCACGGGCTGCCCCGCAGGCCGGCGGGCGCCGCCGCCGTGGTCATTTCGCGTACATCCGGATCGACGACGGCGTCACGCTGCCCTGGCTGATCTCGAACTTCGCGCCGCTGGCGTAGGTCGGCACGACGGAGTCGAAGTAGGGCACCGCGTCCACCCGCTTCACCAGCGCGGTCTCCGCCGCGCTCCAGTCCGCGCAGCTCGCGTCGCCGGACTTCGACGCCGCCTGCTGCGCCGCCTGCTCGTAACCGGGGTTGCCGATGTGAGCGAAGTTCGTGCCGTCGGGCGCGGCCGGGCCCGAGACGAACGGCACCAGCTGGCTCGGCAGCGAGAACCCGACCGGGGCCAGCGACACCTCCCACTCACCGGTGCCGAACAGCACCTGGCTGAGGCCGGGGCTGTCGACCGCCTTGAGCGTCACGTCGGCGCCGAGCGCCTTCCACGTCTGCTGGACGAGCTCCGCGGTCGGCGCCATGGTCGGGCCGAGCTGCGTGCCGTAGAGGACGGTGAGGGAGAGCTTCTTCCCGTCCTTCGCGCGCACGCCGTCCGGACCCGCCTTCCAGCCCGCCGCGTCCAGCCCGGACGCCGCCGCGGCCGGGTCGTGGGCCGGCAGGTTGCCGGCGACGGTGTCGCCAGGGCACACCTTCGGCTCGTTCGTGATCATGCCCTGCGACGGCTTGCCGGCGCCGCTGGTCAGCACCTTGCCGAGCTGGGGCAGGTCGAGCGCCTGGGTGAGCGCCCGGCGGACGGCTTCGTCCTGCCCGGGCCGCCCGGCCACCTGGTTGTAGAAGACCTCGCCCATCGGGGCGGTGAAGTCGCCGTGGAAGAGCTTGCGCGCCTCCAGGCGCTGCCGGTCCGGCCCGTTGATCGCGGCCGCGCTCAGCTCGCCCGACAGCAGCAGGTTCGTCGCGGTCGTGGTGTTGGGGATGACCCGCACGACCACCTTGTCCGGCAGGCCCGGCTCGGCCTTCCAGTCGCCGGGACCCCACGTGTAGTCCTTGCGGCGGGTGAACGTGTAGTGGTCGTTGGGCACGGACTCGGTGACGGTGAACATCCCGGTGCCGGCTTCGCCCTTGGCGAGCAGCTTGCGGTCCGCGAGGCCCTTGGCGCAGGCGATCGGCACGCCGCCGACGTTGCGGGCCAGGAACGCGTCCGGCTTCCCGCTGGTGACGGTGATCGTGCCGGCCGCCGCGTCCGCGGTCGCCTTGGTGCCCGGGGCGATGTACAGCCCGGCGATGGGCGACTTGTTCGCCGGGTCGCCGATGAAGTTCACGTTGGCCGCGACGTCGGCGGCGGTCAGCGGGCTGCCGTCGGCGCAGGTGAGGCCCGGGCGGAGGGTGAACGACGCCGTCGTCGTCGACGCCTCCCACTTCGCGGCCAGCCCGGAGACCAGCTTGCCGTCGCCGTCGAGGTTCAGCAGCGTGTCGTAGAGGAAGCGGTCGGTCTGGATGGCCACCGACAGGACGGTCATGTGCGGGTCGAGGCTGCCGGGGTCGGAGCCGACGGCGAGGCTGAACGTCTTGCCGTCGACCGGGGTCCCGTCGCCGGCGCCGGCGCCGCCCGATCCCCCGCAGGCGGTCGCGCCCAGGGCGAGCACCCCGAGCAGGACCACCGCGGTCCGTGGTGTGGTCATTCAGATTCCTTCCGCAGGTGGGCCACGGCGAGGCGGGCGGCCTCGCCGATCGCGGCGTCGACGGCGGGTTGCCGCTCGGCGAGGGAGTCCGCGCGGGTGAAGACGGCGACGGCGAACCGGCGTCCGTCCGGAAAGGACACCACGCCGGCTTCGTTGCGGACCGCCGGCAGGGTGCCGGTCTTGGCCGCGACCGTGACGTCGGAGGGGAAGCCGCCGGAGATCCGGTGCGGCCAGATCTGGCGCGCCAGCATCGACCGCACCCGTTCGCACGCCGCGGGTTCCGCCGCGCGGTCGGTCCAGAGGGCGTCGAGCAGGGTGGTGGTCTCCCGGGGGGTGGACGCCGACGTGCGCTCGGGGTCGAGCACCGCGAGCTTCCACGTCTGCTCGGGGGTCGCACCGGCGAACACGGCGTCGAGATCGTCGTCTTCGCCGGCGCCGAGGTCGGCCGGCACCGAGGCGAACAGGTCTTCGCAGCAGCCGATCAGCCGGGTGCGGCGCAGGTCCAGGTCCGCGAGCACCCGGTCGACGGCTTCCTGGCCCACGCGGTGGAACACGACGTCGGTGGCGGCGTTGTCGCTCATCGTCAGCATGAACAGGGCGAGGTCGCGCCAGCTCATTTCGACGTCGTCGGCGCAGCCCGCGGTGCCGATCCCGCCGATGCGGTAACGCTTCCCGACCCGCGTCCGCTCGGTTTCGTCCAGCCGCCCGGCGACGACTTCACGGGCGTAGGCGACGGCGACCGCGATCTTGAACACCGACGCGAGCACGACCGGGTCGTCCGCGCCGAGCGCCACCTCCGGGCCGCCGCCGATCTCCTGAGCGTGCAGGAAACCCCGCGCGCCCGCGGCGGTGAAGACCCCGGCGATCTCTTCTTCGACAGCGCTCATGCGCTCACCCGCCGGTCGGCCCGGCCGGTGTGCAGGTACAGCGCGTGCCCGGCGCCGTCGTCGCCGACGAACGCGTGCGGCAGGTACATGCCCTGCATCGGCTCGGCCAGGATCAGCGTGTCGCCGTTCATGGCGACCAGCTCGGTCTTCTCCGGGCCGGCCAGCTCCGCCAAGATCCCCTTCGGGATCCGCTCGACCCAGATCCGGCCGTCGTCGTCCTGGCTGACCTTGATGTCCGCGACGGACGACGCGTAGTCGCCGACGTAGCGCGTGGCGTCGATGCGCGGCGCGGCCGGGTCCGGCACCGGCGGCACGGCGAGCGTGATCCCGGTGAGCTCCTTCAGCAGGTGGCCGACGACTTCGGTGTAGACGGCGACCGGGCTGCCGCCGTTGGTCAGCAGCGCCACGGCGACGTTGTGCTCCGGCGCGACCCGCAGGAACGCCGACTGGCCGATCGTGCCGCCGTCGTGGCCGACGACCGCGCCGCCCGGCCAGTCGAACAGCGACCAGCCGAGGCCCCACGCATCGCCCATCAGGCCGAGGTCGGGCAGCTCCACCCGGCGTTCCCGCATGGCGCGGGCGCTTTCCGCGCTGAGCACGCGGGTCCCGTCCGGGCCTTCGCCGTCCTTGAGGTGCATGCCGGCGAACGTCACGAGGTCACGCGGGCGCATCGCGAGCATCGAGCCGGCCGGGGCGTTGGACGGCGCCAGCGCCCACATGCCGGCGGGTTCGGGCTCGGCGCCGGGCTTCGGCGTGAGGTGCCCGAGCGCGGCGCGGAACCGGATGGCCTCGTACGGGCTCGCCGCGGCGTGCGTCAGGCCGAGCGGGGTGAACAGGTGCTCGGCCAGGCAGTCGTTGAAGCTCTTGCCGCGCAGGACCTCGATCACCCGGCCGAGCACGCAGAACGCGGCGTTGTTGTAGGAGAACATCTCCCCCGGCGGGAACAGCTGGGGCACGTCGCCCAGCGTGGCGACGTACTTCTCGACGCAGTCGGCGCCGCGGCCGGTGTCGGTGAAGATGTCGCCTTCGAAGCCGGACGTGTGGCACATCAGCTGCCGCACGATGATCCGGGCGGCGGCGTCCGCGTCGGCCAGGACGAACTCCGGCAGGTACTGGCGGACCGGCTCGTCGAGGTCCAGCGCGCCTTCGTCGACGAGCTGCATCGCCAGCGTCGTCGTCCAGACCTTCGTGATGGAGCCGATCTGGAAGAGCGAGTCCACGTCGGCCTCGACGCCGGTGCCCTTGTTGAGCACGCCGGCCGCGTGGTCGATGACCTCGCCGCCGGCGTAGACGGCGACGGACGCGCCGGGCACCTGGTGCTCGGCCAGCAGGGCGGGGAGCCGGCGTTCGAGCCAGGCGGCGAGTTCGGTGAGCTTCGACATGGTTGCCTCTCGTCCGACGATGGGGGAACCGGCGATGCCGGGATGCTAGGACGCGGACCGGGGCCGCCGATTCGTCGAAACCGACGAGACCCGGGGAAACTTTCATCCCGGCGGACGAATCACCGCCGGCGGCGCGAACGGAACCGCAGCGACGGCGCGGCGCGCACCGCCGCACCCCCGACCGCGAGCCGGATCCTGACCTTCGACGCGGCCACCGCGGCCCGGAGCGCGTACGCCCGGACCCGGGCGGTCACCGCGTCCACTGTGGTCATGACGCGAGCCAGGACCGGGCGGTGGTCACGGCAGCGAGCCGCTCCGGGATCGGGGTGACACCGAGGCCCGGCCCGGACGGCACCGGCAGCCGACCGCCTTCGAGCACGAACGGTTGTGTGATGTCCTCGGTGTAGAACCGGTCCGACGCCGAGGTGTCGCCGGGCAGGGTGAAGCCCGGCAGCGAGGCGAGCGCGACGTTGGCCGCGCGGCCCAGGCCGGTTTCGATCATCCCGCCGCACCACACCGGGACGCCGTGCGCGGCGCAGACGTCGTGCACGCGCCGCGCCTCGAGGTACCCGCCGACCCGGCTCGGCTTGATGTTGACGATCCGGCAGGCGCCGAGCTTGATCGCGTCGGCGGCCGAGCGGGCCGAGACGATGGACTCGTCCAGGCAGATCGGCGTCCGGATGTGCTTGGCCAGCTCGGCGTGGCCGAGCACGTCCTCCTCCTCGAGTGGCTGCTCGATCAGCAGCAGCTCGAAGGGGTCGAGCCGCTGCAGCTGCGGCACGTCCGACAGCGTGTACGCGGTGTTCGCGTCGACCTGCAGCAGGATGTCGTCGCCGAAGCGCTGGCGGACGGCGCGCACCGGCTCGACGTCCCAGCCGGGTTCGATCTTCAGCTTGATCCGGACGTACCCGGCGTCGAGGTAGCCGCCGACGACGTCGAGCAGCTTCGGGATCGTGTCCATGATGCCGACCGACACCCCGCACGGCACGGAGTCCTTTGTGGATCCGAGCGCGGTGGCGAAGGAGACGCCGTGCGCCCGCAGCTCGGCGTCGAGCACCGCCATCTCGAGAGCGGCCTTCGCCATCCGGTGGCCCTTGAACTTCGCGAGCAGCGGCGCGACCTTGTTCGCGGTGAGGTCGCCGGCCGCCAGCAGGGCGGGGACGAGGAAGGTCCGCAGCACGTGCTCGACACCGTCGACGTACTCCGAGGAGTACAGCGGGTCGACCATCGCGCCGCACTCGCCCCAGCCTTCGCCTTCGGAGGTCACCGCACGCAGGAGCAGCAGCTCACGCTCGGCCTGTGTGCCGAACGACGTCCGGAACGGCGCCACGAGCGGCATCCGCACCCGGCGGACCTCGACACCGGTGAGTTTCACGACGCCTCCCTCGTGACCACGTACCAGCCGGCCCGGTCGAACCCGGTTACCCCGGCGCCGCCGGCCATCAGGCCGCCCAGCACCTCCCGCAGCGCCACCCGCCACGCGCGGCCGCGCTCCGGGTCGGCCCGCCGCAGCGCTTCGATGTCCGGCGGCACGGCGACGAGCACGACCGGCGCGTCGGCGGGACCGGCGACCGGGCCGCCGTCGGGGCCCGCCGCGAGCGCGACCGCGGCCCCCTGGTTCTTCAGCGTCCCGGCATCGAGCCGGACCGGCTCGGCTCGCGCGGCCGCCCGCACCGGCGGGCTGGCCAGGTCCCAGACGGCCATCAGCCGGTCGGTGTCGCCCGCGCCGTTGATGCCGTCGTGCATGGGGCCGTAGAAGTCGGGCAGGTAGTGCTCGGGCCGCGCGGCGAGCTTGGTCAGGTTGAAGTGGGCGTTGCGCCGCACCAGCGGGTCGAAGGTCCACGAGATGACCGGGACGTCCTGGTGCAGCGCCCACGCGCGCTGGTGCAGCTTGAGCGCGAAGCCGATGCCGCGGCCGTGCCCGGCCGTCGCGACCCCGGCGATGTGGCTGTGCAGTCCTCCCTTGGCCGGCCCGCCGAAGAACCCGAAGCACGCGCCGAGCAGTTCGGGCCCGTCGAACGCGCCGGAGACGTAGTTGCCGGCCGAGACCATGGCCCGCAGCAGTTCGGACGTCACGGGCTGGTTTCCCGGCGCAGGGCGCCAGATCGACTCGAAGAGCCGGGTCACGGCGGTCAGGTCGGCGACCTCGGCCAGGGTCCGGACCTGGACCCCCGAGGCCGTGGCGGCGGTGGCCGCCGCGGCGGCCGCCTCGTCCCGCAGGAGCGGGGCTGTGTTCGTCACGACGTCTGTCACGCCCACCATCCTTTCCGGACTGCCGGGCCGGGTCACCGTTGTCCCGCAACGGATTCACCCGGCGCGTTCGTCGGCGCGGACGAACTCCGCTGCGCCAGCACCGTTTTGGTGAGCGCGGTGAGCAACGCGGTGCGCGCGGGCAGCTCCGCGACGAGGACGTGCTCGTCGTCGGCGTGGGCTCCGCCGCCGACCGCGCCGAGGCCGTCGAGCGTCGGAATCCCCAGTCCCGCCGTGAAGTTGCCGTCCGACGCGCCGCCGACCGCGGCCTCGGCGAGCGGGCCGCCGGCGAGCTCCTGCGCGAGCTTGAACAGGTCTCCCGACGCCTTCCTGTCCAGGGGCGGCCGGTTGATGCCGCCGGTGATGCGGATCCGCGCGCCGGCCAGCACCGGTTCGAGGCTCCGCACGGCGCGGTCGACGCGGTCCTGTTCGGCGGTGTCCCACACGCGCGCGTCGACGGCGACACTGGCGGCGGCCGGGACGGTGTTGGTCGTCGTCCCGGCCGTCAGCGCGGTCGGCACGACGGTGGTCCCGCGGCCGGGGTCGGCGAGCGCGGCCACCGCGAGGAGCTGGTGGGCGACCTCGATCCCGGCGTTGATCCCCTTTTCCGGCTCGAGACCGGCGTGCGCGGCGCGGCCGTCGACCTCGATCCAGTACCGGGAAACCCCTTTGCGGCGTGTCTTCAGCGCGCCGCCGTCGGCCGAGGCTTCGAGCACGAAGACCGCGTCGCAGCTTCGCGCCTCCTCCTCGATGAGCGGGCGGGACAGCGGTGAGCCGATCTCCTCGTCCCCGGTGACCAGGATCGACACGCCGGCGCGGTCGGGCAGCGCCGCGACGGCGTGCAGCGCCATCACGACACCGGCTTTCATGTCGAAGCAGCCGGGCCCGCGCAGGACGCCGTCCCGGACCTCGAACGGGTGAGTGCGCAGGGAACCCAGCGGCCACACGGTGTCGTGGTGGCCGAGCAGCAGGACCCGCGGCGGGCCTTCGCCGAACCGCCAGCGCAGGTGCGTGCAGCCGTCGGTGACGAGGAAGTCGGGTTCGGCGCCCAGCAGACGCCGGCCGACCCCGGCGACCACTTCGGCACTGCGTGCGACGGCTTCGTGGTCGTCCGACGGCGATTCGCAGCGGACGAGCGTCTCGATGTCGCCGATCACCGCGGCTCACCTCGCAGCGGCCGACCGGGCAGCGCCTCGGTGTCGAGTTTTCCTTCACTCACCACGGGAACTCCCGCGACGAACAGGTGCCGGACCCCGGCCGAGGGCCGCGTCGGGTCGGCGTACGTGGCGGTGTCGGTGACCGTCTCCGGGTCGAGGACGAGGATGTCCGCGTCGGCACCGGCGCCGAGATGGCCCTTGCCGCGGGCCGCGGGCGCGACGTCGTCGAGGATCCGGGACGGCAGGGAGGAGCAGCGGCGGAACGCTTCGAGCCAGCTCCAGGCGCCGGTTTCGCGGACCATCAGCCGCAGGGTCTTGGTGAAGGTGCCCGCGGTCCGCGGGTGCGTCGTGCCGCGCGGCGGCAACGGCCACTCGGGGCTTTCGGAACGGCCGTCCGGCCAGAACACCGGCATCGCGTCGCTGGCGACCACGGCGTCGGGGAACGCGAGAGCCTGGTGCAGCAGGCCGCGTTCGCGGGGATCGGTTTCGTCGAGGAACTCCAGCAGGCACGGCGCCCCCGGGTCTTCCCGGCGCAGCTGACGGAGACGGGCTTCGTCGCGGACGCGCTCGCCGGTCTCCAGGATGACCACGCTGGACGGCTTGAGCCCCTTCATCCGCAGGCGTTCCGGGTCGATGAACGCGGCGCCGACCGCGGTGCTGCCCGCGCCGTACGGGTAGGCCTCGACGGTGACGCGGGAGCCTTCGCCGCGGGCGGTTTCGAGGGTGGCGAGCACACGGTCGATGTGCTGCCCGGACGTGCTGTTGACGTGGCAGTGGTGCATCGCGGCGCCGGTCTCCCCGGCGGCCGCGACGACCTCCACCGAGCCGTCGACCGGGATGGCCGGGTCGACCTCGACCAGCTCGCGGACGTGGGTGTAGGTGGGCACGCCGGCCTTCGCGGCGAGGTGCGCGACGGCGAGGAACTCCCCCGGTTCGGTCGCGGGCGCGTAACCCATGAGGATGCCGATGCCCAGGGCGCCGTCCGCGAGCTCGGCTTCGAGCAGCGAGAGCCACGCGGCGAGCTCGGTCTTGCTGGAACTGCGTTGCCACCGCGGGTTTCCCAGCACGGCCAGCCCGCTGGCGATGCTCGCGTCGGGCGCGATGTCCGCGAGGACCTGGGCGCGGGCGGCGCCCCAGGAGGCGGAGAAGCCGTAGTGCAGCGGCCGCCCGGCCGCGGCGGCCTCGGCGTAGGCCCGCTCGACGGGCATCAGCCCGGCTTCGAGGTCGAGGGCGGTGGTGACGCCGTCCATGGCCTGCAGCCGCTGCCCGGCGATGGAGTGCACGTGGCTGTGGAGGTCGACGAAGCCCGGCCCGACCACGAGCCCGGTGACGTCGACGACGGTGGCGTCCGGCGCTTCGAGATCCGGGCCCACGGCTTCGACCCGGTCGTCGTTCAGGAGGACGTCGGCGATGCCGTCGAAGCCGCTCCCGGGGTCCACGACCCGGCCGCCCCGCAAGAGTGTCCGCATCGGGCTGACGTTAGGAGGATTCCGGGCGGCGCCGTTCGTGCGCGCCGACGA
Organism: Amycolatopsis sp. NPDC104587; assembly: GCF_055583645.1. Classification (NCBI taxonomy): domain Bacteria; kingdom Bacillati; phylum Actinomycetota; class Actinomycetes; order Pseudonocardiales; family Pseudonocardiaceae; genus Amycolatopsis; species Amycolatopsis sp. NPDC104587. The sequence goes on from NZ_JBVJNO010000004.1 coordinate 51,540, forward strand.
ACCGCGGCGGCGGGATTGATCCGCGCGGACGAACCCGGGCTCAGGAAGCCGGGGTCACCGGGGCCAGCAGCAGGCCGGTGATCGCGTCGATCAGCCCCGAACCCGCCTCGTCCCAGCTCGCCCGGGGAGTCGCCATGCCCTCGGCCAGCGCCCGCTCGCGCTCCGCCGTCATGTGGATCATCAGCTGGCGGGCCATGTCACCGCGCTCCGCCCGGACATCCGCCGGGAGGCCGTCGAGACACCGGTCGAGCCCCTCGACCGCGCGGGACAGCGCCGGTGACGACAGCGACTCCTCCGCGATGATCTCCCGCAACGCCGGGTCGGTCATCACCTGGGCGCTGAAGCGGGCGAACCACGTCGGCGCGCCCAGCTCACGCAGGTACGTCGTGCTCGGGCGGACCAGGCAGGCCACCCAGTCGCGCAGGTCCCCGTCCCCCTCGATCGCCTCGACGAGGCCGGCGCGCAGCCGTTCGATCCGCTCGGAGTGCTTGCGGACGATCGCGCGGACCAGGTCGACCTTCGTGCCGAAGTGGTAGTTCACCGCGGCGTTGTTGCCCTGCCCCGCGGCCTCGCTGATGTGCCGGTTGGACACCGCGTGCACCCCGTGCTCGGCGAAGAGCCGCTCCGCCGTCACGAGGATGCTTTCCCGCGTGGCACTCGCGCGGTCCGCCTTGACGTTCATCCGAACCACCTGGTCAGCCTGGTCGTTTACCGGGCCTCACCTTAGGGGAGCCGTCCGCGGTGGCGGGAATCCGGTGGACCCTGGCCGGACAGCCACTGGCCGGTCCCGGCCGCGGTTCCTACCGTCGGAGCCCATGATCGCCATCCTGGCGCCGATCCTGATCGGCCTGCTCTACGTCCTGCTGAACTCCCTCGTCGCCGAACCGCACCGGCGAAAGCTCAACGCGGTGGTCGTCGCCGGCGCGGGCGCCGCCTACCTCTCCGGCGGCGCGCTCGGGCCGTGGGAGGTCGTGTTCTGCGCCGTCATGGCCTACCTCGGCTTCCGCGGGCTCGACTCGTGGACCTTCATCGGCATCGGCTGGCTCCTGCACACCGGCTGGGACGTCGTGCACCACCTGAAGGGCCAGCCGATCCTGCCGTTCGCCCACGACTCGTCGTTCGGCTGCGCGATCTGCGACCCCGTCATCGCGATCTGGTGCTTCACCGGCGGCCGCTCGGTCACGGCGGAGCTGCGCTCGCGGTTCCGGCGGGTTGGCGCGCCGGAACCGCGGGTACCCCGGTGAGCGCCGACCCGAGGAGCCACCATGAGCGCAGACGTCGAACGCGCCGCGCACGCCTTCTGCCCGCGATGCCACCCCGACCCGCAGCCGGGTGAGGTGCTCACCGCCCTGTGCGGGGCGCGGCACTCCTACTGGGGCCGCCGCGACCAGCGGGTGAACACCTGCCCGGCGTGCGTGACCCTGGCGGCCGCGAACGTCTACCGGTGCGGCCACCCGGGCGCGTAGCTACCCGGCGGACGCTCCCCGCACCGGGACCATGATCACGAACTCGCGGCGCGAGTGCCGGATCGTGTGCCGCACCTCGCCGGTCGCCGCGAACACCTTCGCCGCGCGGATGACCACCACCGAAACCGGGGCGGCCCGGAACTGCGGGCCGCCGGCCCGGCTCATCCCCGCGGGGACGACCCGGGCCCCCGCGAGGGGTCCGGCGGCGCCTCTTCGGACGCGGACCGCCCTCCCGGCACCACGGCCGACGCGAGCAGCGTGACGAGCGGAACCCAGGTCCGGATCGTCCTGCGCATTGTTGCCTCCCCTGTGACGTGACGCGGCACAGCGTCACCGCAGGGTCGTGTGCAAACCTTGCGGGTTTTCTGCATCACGCTGGTCCGGCGGCCGGAAACCGCCGTTTCGTCACGGTGCGTGTTCGCTCGGCAACGCGGTTTCCTGCCCCCACTGACCTGGCCGCGCTCTCGGCGTCCGCTACCTGAGCACGGCGCTCGGCACGTCCCTGTTCAGCGGCTAGCCCAGTGCGGACAGCGGCACCGCGAACACCGCCCGCCCGCACGTCTGGCCCTGCGCCTTGCAGTCGGCCGTCGACCACTCCGACTGCGACCACACCAGCCCGGTCGACCAGTCGTAGGTGAGCGCCTCCGGGTGGACCGCCCAGCAGGCCGCCGTGGACCCGCAGGTCGCCGACGTGCTCGCCGCGGTCGTCTGGGCCCAGAGCTGGCCGTTGAGCGTCGCCGAGCTGTGCGCGACATACCACTTGCCGTTGTGGGACAGCACGCCCTGCATGTTGCCCACGGAGCTGCGCAACGCCTCGGTCGCGGTCCCGGTCAGCAGGTAGTCCGTGCCCATCGGGTAGCGGTAGAGGCGGCCGTGGAGACTCTGGTCGGAGAAGTACTCCGTCGTCACGAGGCCGGCCGGGGTCGTGCTGCGGTCCAGGGAGATCGAGGAGAAGCACGGCACCCCGGTGTCGGAGGCCATGCTGCAGGTGCCGCCCGCGTAGCTGTAGTAGCCGACCTGCATCATCGCGTACTTGTAGGTCCACGCCGCGTACCCGCCGGCCGTCTTGCCGATCGTGTTCGACGTCGTGTCGGTCAGCTGCAGGATGTGCTTGGTGCTGAAGACCCGGATCGCGGTCGAGGTGTTGCCGACGGCGGTGACGTAGATCTTGTCGCCGTACCAGGCCATCCCGCCCATGTGCGCCTGCGCGCCGGAGAAGCTGCTGCCGGTGCTGTTCGGCACGGCCAGGTACATCATCCGGTGGGCGGCCGAGGCGGGGTCGTTGTAGTTGACCACCTGGATCCGGGCGTCGTTGTAACGGCCGAGCGCGTCGGTGCCGTGCCAGCCGGACAGGATGATCTTGTCCGCGCCCCACATCCCGTCGTCGTCGGCGTCACCGGAGGTCGTGATGCCCTGCGGGACCCAGGTGGTGCTGCCCGCGCGTTCGGCGTCCCAGCACAACGACTTCGTCGCCACCGGCGCCTTGGGCAGGGCGGCCTTCTCGGCGCTCGTGCAGCCGGTCATCGCGTAGCTGGGGTCGTTGACCACGGTGTTGAGGCTGACGTTCGGCAGCGCGTTGTCCAGGGCGGTCAGCGCGGCGGCCGGTGTCGCGTGCCAGACGAGGTTCTGCTTGGCCGTCGTGGTCAGCGGGTCGCTGTAGGCGGCGCTCGCCGTCCCGGGCAGCGCCAGCGCGCCGGCGACCACGGCCAGCGCGAGGAGGAGGACTTTCGGAGTTCGCATGGCGGCATTACGCCGGACTCGGGTCCAAAATCCGTACAACGATCGTACTAGTCGGCCAGCGACAGCACCGTCCGCGCCTGTTCGACCATGGCGACGTCGAGGAAGGTCCCGTCGGCGAGGGCGATCGCGCCGACCCCGGCGGCCGTCGCGCCCGCGACCCGTTCGATGACTTCGCGCGCCCGGGAAACCTCTTGCGGGGTCGGCAGGAACGCCGCGCGGATCGTCGCCAGCTGGACCGGGTGGATCGCCGTGCGGCCGCGGAACCCGAGCGCCCGGCCCGCCCGGCAGGACGCCGCCAGCCCGTCGAGGTCACGGACGTTCGCGTACGCCGACATCGCGGGCGGCGACAGCCGCGCCGCCCGGGCCGCGACGATCACCCGGCTGCGCGCCCAGGTCAGCCCGGCGTCGTCGGCCACGCCCAGATCCGAGCGCAGGTCCGCCTCGCCGAGCCCGATCGACGCGATCCGCGGGGACGCCGTCGCGATCGCCAGCGCCCGTTCGACGCCCAGCGCCGACTCGATCAGCGGGTGCAGCGCCCGGCCCGGCACCGCGGCTGCGATCGCCAGGACCTCCTCGGGCGACTCGACCTTCGGCAGCCGCACGCCCACGTCGAGCGGCAAGCGCGTGACCGCGGCCAGGTCGGCTTCGTGCCACGGCGTGCTGGGGTGGTTGACCCGCACCTGCACCGGCCGCGCCGGCGAGGCGAGCAGCTCCGGCACGTTCGCCCGGGCTTCGTCCTTGCGCGCCGGGGCGACCGCGTCCTCGAGGTCGACGAGCACGACGTCCGCCTCGGACGCCAGCGCCTTGCGCACCCGGTCCGGACGGTCGGCCGGCGCGTAGAGGAAAGTCAGCGGCGGGCTCACACCGCACCCCGGTCCCGCAGCTCGGCCACCCGCTCCGGCGAGAACCCCAGCTCGCCCAGTACCGCGTCGGTGTCGGCGCCGTGCGGACGTCCGGTGAAGCCGATGACCCCGTCGTGGCCCGAGAGCCGGAACAGCGGGCCCTGCATGAGCATCGGCCCCAGCTCGGGGTCGTCGATCTCGTGGATCGTGCCGAGCGCGCGGAACTGCGGGTCCGCCACGATGTCGGCGGCGTCGTAGATCGGCGCGACCGCCGCCTGCGCCGCCTCGAACGCGGCGACGACCTCGTCGCGCGTGCGCCGGCCGATCCACTTGCCGACGGCTTCGTCGAGCTCGTCGGCGTGCCGGGCGCGGTCGGCCCCGCTGGCGAACCACGGCTCGTCGGCCAGGTCCGGCCGCCCGACCATGCGGACGACCCGCTCGGCGATCGACTGGGCCGACGTCGACACCGCGACCCACTGCCCGTCGGCGGTGCGGTAGGTGTTGCGGGGCGCGTTGTTCGTCGACCGGTTGCCGGTGCGCGGCTGCACGGTCCGCAGCTGGTCCCAGCGCGTGATCTGCGGGCCGAGCATGGCGAGCATCGGCTCGATGATCGCGGTGTCGACCACCTGCCCGCGTCCGGTCTGCTCGCGCGATGCGAGGGCGACCATGACCGCGTACGCCGTGGCCAGCGACGCGACGCCGTCGGCGAGCCCGAACGGCGGCAGCGTCGGCGGGCCGTCCGGCTCCCCGGTGGTCGCCGCGAACCCGCTCATCGCCTCGGCGAGCGTCCCGAAGCCGGGCCGGGTCCGGTAAGGACCGAGCTGCCCGAAGCCGGTGACCCGCGCGAGCACGAGCCGCGGGTTCCAGTCCGCCAGCTCGTCGTACCCGAGCCGCCAGCGTTCCAGGGTGCCGGGACGGAAGTTCTCGATGACGACGTCGGCCGTGGCGGCCAGCGCGAGGAAGACCTCCCGGCCGCCTTCGCTGCCGAGGTCGGCGGTCACCGTGCGCTTGTTGCGGCCGAGCGTCTTCCACCACAGGTTGACACCGTCCTTCGCGGCGCCGTGCGTGCGTGACGGGTCGGGCTTGCGCGGGTGCTCGACCTTGATCACCTCGGCGCCCATGTCACCCAGGTGCATCGCGGCCATCGGACCGGCGAAGAGCGTGGACGCGTCGACGACCCGCAGACCGGCCAGCGCCCCGGCGGCGGGATCACGGGAGACCGTCACGCCGTCACCTCCCAGGCGCACCGGAAGCCGACGGTCGCACTGCGCGCGAGGCCGAAGCCCGGGAGCAGGAGCTTCACGGTGTAGTCCGGTTCGTGGCGGCCGCCTTCGACGTACCATTCGGAGCCTTCGGCCCGGTAGTCGCTGCCGCCCTTGAGCATCACGAACCGGGTCCGGCCGTCGGAGTGCTCACTTTCGGTCCAGTTCCACACGGCCGGGGTGCCGCGGCGGAGCCGCTCCCCCGCCAGCTGCCATTCGTCTTCGGTCGGCAGCCGGCCGCCGCGCCAGGTGCAGTACGCGCGGGCGTCGTCGAGGTCGACGTGGGTCACCGGCTCGTCCGGGGCTCCCGGCTGCCTCGGCTCCCGACCGGTGGCGGCCAGGAACTCCGCGTACTGCGCGTTGGTCACTTCGGTGACGCCGACCGCGACGGCCGTGGCCAGCTCACCCTCGCGCTGCAGCGTGCGGGCGTCGTGCAGGCGCGGCGGGAGCGGCTTCCATTCGTCCACATAGGGCGCCCCCTGGTACATCCCGGTTTCGCGGGCGCGGTACCGCACGGTCAGCACGTACGGCCCGGCCGGGACGACAACGGCGTCCGGCTCGGGTGTTCCGGTGGTCCTTTGTGGACTCACTCGGGTCGCGACCCGGTGCGGGAAGCCGGCGTCCGGGTCGTGGGGCAGCGCCGGGAGGTCGGGCCGCCACCCTTCCGCGGTGGCGCCGATCCCCCGCGCCGGTACGCCGCCCAGGAGGTCGATGCCGGGCAACGGCCCGTGGTAGTCGGTGTCACCGCGGTTGACGAACGTCCAGAGGACCTTGTCGTCGAGTTCCCACTTCGACGCGTAGACCCCGGCCGTCTCCGCTTCGGACGGCAGCTCGGCGAGCGGTGTCCAGTCGCCGTCGAGCAGCAGGTCCTCGGCGGCACGCTGGACGGCGACCATCCGGCGCACGGTGGCGGCGTCCCGGGGTGACCAGCCGACCCACACCCCGAAGACGACCTCCCACACCATGACCCCCACGCCGTTGAGCCACGCGGACTGCAGCTCTTCGGTGTGGTCGCGGTGCCAGCGGCGGACGTGGTGCTGCATGTGCCGCCGCTCGTACCAGTGCGCCCGCAGGACTCCGGGCACGGGCGAATCGGCGAAGAACTGGGCCCACGACGCCGCGTGGTCCTCGATCCGCTCGACCGCCAGCTTGGACTCGCCTTCGAGCACGATGCCCGGCCGGGCGGCTTCCAGGCGCTCGACGAAGTCCGGTTCGGCCTTCTTGAGCGTGTCGAGGAAGACGCCGTCGGCCTGGAGGTCGGCGACCAGGGACGCGAGTTCGGTGAGGTCGTCGCCGCCGCGGCGGGTGCCGACGTCCCAGGGGTTGTAGTCGACGAAGACGTGCAACCCGTTCTCGTGCAACGTGGCGACCAGCTCGGTCAGGCCGGGGACGTCGCGGTAGAAGTCCCACTGGTTGCGGTCGTCGAGGCCGATCACCGGGTAGGCGTGCCAGAGCACCACGGCGTCGAGCCCGCCGAAACGCTCCTGCGCGTCGGCGAGGAACCGCCCGGGGGTGAACTTGCGCTCCTCGAACGAGTAGAGCAGCTCGTCCCACAGCCAGACTTGGGCGACGGTGTGGCAGGTCGCGGCCCACGCCCCGCCGGGACGCTCGTAGGCCGCGCCAGTGTAGGCGTGCCGCTTCCGGGCGTCTTCGCGCCACGCGTGCAGCTTCTCCCGCCACGCGGGCCGATCGGCGGGATCGGCGGGCGCGGCGAAGATCTTGGCTTCGTCCAAATCGGACAGCGGGCCGCGCACTTCGGTAGGCCGGTCGATCGGCCGCGGGACGAGCGGGTCGAACGTGAAGGTCATCGTGGTTTTCCTCCGACCGCCAGCGCGGCGACCTCGACGGCGGTGGGCACGGCCTCCTGGGCCCCGGGCCGGGTGACGGCCAGCGCGCCGGCGGCCGACGCCAGCCGCGCGGCCTCGGGCAGGTCGCGGCCCTGCGCCAGCGCGGCCGCGAGCACCCCGCAGAACGTGTCGCCGGCGCCGGTGGTGTCGACGGCGTCGACGCGGATCCCGGGCACCCGCACCGGTTCGTGGTCCTGGCGGAGCACCACACAGCCTTCGCCGCCGAGGGTGACGACCACGGCGGGGACGCGTTTGAGCAGCGCTTCGGGCTCACCGGCGAGGTCGGCGGCTTCGTGCTCGTTGACCACGAGCAGGTCCACGGCCGCCCACAGCTCGTCCGGCAGCTCCCGGGACGGCGCGGCGTTGAGGATCAGGAGCGCGTTCGGCCGCCGCGCCGCGGCGGCCGCGGCCACTACGTCGAGCGGGATCTCCAGCTGGGCCAGGACGACGTCGGCTTCGGCGATCCGTTCGGCTTGCGCCGCGCCGATGCGGACGTGGTCGTTCGCCCCGGGGGCGACCACGATGGCGTTCTCGCCGTCCGGGGAGACGGTGATGAACGCGGTCCCGGTGGGCGCGTCGGCCCGTTCGATCAGATCGGTCCGGACGCCGGCCCCACCGAGCGAGACGAGGATGAGGTCGGCGGCTTCGTCTTCCCCGAGCGCGCCGACGAAGGTGGTGTCGGCACCCCCGGCCCACGCGGCGGCGACGGCCTGGTTCGCGCCTTTGCCACCGGGACTGCGCCGGAGCCGGCCACCGAGGACGGTCTCCCCGGCCTGGGGCGGCCGAGGAGCGTCGACGACCAGGTCGACGTTCGCCGACCCGACAACCACAACCTTGCCGGTCATGACACCTCCGCCAGCGCCGCCGTGCGGGCCGCCAGATCCTCGATCCGCCGCTCCCCTCCCGGCAGCGACGTCGCGATCCGGCCGTCCAGCGGCTTCGCCCAGTACTCGTCCACCCCGCTCAACGCACCCACCACGCCGCCGACCGTCGCGGCCGCGGAGTCGGTGTCCCAGCCCGCCGTCACCGCGATCGCGATACTCGGCCCGAACTCCCCCGCGCCCTTGGCCAGCGCGTAGGCGACCACCGCGGCGTTGTTGAGCACGTGCACCCAATGCAGCTCGCCGTAAGCCGCGTGCAGCCGGTCGAGTCCACTTCGGACATCACCCGAAACCGCCGCGTCCCGTCCCAGCTCGACGGCCGAAGCCAGCGCGCTGCCCGACGGGATCACCGACGCCGCCGCGTCGAGCACCTCGTCCACCGTGTCGCACACCATCGCCGCCGAAGCGAGGCCCGCCGCCCACATCGCGCCGTACACGCCGTTGCGCGTGTGGCTCAACCGGGCGTCCGTCCACGCCAGCCGCGCCGCCGAGCGGACGTCGCCGGGGCAGATCCAGCCGAACACGTCCGCGCGGATCAGCGCGCCGATCCACTCCCGGAACGGGTTGTGAAAAGTCGCGGTGTCCGGACGCGCGTCCAGCAGGTTCCGGTACGCCGCCCGCTCCGCGGTGAACACCCGGCCCGCCGGGAGGTTGTCCAGCCACAGCTGCGCGACGTCGCCGGTCGTGAAGTCCCGGCCTTGGGACTCCACCAGGGACAGTGCGAGCATCGGATAGTTGAGGTCGTCGTCCTCGGGCATCCCGGCGATGTTCTCCTCGAGCGACGTCGGGGCCGAGCGCCGGTTCCACGGCCACCGCGCGGCCACCTCGGCGGGCAGACCCACCGCCGTGAACCAGCCCGAAAGCGGCCAGCGGCCGGTCGCGCGGAGGATCTCCTCGATGCCGTCGCGCGGGATCTTCTCCACCGGCTTGCCGAGCAGGCACCCGGCCGCCCGGCCGGTCCACGCCCCGAGCTCGCGGTCACGGGAGCCACGCGGCAGCGAAGGCGCGACCGGCAGCTCCAGCTCGTCCCACGGCGGCTCGGCGGAAACCACGGAAAGCTCGTCGAGCAGCTCCCGCGCCAGCGCCCGCAGCTCGGGACGCGCCGGGCCCGCGCCGCTCACCGCCGGTGTGGGGTCACCGCCGGCGGCGACCCACCGGTCCCGCGCCGCGGTGACGTCCTTGCCCTCCGCCCGGGACTGCACCAGCTCGTGCGGGAGCAGGTCCTCGGGCTGGGCCCAGGTCAGCCTCACGCCGTCTCCTCGAGGAACGCGGCACGCGCCTGCGCGCGCTTCCGGTCGGCCCGCAGGATGTCGGCTGCCGCCGAGGCCAGCAGGTGCCCGGTCTCCCGCAGGTCCATCCGGCTGGCGTCGCCGACGTCGTCCACCCAGTCCTTCGGCACGACGGCGGTCCCGCCGAGCCCGGCGCAGACCGCCGCCGCCATGACGGCGATCGAGTCGGCGTCACGGCCGTAGTTCACGGCGGCGAGCACCGCCCCGCGGAAGTCGCCCCGGTGCGCGAGCACGAACGCCAGCGCGGCGGGCAGCTCCTCGATGGACTTCGTCCGCGACGGCCGCCGCGCGTCGAGGGACATCTGCCGGTAGTGCGGTCCCACCGAGTCGAACGGCGCGACCGTCTCCCGGACGAGCGCGGCCAGCTCCCGTTCTTCGGTGTCGGTGGCCGGGGGGACGGCCCGGCCACCGAACTCCGCGACGACGGCCCGCAGCGCCGCCGCGGTCCCGTCGTGGGCGACCTCCAGCGCCGCCGCGACGACGTCGTCGAGCGACGCGCCCGGCGCGACCGCGGCCGCCACCATCGCGGCCAGCACCCCCGCCGCCTCCCGGCCGTAGCTCGACTGGTGCGCGGCGGTCAGGTCGATCGCCTCGGCGTACGCGGCCCGCGGGTCACCCGCGTTCACCACGCCCACCGGGGCCACGTACATCGCCGCACCGCAGTTGACCACGTTGCCCACACCCGCTTCCCGCGGGTCGACGTGTCCATAGTGGAGTCGGGCGACGATCCACTTCTCCGCGAGGAACACCCGCTGCAGCAGCAACGCCGTCGACTCCAGCTCCGGCACCCAGCGCGGCTCGCCGATCATCAGCGGCACCAGGTCTTCGGCCATCGCGTACGCGTCGAGGTGCTCACGGCGCTTCGCGTAGACCTCGACGAGCGCGCGCGTCATGAGGGTGTCGTCGGTGACGTGCCCGTCGCCCTTGTGGTACGGCGCGATCGGGCGGGCGTCGCGCCAGTCGGCGTACCACGGCCCGACGATGCCGGTCACCCGGCCGCCGTGCCGCTCTTCGATCTGCTCGGGCGTCCACCCTTCGGTGGCGCCACCGAGGGCGTCCCCGACGGCCGCGCCGGTGATCACCGCGACGGCCCGGTCTTCCAGCCAGGTCAAGAATCCGCTCCTGTCACTTGCTGACGCTCTTCCAGCCGTCTTCCAGCTGCTTGGCCAGGCCGGCCGCGTCGATCTTCTGCCCGAGGAACTGCTGGTACGCCGGGGTCGCGACGGTGTCCTTCCACTGCGCGTACTTGCCGGCGAACAGGTAGGGCGCCGAGGTCAGGTACTCCCCCGACGCGAGGATCGCGTTCCAGCCGTTCTTCGCGCCGAGCTTGGCCGTCAGCGCCTGCCGCGCGGACGTCGTCGGCGGGATCAGCGCGTCGGCCTCGTTGATCGCGGCGAGGTTTTCGGTGCCGGTGAAGAAGTCCACGAACTCCGCGGCCTCCTTGACGTGCGCCGAGTCCTTGTTCACCGAGAGGGTCTGCGGGTTGGCCGCCTGCGCGGGCCCGGCCGAGCCGGCCAGCGGCGGCAGCACGACCCAGTCGAAGCCCTGCGGCGCGTCCTTCGCGATGTTGGCCGCCTGGTAGGAACCCTGGACGGTCATGGCGACCTGACCGGCGTAGAACGGCGCGAGCGCCTTGGTGCCCGACTGCGTCAGCGTGACCGGCAGGATCGACTTGTCCTGGTGCGCCATGGCGTCCACGAGCTGCGGCAGCGCCTGCTCGCCCTGGCCGACGCTCAGGTTCGCCTTGTCCCCCGTGCCCTCGAAGTACTTGCCGCCGAACCCGGGCGCCAGCGCGACGAACGCCGCCGTCGGGCTCGACAGGCCCCAGCCGAGGCCGAACCTGCCGTCCTTGGTGGTCGCCTTGGCGATCTGACGCAGCTGGTCCCAGCTCATCGTGGCGCCGGTCGGGACCGTGACGCCGGCCTGCTGCAGCTGGGTCTTGTTCGCGAAGACCACATAGGACTGCAGCTCGGTCGGGGCGGCGATCACCTTGCCGTCGACGGTCACCGAGTCGAGCACCCCCTTGGGGATGTCGCTGCGCTTCTGCTCCGGCAGGTACTGCGTGAGGTCCGCGAGGTAGCCGTCGGTGGCGAACGGCGCGATGCCCGCGGCCTCGTAGTGCACGATGTCCGGCGCGGTGCCCGCGTTGAACTGGGTGATCAGCTTGTCGTAGACGCCGTCCCAGCCCGCCTGGACGATCTTGACCTGCGTGTCCGGGTGGGCCTTGTTCCAGTCCCCGACGATCTTCTGCGTCGCCGCGATCGCGGCGGGCTGGTCGGACAGGGACTGGAAGGTGAGGGTGACGGGGCCGTCCCCGCTGTCGCCGCTCCCGCTGCCGCACGCGGCGAGCAGCAGGCCGGTGACCGTCAGTGCGGTGGCTGCGAGCAAACGTCGTGTCTTCATCGACCGACCTTTCGGACTTTTCTTCGGGGGAAGGAGGGTCATCCCTTCACCGCCCCGGCCATCAGGCCGCTGGTGAGCTTTCTCCGCAGGATGCTGAAGAAGACGATGCTGGGGATGGCCGCGAGCGCGGCGCCCGCGGCGAGCGGGCCGAGGGCGACCTTGCCCTCGCCGCCGACGAACATGTTGAGCGTGATGGGCAGGGTGTAGTTCTCCGGCGACTGCAGCAGCACCAGGGCGAAGAAGAACTCGTTCCACGACGAGACGAAGCTGAACATCGCCGTCGCGACCACCCCGGGCGCCAGCAGCGGGAACACGATCGTGCGCAGCACGGTGAGCCGGCTCGCGCCGTCCATCGCGCCCGCTTCCTCGAGCTCCACCGGGATCGCCGCGACGTACCCCTGCAGCATCCAGAGCGCGAACGGCAGCATGTACGTCGTGTGCACCAGGGTCAGCCCGGCCAGGTTGTCGGCCAGCCCGAGCGTCCGCAGGATCAGGAACAGCGGCAGGATGATCAGCACCACCGGGAACACCTGGCTGACCAGGATCCAGCCGACGCCGGCGGCGCGCACCCGGCCCTTGAGCCGCGCGAGCACGTAGGCGGCGGGCACGGCGATGAGAACCGACAGCGCGGTCGACGCGAGCGCGACGACCAGGCTGTTGGCCGCGGACCGGACCAGGCCCTGCTTCTCGAAGGCCTCGGTGTAGTTGTCCCAGTGCCATTCGCTCGGCAGCAGGCTGACCGTCAGCGAGTTCAGCTCACCCGAGGACTTCACCGACGCGGAGATGAGCCACAGCAACGGAAAGCCGAGGAAGAGGATGTAGAGCGCGAGGGCCGCGTACTGGGCCGGGCGGACGAGGACCCGCATCAGCGCCCCTTTCCGGCGCGGTCGTCGCGGAACTGCGACCGCAGGTAGACGGCGAGGATGAGGACGACCACCACCACGAGGACCAGCCCCATCGCGGCGGCGTAGCCGATCTCCCGGTTCTTGAAGGCTTCGAGGTAGATGAACAGCACCGGGACCATCGTCTTGCCGCCCGGCCCGCCCGCGGTGAGCACGTAGACCAGCGAGAACGAGTTGAAGTTCCAGATGAAGTTCAGCGAGGTGATCGAGGTGACGATCGGGCGCAGGCTCGGCCAGGTGACCGCGGTGAACCGCCGCCACGCGCCCGCGCCGTCGACGGCCGCGGCTTCGTGCAGCTCGGCCGGGATCTGCTGCAGGCCGGCCAGCAGCGTCACCGTCGTCTGCGGCATGCCGACCCAGACCCCGACGACGATCACCGCGGGCAGCGCCGTGGAGAAGTCGCCGAGCCAGTTGACGTCGTCCGGGAGGCCGACCCCGCCGAGGAAGGCGTTGAGCGGGCCGCCGTTGGCCGAGTAGATCATCTGCCACATGATCGCCACGACGACCGGCGGCATCGCCCACGGCACCAGGGCGAGCACCCGCGTCAGGCCTTGCAGTCTGAGGCCCGAGTCGAGCAGCAGGGCCAGGCCCATCGCGGCGGCGAGCTGGAGCAGGGTGACGCCGACGGTCCAGATCATGCCGATCCGCAGCGAGTCCCAGAACAGGGTGTTGCCGGCGAGCTTGGTGAAGTTGTCGACGCCCGCGAAGCCGTAGTCGGGGTGGCGCACCAGGCGCGCGTCGGTGAAGGCCAGGAAGATCCCGACGACCAGTGGCGCGACGCTCAGCACGAGGATCGGGATCAGCGACGGCAACACGAGCGCGATCGCCTCGCGGCGGCGGGTGCGGGCCATGGCCGGCTTCCGCCGCGGCGGCGCGGGCGACGGGCGCGTCAGGGTCGCGGTCATCGGGCGCCTCCGGTCGACTCGCGCACCATCAGCTCCGGGCCGACGGTGACCTGCTGGGCCTCGTGGTCCGGGTCGTCGGCGAGCTGCAGCATGATCCGCGCCGCCGCGCGCCCGCGTTCGGTCGAGCCGAGGGACACACTCGTCAGGCTGGGCTGGAAGACCCGGCCGAGCTCGGTGTCGTCCATCCCGGTGATCGCGACGTCTTCCGGCACGGACAGCCCGAGCTCGCGCACCGCCCGGATGGCCGCGATGGCGAGCAGGTCGTTCGCCGCGACGAGCGCGTCCAGCCGGCCGCGGGCGAGCAGCCGCCGGGCCGCTTCGAGCCCCGCGGTGACCGTGAAGTCGGCGGCGGTCTCCTTGTCGACGCGCTCGGCGGCGATTTCGGCCGCCACGGCGTCGAAACCCCGCTGCCGCGACGCGCCCGGCGTGGTGTCGACCGGGCCGTTGAGGAACCCGATCCGGCGACGGCCGATCGAGTGCAGGTGGCGGACCGCCTCGCCGATCCCGCCCGCCGAGTCGGTGGAGACCGAGCTGATGCCCTGCTCGTCCAGCGCCCGCCCGATCACCACGACCGGCACCGGCGCCTGCTGGATCTCACGGATCAGCCGGTCGTCGGTGCGCAGCGGGCTGACGATCATGCCGTCGACGAACCCGCTGTTGAGGCTGCGGACCAGCTCGGTCGTCGACGTCGCGGTGTCGCCGGTGCTCATCACGACGACCCGGTAGCCGTGCGGTTCGAGGACCTCGTGGATGGCCCGCATCATCTCGACGTAGACGGGGTTGCCGATGTCGGCGACCGCGAAGGCGACCTGGAAGGTCTTCTTCAGCCGCAGCGACCGGCCGATCGCGTCCGCGCTGTAGCCGAGCTCGGCGGCGGCGGCGCGGACCCGCTCGACCATCGCGGGGCTGGCGCCGGTCCCGTGCAGCGCGCGCGAGGTCGAAGCCAGGGAGACCCCGGCCCGATCGGCCACCTGCAGCAGCGTGGCGCGTGTTGACGTCATCGTCGCCTCAACCTCGGGAGTACGTTCTGGAAACGTTTCCAACTTCGGAAGCCGGAACTGGAAACGTTTCCAATCGGATTAATCCTGATACTGACACCCGTTCGGCGGTCGTGTCAACACGCCCGCGGTGCGCGCCTGGGCGGTCACGCCCAAACCGCGCAAGGGGCGCACAACCTCCCGCATCCTGATACGGCTCGACCCTCGCCGCCCCGGGTGCCGATAGTGGTGACGTGCTCGCCTCCCGTGCCCCCTTCACCCTCCCCCGGGCCGAGCGGACCGGGACGCGGGTGTCCTATCGCGACGCGCTCGTGGCGCCCCTCGCCGGCTACCGGCCGCTGCTGCTCGACCTCGTCGTGCCGGCCGGGCCGGCGCCCGCCGAGGGCCATCCCGTCGTGGTGTTCCTCTACGGCGGCGCGCCGGCGGCCGGCTCCCACAAGCACAGCCGGCTGGGCGACCAGGTGACGGACCGGCTGGTGGCGGCCGGGTTCGCCGTCGCGCGGGCGCAGTACCGGCACGGGCGCGAAGCTCCTTTTCCCGCGCAGCTCCACGACGTGAAGGCCGCCGTCCGGTGGGTGCGGCACCACGCGGACGAGCTGGCGCTCGACGCCGGGCGCGTCGCCGCCTGGGGTCATTCGGCGGGCGGGTACCTGTCCGCGATGCTCGCGGTCACGGCGGACGAGCCCGATTTCGACGGCGACCTCGGCATCACCGGACCGTCCAGCTCCGTGGGCGCGGCGATCGTGTGGAGCGCGCCGACCGACTTCACGCACATCCCGCCGCCGCCGGAGGGGTTCGCGCTGCACAACAGCGGCCACGACCCGCACGACTGGCGGCCCGGCACGACGGCGAGCCCGCTCTTCCACGCGTCGGCGGGCTCGGCGCCGCTGCTGCTGGTGCACGGCACCGACGACGTCGGGATCCCCATCGCCCACAGCGAAGCGCTGGTGGCGGCGTACTGGCGCGCCGGCGCGGACGCCGACCTGATCCGGCTCGACGGCACCGGCCACTTCTACGGCGAGCGGAAGCTGCAGCAGGTCACCGGCGACGGGATCGCGTTCCTCCGCACCCACCTCGGCTGAAGGTCAGCGCAGCCGCCCGATCACCTCGGCGAAGTAGGGCATGTCCGGCTCGAAGACGCTGAAGTAGCTGATCCCGAACCGGTCCCGAAGCTGCCGCAGCCGATCCGCCGCCTCGTCCGGCGAGCCGAGCAGGACGCAGGGCAGCCGGGTCGCCTGCTCGTCGTCCGTCACGCCGGTCGCGCCGCGGACCCTGCCGAGGGCGAGCTCGTCGCGGTTCCGGGCCGCCGCGACCAAGAGCAGGTTGAGCTCGACGTCGCGGTCGCCGGCGGCCTCGCGCACCACCTCGATCCGCCCGGCGAGCAGCTCCTCCGAGCCGCTCGTCTCGGGCGGGAGGCTGACGATGTCGGCCTCGCGCCCGGCCAGCCGCAGCACGCGGTCGCCCGCGCCGCCGACCATGATCGGCGGGATGGGCTTGTCGGGCTGCTCGGCCAGCAGCGCCAGCGTGCCGGCGAGGGTCCGTTCGAGGCGCTGAACCCGCTCGGCGCCGGTGCCGAACGGCACGCCCGCCGCCTCGTACTCGGCTTCCAGGTACCCCGCGCCCAGCCCCAGCTCAAAACGGCCGTCGGTCAGGCGGTGGATGTCGGCGACGTCCCGGGCCAGGTAGCCGGGGTTGAGGACACCGGTGTTGAGCACGTAGGTGCCGACCCGCAGGCGCGTCGTCGCCATGGCCGCGGCCACCAGGGCCGGGAACGGCGCGGGGCAGCCGACGAGGTGGTCGACGACCTGGAGCACGTCGAACCCGGCGTCTTCGACCGCACGCGCGCGGTCTTGCCACTCCTGCCGGGACTCGACGTTGAACAGGCTGACACCGAAGCGGAACGGGCGGTCACTCATGGGTACAGGCTGGCACACTCCGTCACTCCTCGCGCAGGTGCTCCAGGCTCGACGTCCGCCACAGCGCCGGAAGCGTCACCAGCGTGACGGCCAGGACCGCCGCGGCGGCGGTCGCCGAAAGGACGCCGATCATCCCCGCGTCGACGGCCATCGGGCGGTGCAGCACCAGGGTGAGCAGCGCCCAGTCGAGCCCGAGCCCGGCGAGCACCGCGACGACGACGGCCACCGCGACCGGGATCGCCAGCTGCCAGACCAGGGACCGGGCGAGCACCCCGTGGCCGACGCCGTTCGCCCGGAGCGTGGCGAGGCTGCGCCGCCGTTCCCGGAGCTGCTCGAACGCCGCGATCAGCAGGCTGCCCGCGGCGAGCAGCAGGACCAGGACCGAACCCACCGACAGCACGCGGGTGATCAGCGCGTAGGTGCCGTCCCGTTCGGTGCCCAGCGAGCTGACGTTCCCGTTCCAGCCCACGGTGTTGCGGATGGCTTCCACGAGCGCCGGGTCCGCGGCGGCGATCGTCGCCGACGCCGACAGCGCGACGGCCTTTGCGGTGGCGAGCGCGGCCGGGGTCACCAGCAGCTCCATCGGCCCGTCGCCGGGCGCCAGGTGGAAGCCGTCCACCGGAATCGTCCACTGTGGAGTGTCCGAGTGCCGGGTGAAGGAGACCTGCTCGCCCGGGGCCGGGCGGTGGCCGCCGGCCGCGGGTGTCCCGGCGGCGAAGACGTCACCGTCGTGGCAGTCCGCGAGACCCAGTTCGGCGCAGGTCCCGACCAAGACCGGAGTCTGCTGCCCGGCCTCGGTCCGGACGAGGCCGCGGGTCCGCACCGGCACGTCGCCGAGCCCGGGCAGGCGGTGGAGGGCGGCGGTGAAGGCCTGGGCGTCGGGGACGGTGGTGGCCTGGAAGGTCGCGAGGACGCGGACGGTGGTGGGCGGCGGCCGGTCGCTTTCGGCGCGGGCGTAAACACCTTGCAGGGCAATGGATCCGGTGAGCACCACGGCGATCCCGCTGACGAGCCGCGCGGCCGTCGCGGTGTCCAGCTGGATCCGGCGGACGGCCAGCAGCCAGGCCGGCGAACCGCCGCGGAGCCGGCCCGCGAGCCGCTCGACGAGCCACGGCAGCAGCGCCGGGACGGCGCACAGGACCAGGGTCACGCCGACGACGACGGCGGGGTCCAGGGCGTCGGGCTCGCTGCTGCCCACGCGGGTGGCCATGAGCCCGCCACCGGCGACCGCGGGCAGCAGCCGCCACCAGAACTTCCGGCGCAGCCGGGTGCCGCGCCGCACGACGCCCAGCGGCTCGATGACCACCCGCCGCAGCGCGAAGACCGCCGCCGCGGAGGCCAGCAGGGGAAGGAGAAGCAGGACCGGGATGCCGAGCCGCCAGTCGGGCACGACGTCGTCGCCGAAGATTCCGCCACGGAAGGCGGACACGGTGATCTTCGGGACGAGCAGCCGCACGAGCAGGAACAGCGCGCCGCCGACCACGAGCCCGGCGAAGGAGCCGAGAAGCGCTTCCCCGGCGGCGATCCGGCGCACCTGGCCACGATCGGCGCCGACCAGCCGGAGTGCGGCGAGCCGCCGGTCCCGGGAGGCCGCGGCCAGCCGGGTGCTCGTGACGACGAAGACGAACACCGGAACGAGACAGGTGGTCGCGCCCACAACGACGAGCAGCAGTTCGATCGCGTCGAAGCCCCGCCGGAAGGGCTCCCCACCGAACCGCCCCACGGCGGCGGCCTCCGGCTGCCCGGCGACGGTGTCGGAGCCGAGGTAGAAGTAGAGCTCGTTCGGCCCGGTGAGCCCCGCGTCGCCGATGGTGCCGATGACGCGCTGCGGGAAGCGAGGCCGCAGCAGCTCACCGTCCGGCGAGGCGAGAAGAGCGACGAGCGCCGGAGAAAGGACGGCTTCCCCGGGCCCGGGCAGCCGCTCGACACCGGGTGCGGCGGGTGGGTGCGGGCCGGTCGGCTGCACGAGGTAGCCCTCCAGGCCACGGCCGCGGAACTCGTCGTCCCGCTGGACGGCGAAGACCGGATCAACGCCATCGACGGCTTCGGCGATCGGCATCCGCGCGGCCCCACGATCGCCTCGAGCGCCGAGCATGTGCGGAAGGGAGGTGGCGGCGAGGAGAACGGCAACACCGAGCCCCACACCGACGGCGGTCAGGCTGAGGCGAAGGAGGGCGGTCCGGGCGCCTCCCCCGCCGAGGGCGAGGCGAACGCCGAGAAGAAGGTCGGCTGTCCAGCGGCGGATCATCGGGATACCTCGGGAGTCGGGGCGCCGGACGTGCGCGCCAAGCCTCCGAGCCGCAAGTCATTTGGGCTACGGCGGACCGCCGCGAACCTCCAGCCACCGCGCGGCAAGTCAACGGGCCGATGCCGAATCCCGCCGGCCCTCCGGCCGCCCAGCCCGCCCACCAACGCCACCTCGCGGCCGAGCCGCAGACCGCTCCTCCCCCACCCGGTCATCGGGTCATCTCCAACTCTCGAGTCCGGCCGTCGCGGACCACCACTTCACGATCCGAGTACGCCGCCACCCGGGCCTCGTGGGTCACCAAGACCACCGCCGTGTCGCGCTCGCGGGCCGCCGTCGTCAGCAGCTGCATCACCTGCTCGCCGTTGAGGGAGTCCAAAGCACCCGTCGGCTCGTCGGCGAACACCACCCGGGGATTCGTCACCAGGGCTCGGGCCACCGCCACCCGCTGGCCCTGGCCACCGGACACCTCACCCGGCCGCTTTCCCGCCACCTCCTCGAGATCCAGCTCCGCCAGCATCGCCCGCGCTCGCGGTGTTGCCGTCCGGGCGCGGTCACCGTTCAGGCGCATCGGCAGCGCCACGTTCTCCAGGCACGTGAGCTCCGGGACCAGCTGGCCGAACTGGAAGACGAACCCGAACTCCGTGCGGCGCAACGCCGATCGCCCGCGGTCGGTCAGCGCCGCCAGATCCGCGCCGTGGTAGCGGACCGTGCCGGCGTCGGGCCGGACGATGCCCGCCAGGCAGTGCAGGAGCGTGGACTTGCCCGCCCCCGACGGCCCCATCAGGGCCACGATCTCCCCCGCGCGCACCCGCAGGCTCGCGCCGCCCAGTGCGTCGGTGGGCCCGTACGCCTTCCGGACGTCCAGCGCCTCCAGCAGGACCTCGCTCACGCGATCTCCTTCGCCAGCTGGTCGAGCCGGGCCGCCGTCAGCTCCAGCCAGCGGAGGTCGGCCTCCAGGTGGAACAGCGCGTGGTCGCAGATCAGCTGGTCGACCAGGTCACCCGTGGTCTTGCGGCGGGTCAGCTCGCGCATGGCGTCGAGGTGGGCCGCGCGCTGGACGTCGAGGACCTCGGCCGCGGGGCGCCCGGACAGCAGCGCCAGCACCACCTTCGTGTACAGCGTGTTGTGCAGGTACGCGTCGGGCTTCTCCGGGGTCGCCAGCCAGCTGCCGACGTCGGCGACCCCGGCGTCGGTGATCGCGTAGCGCTTGCGCTCGGGACCGCCGTCCACCTCGACCCCGTCGGCCTCCACCAGGCCCTGCTTCAGGAGCCGGGCCAGCGTCGAATAGACCTGCCCGTAGTGCACCTGGCGGTCGTGCCCGAACCGGTCGTCATAGGCGCGTTTCAGGTCGTAGCCGTGCCGGGGGCCGTTCTCCAGCAGGCCGAGCAACGTGAGTCCGATCGACATGCCGAGGACTCTACACGGTGTGTATAGCCGGAGTTTATACACCCCGTTTATAGTGATCTTTTGCGCGTTTCGTGGGCATTTTCGGGTTCCGGCGTAACACCTTCCGGACGTCCGACGGCATATCGGACGGCTTCGACGCTTTTGTCCGGTCCCCGGCGTTCAGGAGTTCGTCATGCGTTCCTCGTCCCGAAGATCCCGGCGCGCCCTGGCGGCGGCTGTCGTGCTGCCGCTGGCCGGCGCCCTCGCGGTGGCCGTCGCGCCGCCCGCCACCGCCGTTCCCACCGGCTTCGTCGACACCGTCGCGATCGGCGGCCTCAGCTCGCCGACCGCCGCGGCCTTCGCGCCCGACGGGCGGGTGTTCATCGCCGAGAAGAGCGGGCTGCTCAAGGTCTTCGACTCCCTCGCCGACCCGACGCCGACCGTGTTCGCCGACCTCCGCACGCAGACCCAGGACTTCTGGGACCGCGGCCTGCTCGGGCTCGCCGTCGACCCCGCGTTCCCCGCGCGCCCGTACGTCTACGTCTCCTACACCCTCGACGCCCTGCCCGGCGGCGCCGCGCCGAAGTGGGGCGACACCTGCCCGACCCCGCCGGGCGCGACCGACCAGGGCTGCGTCGTGACCGGCCGTGTCTCGCAGCTGACCATGGGCCCGGCCGGCACCGCGGTCAGCGAGAAGCCGCTCGTCACCGGCTGGTGCCAGCAGTTCCCCAGCCACTCCGTCGGCGCGCTGGCGTTCGGCCCGGACGGCGCTCTGTACGCCGGCGGCGGGGACGGCGCGAGCTTCAACTTCGCCGACTACGGCCAGGTCGGGAACCCCTGCGCAGACCCGCCTTCGCCGGCCGGGACCAACCTCGCGCCGCCGTCGGCCGAAGGCGGCGCGCTGCGGTCGCAGTCACCCCGGCGCACCGCCGGGCAACCGGTGCTGCTCAACGGCACGCTGCTGCGCCTCGACCCCGACACCGGCGAAGGCCTGCCCGGCAACCCCTTCGCGAGCGGCACCGACGCCAACGCCCGGCGGGTCATCGCCTACGGCTCGCGCAACCAGTTCCGGTTCGGGTTCCGGCCGGGCACCGGCGAGCTGTGGGCCGGTGACGTCGGCTGGAACACCTGGGAAGAGATCAACCGGGTCGCCGACGCGGGCGACGCGGTGGCGGAGAACTTCGGCTGGCCGTGTTTCGAAGGCGCCGCCCGGCAAGCCGGTTACGACGGCGCGAACCTCGACCGGTGCGAGTCCCTGTACTCGGCCGGCGGGCAGAGCGCGCCGTTCTACGCCTACAACCACAACGCCAAGGTCGTCGCGAGCGACCCGTGTCCCACCGGCGGCTCCTCGATCAGCGGGATCACCTTCGAGTCGGGCAGCAACTACCCGGCCGCCTACGCCGGCGCGTTGTTCTTCGCCGACTCCTCGCGCGGCTGCATCTGGGCGATGCAGACGGCGAACGGTCAGCCGAGCCCGAGCCGGATCGTGCCGTTCGTGACCGGCGTCAACGCGCCCGTGCAGGTGCTCACCGGGCCGGGCGGCGACGTCTTCTACGTCGCCCTGGGCAGTGGTGAGCTGCGCCGGGTGAGCTACCCCGGCGGCACCAACCGCCCGCCGGTCGCGGCGGCCACCGCCACCCCGCCGGTCGGGCCGGCGCCGCTGGCCGTCCGGTTCGACGGCACCGCGTCCACCGATCCGGACGCCGGTGACGTGCTGACCTACGCGTGGGACCTCGACGCCGACGGCGCGTACGACGATTCGACGTCCCCGCAGCCCACCTGGACCTACACGGCCGCGGCGGCGGTCGACGCGGGGCTGCGCGTGACCGACTCCCACGGCGCGACGGCGACCACGACGGTCCGGGTGACCGTCGGGAACCCGGCGGGCCTCGACCCGGTGCCGGTCATCGACTCCCCCACCGCCGCGCTGACCTGGTCGGTCGGGCAGACCGTGCCTTTCGCCGGCCGCGCGATCGACGCCCAGGACGGCACCCTGCCGCCGTCGGCGTTGTCGTGGCGGCTCGCGATCCGGCACTGCGCGGCCAACAGCACCTGCCACACCCACAACGTCCAGGACTTCCCCGGGGTGGCTTCGGGTTCGTTCGTCACGCCGGACCACGAGTACCCGTCGTACCTGCAGCTGACCCTGACGGCGACGGACTCGACGGGCCGGACCGGCTCGAAGACCGTCGACCTGCAGCCGAAGACGGTGACGCTGAACTTCACGTCGAACCCGGACCAGGCGCTGCTCACGGTCGGCGGGACCCAGCAGCGCACGCCGTTCTCCCGGACGGTGATCGCCGGGTCGACGAACTCGATCAGCGCGGACAGCCCGCAGAACCTGCCGCCGCTCAACCTGAAGTACGCCTACACGAGCTGGGCGCACGGCGGGGCGCGGGCGCAGAACGTCGTCGCGCCGCCGGCGGGGGCGACGTATCAGGCGAAGTACCGGCTCTGCTGGCTGCTGCAGCCCTGCTGAGCGGATGACCCGGCCCCGCGGGGCCGGGTCATCCCTCCGGCTTCTTCGTCTTCTCGGGTTTTGCCGACTTGGACGCCTGCTTTTCGGCCTTCTTCGACTCTTTCGCCGCTTGTTTCGACTCTTTCGCGGCCTGCTTCGACTCCTTCGCCGCCTGCTTGTCGTTCGTGGCCGCACCGGTCTCCACCGCCGACTCCGACTCCGCCGCGGCGGCCGTCTCGTCGGGCGAGGCGGGCGGCGCCGTAGTCAGCTGCGCCGACGACGTGTCGCGCGGGCCCCCGTCAGCCGGCACCGCGCCGCCCGGCCGGGCCGGAACCGGTTGCACCGTCGTGGTTTCGCCGCCGGGAGCCGGGGGCGGCGCCACGACGGCGGTGCTCGCGCCGATGGTCACCGTGGTCGCCAGCGCCGCGCCGGCGGCGGCCACCTTCGCCGCGGTGACCCACGAGAGGGCGGACGCGCTCGTGGCGCCGGAGGAAGCCAGGGATCCGGTGGCGGACAACACTTGCGTCACGAGCGGGACGCCGAGGATGAGCGGCGCGACGGCGGCGGGCAGCTCTTCGTTCAGCTGCCGCAGGCCGCCGGCCAGCTCGCGGCACTCCGCGCAGCGGGCGAGGTGGGTGGTGATCCGGTTCGCCTTGTGGTCGCCGATCCCGTCCCGCACCCACCGCGCCAGCTGGCCGGAGACGTCCCGGCAGGTGCGCCGGCGGGCCACCGGGACGTGCTGGTCGAGATAGGCCTGGCGCAGCCCTTCCCGCGCGCGGTAGGCCAGCGCGGCGACGCTGTTCGGCGTCATCCCGAAGTCTTCGGCGATCCGGGCGGGCGACTCGCCTTCGATCTCGGTCCGCCACAGCACGGCGCGCCAGCGTTCGGGCAGGCTCGCGAACGCGTTCGCCGCGACGGAGGCGTGCATCCGGCTGCCCACACGGTCGTCACTGCCTTCGCCGGGCAGGACGTCCGGCACCTCGGCGACCACGGACACGGCGGAGTCGCGCCGGCGCCAGCTGATCATGGTGTTCCGGATGGTGGTGAGGAGATAAGGCCGGAAGTCCTCGTCCGGCCCCTCGCCGGAGCGCAGAATCCGCAGTACGCGGGTGAATCCTTCGGCGACCAGGTCGTCCCGCTCGGCCTCACCGTCCGCGATCGCGGCCGCCACCCGCCGCGCGGCGACGTAGTGCCGGTCGTAGAGATCCCCATACGCGGCAATGTCTCCGCCGCGCACGGCTTCGATCAAAGCCGCGTCGCTCGAACCGGTCATCGCCGGTGCCAAGTCGGTCACCACACATCCCCTCGCCCGTGCGCTTGCACGTGCAGAACATCGTGCATGGTGGCGTAACGGGTGGCCGGATGCAAGGTTCGGAGCCCGTCGAGAATGTGCACCGCGGTCGGCCACAGCAACGCCGGGTCACCGAAATCGTCGCCGAGGCGGCCACCGGACGCGCAGCTCGCGCTTTTTCCGCCGTCCGCCACCGGATTTCGGACTGACAACCGACTTCGCAACGGCTCGGCTCAGCTCGGCGGCCGGGTCAGGCAGGCGTTTCCGGCACAGGAACCCGTTCCACCGGGCCGCGGCGCGGACAAGTCTTGCGCGGGGCGGGTACAGTGTCAAAAACAGTAACGTGTTCTAGTTTGCGCCGTGGAGGGAACCGGGATGGACGAGCAGCCGATGCGGTATCCGAACCACCTCGGTCACCTGGTCGTCTCCGCTCTGAAACGCCACCGGGACGCCCCGGTGATGGTGCTGGGCGAGACCACGATGACCGGGGGCCGGACCGCCGAGCAGGTCAGCCAGTACGCCCAGGCCTTCGAAACACTCGGGGCCGGCACCGGCGCGGCGGTGGCGCTGCTGTCGCTGAACCGCCCCGAGGTCCTGCTGATCATCGCCGCGGGCCAGCTGCAGGGCTCCCGCCGGACGGCGCTGCACCCGCTCGGCTCACTCGACGACCACGCCTACATCCTCGGCGACGCCGGGATCACGACGCTCATCATCGACCCGGTGCCCGCGTTCGTCGACCGGGCGCTCGGCCTGCTCGAGAAGGTGCCCGGCCTGACGAAGGTGCTCACCATCGGGCCGGTGCCCGACGAGCTGGCCCACGTCGGCGCGGACCTGACCGCGGCCGCCGCGGAGTTCGAGCCGGGCCCGCTGGCGCCCGCCGACCTGCCGCCGGACCAGGTCGTCTCGATCACCTACACCGGCGGGACGACCGGCAAGCCGAAGGGGGTCATGGGCACCGCGCAGGCGATGGCGACCATGACCCAGATCCAGCTCGCCGAATGGGAGTGGCCCGAGGCGCCGAAGTTCCTCATCTGCACCCCGCTGTCGCACGCCGGCGCGGCGTTCTTCGCGCCGACGCTGCTCAAGGGCGGCTCGCTGGTCGTGGTGCCGAAGTTCGACCCCGCCGGCGTGCTGCGCATCATCGAAGAGCAGCGGATCACCGCGACGATGCTCGTGCCGACCATGCTCTACGCGCTGATGGACCACCCCGATTCGCGCACCCGCGACCTGTCCTCGCTGCAGACGGTCTACTACGGCGCCGCGTCGATCAACCCGGTGCGGCTGCGCGAGGCGATCGACCGGTTCGGGCCGATCTTCGCGCAGTACTACGGCCAGTCCGAAGCGCCGATGGCGATCAGCTACCTCGCCAAGGGCGACCACGACGACGCGCGCCTGGCCTCGTGCGGCCGGCCGTCGGCCTTCCTGCGCACGGCGTTGCTCGACGCCGAGGGCAACCCGGTCGCCCCCGGCGAACCCGGGGAGATCTGCGTGGCCGGGCCGCTGCTGGCCGGCGGCTACTGGAACCTGCCCGAGATCACCGCGGAGACGTTCCGCGACGGCTGGCTGCACACCGGCGACGTCGCCCGCGAGGACGAGGACGGCTTCTGGTTCATCGTCGACCGCGTCAAGGACATGATCGTCACCGGCGGGTTCAACGTCTTCCCCCGCGAAGTCGAGGACGTCGTCGCCGAGCACCCCGCGATCGCGCAGGTCGGCGTGATCGGCACGCCCGACGACAAGTGGGGCGAAGCCGTGACGGCGGTGGTGGTCCTGCGCTCGGACGCCGACTCCGGCGAGGCCGCGATCGAGAAGCTGACGGGCGAGATCCAGGCGTCGGTCCGGGAGCGCAAGGGCCCGGTGCACGTGCCCAAGCAGGTGATCGTCGCCGCGTCCCTGCCGATGACCGGGCTGGGCAAGCCGGACAAGAAGGCCCTGCGCGCCCAGTACGAGCCCCGGAGCGCGACTGTGTAGGGCGTTATACGGCCGAGGCGAGCTTGCCGGGGTTCATCATCCAGAGGACCTGGTCGATGCCTTCGGCCGACGCGGTGATCGTGACGACGGCGAAGACCTCGCTGTCGCGGGTGAGGCGCATCGCGTGCGCGCCGTTCACGTGGGTGGGGGTCACCTCCACGCCGGTCCAGAAGCGGTCGGCGAACGCGCGGACGTACTTCGCGACGGTGGTCGCGCCGCGGACCGGGATGCGCGACGCACGGGCGACGCCGCCGCCATCGGAGTAGCTGACCACGTCGGCGGCGAACAGCCGTTCCAGGGCGGGCAGGTCGCCGGCCTGGGCCGCGGCGACGAACGCGGTCAGCAGCCGCCGCTGCTCGGGTGGCGCGGCCGGCGCGCGCCGTTCCGCCGCGAGGTGCTTGCGCGCGCGGCTGACCAGCTGGCGCGCCGCGACCTCGGTCGTCTGCACGATCTCGGCGATCTGGCGGTACGGGTAGTCGAACGCCTCGCGCAGCACGTAGGCGGCGCGCTCGGTCGGGGTCAGCTTTTCCAGCAGGAGCAGCACGGCGAGCTCCAGCGCGGCGCCCCGTTCGGCGCCGAGCTGGGGATCGGCCGAGGTGTCGACGGGCTCCGGCAGCCACGGGCCGATGTAGGTTTCGTGCCGTGCGTAAGCGGTCCTGGTCGCGTTGATCGCCAGCCGGGTGGCCGTCGTCGCGAGGTAGGCGCCGGGGTTGGTCACGACGGACCGGTCGCACAGCTGCCAGCGCACCCACACCTCCTGCAGGAGGTCCTCCGCGTCGGCGGCACTGCCCAGCATCCGGTAGGCGATCCCGAACAGCCGCGGCCGCACCCCGGCGAAGACGGCGGCCGCGTCGTCGAGATCCTCCATGCGCGCGGATTCCTTCCGGGGGCGGGGTTTCGGATGGGGTGACCGGACGGCAGCGTACGCGCCACCGTCCGGTTCCCGGGGCGGACGAGCCGGTGATCAGCCGTTGGGGCGAACGCCGCGCGGCGCCCGCCGGTCGCGGCGCCGCTCCAGCTCTTCCGCGCCGACCGGCACCAGCATCGGCTGCCCGGGCACGCAGAACATCGTCACGACGAACGCGGATTCCGCGTCGGGCAGGTGGTTTCCGTCCTGGTAGTGGATGACGTCGCCGCCTGGCTCCCAGAACGCTTCGCCCGCCTTGACGACCCGCTCGGGCTCCCCTTCGAGCTCGAACACGATCTCGCCCTTGACGACGTACCCGTAGGCCGGGCCGGAGTGTCGGTGCGGCGGCGCGCCCGGGCTGCCCGGCGGCAGCGTGACGAGGATCGTCATCGCCTCGGCGTTTTCGTGGATCTGCGGCGCGCCCGCCACGGTGGCGACCAGGTCCAGCTTCGGCGGCGGTCCGGCGGGGTGGGTGTAGGTGGTCATCGCTTCCTCCCTGAAGGTCGGCTCGACTACTCGGACAAGACGTGTGCCGCGGCTGTGACACGACCTGCGTCACACCCGGGCGGGCCGCCTTGTCGAAAGGGCGAGCCGAAAGGAGCGCCGCGCATGGCCGATCCCCCGCTGGCCGAGCTGCTCGCCGAACGCCGTCACCTGCTCGCCGTGGCGGACTGGCTGACCGGGCCGGGCGCCGGCCGGGTCGTCGACGAGGCGTACCGCGCGTGGTACGCGCTCACCGGGCCGGAACGCGCCGCCGTCGGTTCGCCGGGCGCGTGGCTGACCCGCACGACCGGACGCCGCTGCGTTCACTGGCTCGCCGCTCCCCCACGCCCCGAGCCACCGGTGTCCCGCGCGGCCGCCTGCCCACCGCCGTCCGACGAGTTCGCGAGCCGGGTGCGCGCCGCCTGCGAACACGGATCGGTGACAGAGCTGGGGGCGCTGCTGGCGGACGGTGTCACCGCCTGGTTCGACGGCGGCGGGAAGGTGCGCACGGCGGACCGGCCGGTGCGGGGGCGCGCCGCCGTCACCGCCGCGGTCCTGGCGTTGCTCGCGCCCGCACCCGGCACGCGGGTGCGCGAACGAGCGGTCAACGGCGGCACGGGCCTGGTGGTGCAGGTGGCCGGCGAGGTCGGCGCGATCGTCCTGTGGCGGGCCGCCGACCGGGTGATCACCGAGCTGTGGGTGGTGCTCAACCCGGTGAAGGTGCGGAACTTCGTCACGAACGCGGACGCGGCCTTGTCGTAGTGGGTGCGCAGCCGTCCCGGGCCCACCGGGAGCGCGCCGAGCGGAGGGAACGGACATGAAGGTCGTCGTCATCGGCGGAACCGGTCTGATCGGCAGGAACCTGGTCGCACGGCTGGCCGAGCACGGCCACGAGGCGGTGCCCGCCGCTCCTAGCACCGGGGTGAACACCCTGACCGGCGAAGGGCTGAAGGAGGTGCTGCAGGGCGCGGACGTCGTCGTCGACGTGTCGAACTCGCCGTCGTTCGCCGACGACGACGTGATGGCCTTCTTCCGCACGTCGACCGGGAACCTCACCGAAGCCGCGCGGGAAGCGGGTGCCGGGCACTACGTCGCGCTGTCGGTGGTGGGCACCGACCGCCAGCCGGACGTCGGGTACTTCCGCGCGAAGGTCGCGCAGGAAGAGCTGATCACGGAGTCGGGCCTGCCGTTCTCGATCGTGCGCGCGACCCAGTTCTTCGAGTTCGCCGGCGGGATCGCCGACGGGTCGACGACCGACGGCAAGGTGCACCTGCCGGGCGCCGGGGTGCAGCCGATGGCGGCCGCCGACGTCGCCGCCGCCGTGGGCCGGGCCGTCGCCGGGAGCCCGATCGGCGGGGTCGCCGAGGTCGCGGGCCCCGAGGTGCTCGGCCTCGACGAGTGGGTGCGCCGGGTGCTGTCGGCCCGCTCCGACGCACGGGAGGTCGTCACCGACCCGGCGGCGCCGTACTTCGGCGCGGTCCCGGGGCCGGAGGACCTGCTGCCCGGCCCGGACGCGCGCCTCGCGGAGACCACGCTCGCCGAGTGGCTGGCCCACGATTCCCGGTCCTGACCCCGCCCTCTACACCACCACCGTGACGGTGGCCAGCGGTCCGCTCGCGCACGGCCGGGTGTCCGGTCGTGCGCGTTCCGCCGACGCGGGGCTGTGCGTCGAGCTGCGGCTTCCGCCCGCGCTCGGCGGCGCCGGCGACGGCACGAACCCGGAGCAGCTGTTCGCGGCCGGGTACGCCGCCTCGCTGCACGGCACGGTGAGCGTGCTCGCGCGCGAGGCCGGCGTCGACCCGGCCGCGGTGACCGTCGCGGTGACGGTGGCCGTCGGCCGTGACCCGGCCGGCGGCCACCGGCTGGACGCCGGTGTGGTGGTCACCGGCGTGGCGCCGCACCTGGTCGAGCGGGCGAAGACCCTCTGTCCCTACACCAGGCTGGTGGCCGGCGGGGACCAGCCGTATGCTCCGGGAGACTATTCAATTAGTTGACTATGCGAGGTGTGGGTATGAGCAGCTTCCGCAAGGCCGTCGAGGCCCGTGATCCCGACGCCATGGCCGCGGCGCTGGCGGAGAACGTGGTGTTCCGGAGCCCGGTGGCCTTCCGGCCGTACCCGGGGAAGGCGATCACCGCCGCGATCCTGCGGGGCGTGCTCCGGGTGTTCGAAGACTTCCGTTACGTGCGTGAGCTGACCGGCGGTGACGGCCGTGACCACGCGCTCGTCTTCGAGGCCCGGATCGGCGACGTGCGGGTCGAAGGCTGCGACTTCCTGCACCTGGACGACAACGGCCTGATCGACGAGTTCACGGTGATGGTCCGCCCGCTCTCGGCCGCGCAGGCGCTGTCGGAGGCGATGGCCGCGCAGTTCGGCCAGATCCAGCGCGAAGCGCTCAACTAGGTGAGTATGGCACTCCGGCACGCGCTGATGGCGGCGCTGCTCGAGGGCGAGGCGTCGGGCTACGACCTGGCGAAGGGCTTCGACGCCTCGGTGGCGAACTTCTGGGCGGCGACCCCGCAGCAGCTCTACCGCGAGCTCGACCGCATGGCGTCCGGCGGCCTGGTGCACGCCCGCCTCGTTCACCAGGAGCGGCGGCCGGACAAACGGCTGTTCGCCCTGACCGAGGCGGGCCGGCACGCCCTGCGTGAGTTCACCTCGCGACCGCCCCGGCCCGGCGTGATCCGCGACGAGCTGATGGTGCAGGTCCAGGCACTCGACGCGGGTGACGAGCCGGCGGTCCGGCGCGCCCTCGAGGAGCGGATGACCCGTGCGAAGGACAAGATCGCCCGCTACGAGCGCCTGCGCGCCCGGCTCCTGGACGGCCGCTTCGAGGAGGACTACCTCGCCGAGGCCGAGCGGATCGGGCCGTACCTGACGTTGATGCGCGGGCTGTCGTTCGAGCGGGAGAACCTGCGGTGGTGCGAGCAGTCGGCGAAGATCCTGGACCGCCGCGCGGCGAGGTAGGCCTCAGCTCAGCCCGGCGTCGTGGACGGCGATCGCCACCTGGGTCCGGTTCGCCGCCTCCAGCTTCGCCATGATGTGTCCGATGTGGACCTTCACCGTCGACTCGCTCACCACCAGCGCCCTGGCGATCTCCGCGTTGCTCAGCCCGCGTCCGATGTGGACGGCCACGTCGTGCTCGCGCGGGGTCAGCACCGCCAGCCTCGCCTGCGCCCGGGAGGTCCCGCCCCCGGAGGCGAAGTCGGTCAACAGCCGCTTCGTGATCTTCGGGGACAGCATCGCCTCGCCGCGGGCCGCGACCCGGACCGCCGTGACCAGCTCGCGGGGCGGGGTGTCCTTGAGCAGGAACCCGGCCGCGCCGTGCCGCAGCGCCGCGTAGACGTACTCGTCGACGTCGAACGTCGTCAGGACCACCACCGCCGGGGCCGCCGGGTGGCCGGCCAGGCGGCGGACCACCTCGATGCCGTCGACCTTCGGCATCTGGACGTCGGTGAGCACGACGTCCGGCCGGAAGCGGTCGGTCAGCTCCACCGCCCGCGAGCCGTCGGTGTCCTCGGCGACGACCTCGACGTCGTCGGCCGACTCCAGGATCATCCGGATGCCGCTGCGGACCAGCTCCTCGTCCTCCAGCAGCACGACCTTGACCGTCACGGGGCCTCCTCACCCACCGGGAACCCGGCCGCCACCCGGAACCGGCCGTCGCCGGTCGGGCCGGTCCGCAGCTCGCCACCCGCCAGCTCCACCCGTTCGCGCATCCCCACCAGCCCGTAGCCCGACCCCGGGACGGCGCTGCCGTGCGGGGTCAGCCGGTTGGTGACCTCCACCGCGAGCCGGTCACCGGTGACGGCCAGCCGGACGTCGACCGCCGCGTGCGGCGCGTGTTTGCCCGCGTTGGTCAGGGACTCCTGCACCACCCGGTAGACGGCCCGGCCGACCTGGTCCGGCACCACCGGCAGCGGGTCCGGCAGCGCCAGCTCGACCCGGCCCCCGGTCGCGGTGACCTCGTCCACCAGGTCCTCCAGCGAGGCCAGCACCCCCGGGTTCGCCTCGCCGGCGGGAGCGTCGTCGCGCAGCACCCGCAGGATGCCCCGCAGCTCGTCCAGCGCGGTCGCGCTGGTGGCGCGGATCGTCTCGGCGGCCTGCTCGGTCTTCTCGTCCGGAGCCCGCAGCGAAAGCGCGCCCGCCTGCAGCGCGACGGCCGTGACGCGGTGGGCGACGACGTCGTGCATCTCCCGCGCGATCCGCCGCCGTTCAGCGAACACGGCCTGGTCGGCCAGCAGCGTCCGGGTGCGTTCGGCCTCGTCGGCCCGCTCGCGCAGCACGGCCAGCAGCGCGGCGCGCTGGTGCATCCACAGCCCGGCCAGCACCGGCCCGAGCACGAACATGACCAGCGCGAGCGCGAACGTCGTGAGGTTCACCGGCTCGGTGAAGACCCGGAACAGCTTCCCGGCGACCGCGGCGGCGACGACGGCGACACCGGTCCGCACCCCGACGCCGTGCCGGGCGGCGACCGAGTACACGGCCACCGTCATCGGCAGCAGCGTCACCCCGGCCGGCAGACAGGCGACCGCGACGACCAGCACCACGAACGGGTACCGGCGGCGGGCCAGCAAGGCGAGGCCGGAGACGACCACCGCGGGCACGTACAGCGCCGGGTGCGGGTCTCGCGGGTCGCCGCCGGCCAGGCTCACCACGATCACGGCCGCGGCCACCGCGACGTCGAGCGCGAGCAGCACGACCCGGCCGTCCCACCAGCTCAGCCACCGCTTCATCGCGACCAGGGTAGAGCGCGCCCGCTCAGCCGGCACGACGTGCCAGGGTGAACGCCGTCGCGCCCAGGGCCACCACGACCAGCGCCGCGTACACCGCGGTCCCGGTGGCCGCCGACAGCGCCGTGCCGCTGAAGGGCAGCGCGGTCACCGGCACGCGGGCCAGCGCCGCCAAGCTCGTCTCCGCGACGAACACCCACACCGCGAACAGGCCGACGGCGAGCCCGGTGTGGCGCAGCAGCCCGCCGAGCGCCACGCCGGCGAGTCCGGAAAGGACGGTCAGCGACGGCACCGCGGCGGCCGCCCTGCCCGCCGCCCCCGCGTCGGCGGGCAGGGCTCCCCCGCCGGTCAGCACCCCGGCGGCGGTCAGCACCACCATCAGCAGGCCGGCGAGCAGCCCGAGCCCGGCGGTGACCAGGGCCCGCGCGGTGACGATCCGCGCCGGCGAGCGCAGCACCAGCCGGGTCGTCGCGAGCGTGCCGTGCTGGTGGTCGAGCCCGAACGCGGCGACGCCGACCGCCGCGACCAGCAGCGCGCCCAGCCGGTCGACGAGCCCGAACGCCGAGGTGAACGCGTCGAGGTCCCCGAGGTCGCGCTTGAGCCCCCAGTACAGGCCGGACGCGAACTGCAGCACCCCGGCGCCGACCAGCAGCAGCCACGTCGAGCGCAGCGACCGGACCCGGGCCCATTCGTAGGCCAGCGCGTTCTTCACGACGCCTCCCCCCGGTGTTCGACGGCGGCGGAGGTGGCGGCGAGGAAGGCGTCCTCCAGCCCGCTCTGCCGCACGAACAGCTCACGCACCCCGACGCCTTCCCGGCCGGCGATCGCCGCCACCCGGCCGGTGTCGGCGGTCTCGACAACGAGCTCGGCGGCTTCCTGCCGGACACGCAGCCCGTCGCGGGCCAGGGCGATCAGCAGCACGCTCGGCCGGTCGGCGCGGACGACGACGTCGGCGCGGGCGTGCCGGCGGACGAACTCGGGCAGCGGCCCGGCCGAGACGAGCCGGCCGGCGCCGATGACGATGAGGTCTTCGGCCAGCAGTGACATCTCGGCGAGCAGGTGTGACGACGCGAGGATCGTGCGCCCCTCCCCCGCGAGCCGGCGCAGCAGGTCGCGGATCCAGCGCACGCCCTCGGGGTCGAGCCCGGTGGCCGGCTCGTCGAGGATCAGGTACTCGGGGTCGCCGAGCAGCGCCGTGGCGAGGCCGAGCCGCTGCTTCATGCCGAGGCTGAACCGGCCCGCGGGCCGGCGGGCCACGGACTCCAGGCCGACGGTCGCGAGGACCTCGCGCACACGCCGGGCCGGCAGGCCGCCGCCCGCGGCGACCATCCGCAGGTGCGCCGCGGCCGTCCGCGCCGGGTGCACGGCCGCAGCGTCGGTGAGCACGCCGACCGTCCGCAGTGGACCGGGCACCCGCGCGTAGGGGCGGCCGCCGAAAGTGGTGTGCCCGCCGCCTCGGGTCAGGCCGAGCATCAGCCGGATGGTCGTCGACTTGCCGGCGCCGTTGGGCCCGAGAAAACCGGTCACCACACCGGGCCGCACGGTGAACGACAGGTCGTCGACACCGGCGCCGCCGCGGTAGGTCTTGGTGAGCCCCTCCGCGACGATCATCGGCGCACCGGGACGTACGCGTCGCGCCGGCCGACCGCGAACCACAGCAGGCTGCCCAGGAACGGCGCGCAGAAGGCGAAGATCACCCAGACGAGCTTCATGCCGCCGGTGAGCCGGGAGCCGAGGATGCTGACGAGCGCGGCCAGGAACAGCACGACGAAGGCCAGCACGACGGCGCCGGTCAGGCCGAGCACGAGCCACGACCAGGTCTCCTCGTGGCCTTGGATCAGGGCGGCCGGGTGCATGGGTCTCCTCCGGGGCTGCGGCCCGCCGGGTGCGGGCTCCTGACACCACGATCGCCGGTTCCGCGGGCACGCACATCGGATCTTCGGCGACGCCGGGATAGGCGGAAAGTACTAGGCTCACCCGCCGCCGTTGTACGGCTCTTGTACGGCGGCCGCCCACGATCCCTCCCGACATCCCGATGGAGGAAACGTGAAAACCACACTCAAGGCGGCGGTGGCCACGGTCGGCCTGGCCGTCGCGGTCACCGGGCTGGCCGCCGCGCCCGCGGCGCAGGCCGCCCCGACCTACCCGGTCACGACCACAGTGGACGGTCGCACCGTCAAGGACCCGGACGTCGCGGTGGGCGCGCAGCGCATCGCGAACATGTACCAGTCCGGCGCTTCGGTCACCCTCGCCTGCCAGGACAGCGGCCCGGCCTACGGCGGCAGCAGCATCTGGGACCTGACCACCGACGGCCTCTGGATCCCGGACGCCTACGTCAAGACCGGCTCGACGTCGATGGTCGCGCCGCAGTGCACCACGCCGCACGCGTACCCGGCGAAGGCGGACCTCAACGGCCGCGCGAAGAAGGGCGACGCGGCGGACGCGGCCGGCAGCGTGGCGGACAAGTACCTGACCGGCGCCTCGGTGCCGGTGGTCTGCCAGGCCACCGCGAAGGACGAGATCTGGGACTTCACCGCGGACGACCTGTGGGTGCCGGACGAGTTCGTCAAGACCGGGACCGAGGGCTTCGTGAGCGGCGTCCCGCACTGCGACACCGACGGCCTCAAGCCGGGCGGCTCGGCCAACCCCGCGGACCCGCGCGCCGACAGCGCGATCGCGTTCGCCAAGGCCCGCCTCGGCCACACCGACTGGAACAACCAGTGCGAGCTGTTCGTCGAACGCGCCTTCGGCACCAGCGGCCGGTTCGCCAGCGCCACGACGCACTACCAGTGGCAGAAGAACAACGGCCGCATCCACACCGGTTCGGTCGCGCCCGCCGGCGCCGCGGTGTTCTTCACCAGCACCACCAGCAACGGGCACATCATGCTCGCGCTCGGCGGCGGCGTGGCGATCAGCACCGGCCCGTCGGTGTACCAGACCAGCACCTACGCGCAGCGCTCCGACTACCTGGGCTGGGCGTACGTCCCGTCCGGCTGGTGAGCGCGGTCGTCCCCGTCGAGGTCGACCTGCCACCCGGCGAGCACCAGGGTGCGGCAGGCGCGCTCGAGGCACACCCGGTGCTCGTCACCCGGCGGCCCGGGCTCGGCGTCGTCGGCCATCAGCGTCTCCTTCCCGACGGATGTGATCACAGCACACCGCCCGGACCACACCGGTCTCAATGTGAGACGACGTGGAACGCTCTCACCACATCGGACTACTTGGGGGTCTCATGACATCGCGCCACCGATGGACCCAGGCGGCACTCGCCGCCGGGGTGCTCGCGGGCCTGCTCGCCGCTCCGGCGGCCGCCCAGGCCGCGGCCGGACCGGCCACCCTGCCGGCCACGCAGTACACACTGAACGCGAACTACCACCAGTTCGACGCCGTGAACTCGGCGCTCGTCTCGACACTCGGCACCGCCGCCGTCCACACCGTGATGGACAACGCGAACCACGACCGCACGGCCCTGCCGTCGTCGTTCTCGGTCGCCGGGCTCTCGACCGGGTTCCGGTTCGACTCGGGCGACAACTCCGACTGCGCGAACTACCCGCAGGGCATCACGACCAGCCGGGACGCGGTCGGCACCGCGAACAGCGGCAACTACGACGGGCACCAGCTCGTGCTGGTCAGCTGGTACACCAAGGACGGCTGCGACGGCGGCCAGGCGCGCAGCCGGATCACCCTGGCCGACTGGGACGCCACCTACCCGAACAAGTACCGCAAGGTGCTGCTGGTCGAGCCGACCGGCACGGCGGCGGCGCCGGACTTCAAGGACATCCCGATCCACGCCGGCGGGGTGTCCTGGTACGGCGACTACCTCTACGTCGCCGACACCGGGCGGGGCATGCGCGTGTTCGACATGCGCAAGATCCTCAAGACGGACTCCGGCGGCACGGCCGACCAGATCGGGCACGCCACCGGCAGCACGTACTACGCGCACAACTACGCCTACGTCCTGCCGCAGGTCGGCACGGTCACGTCGGCGACGACGTCGGGCACGAACCTCGCGTGGTCGTCGATCTCGCTCGACCGGGTGAGCAAGTCGATCGTCATGACGGAGTACACCTGCCCGTCCGGCTGCACCGACTACCCGAACCGCGCGCCGCGGGCGATCCGCTACCCGTTCGCCTCGTCCGGGACCTTCGCCGCCACGACGACGGCGAGCCAGGCGTTGCAGCTGCCCTGGTACAAGCTCAACGGCGTGGCGTCGCACAACGGGCGCTGGTGGTTCAACTCGTCCGGCCAGAAGCAGCTGTACTACTGGACGCCGTCGGCCGGCTCGTCGACGTTCCCGTGGGTCGGCAGCGGCGAAAGCCTCTCCTACTGGGAGGACGACACCAGCGCCGACCTGCTGTGGTCGCTGCAGGAGGGCGCGGGCAACCGCAACGTCTTCGCGGTGACCCAGGCCACCTACGGCGGCGGCTGAGCCCCCGGCCGGTAGCCTGACCACATCGGACGAACCGGACAGCACCCAGCACCGAGGCGGGCACCGCGTGCCCGCCTCGGTCTGCTGCTCGCCGTCCTCCTGCTCTTCGGCGGCGCCGCACCCGCGCTCGACGCGGGCACTCCTACGACCGACAGCCGGGCGGCGATCACCGCCCCGCCCACGCACGACCTCATCTCCGGCCGGGGTGCGCCGTTGCGCGTCCCGGCCGTGCCCACGCCGGTCCCGTGGGCCGTCCTCCCGACCGCTCTGGGCTTCGGCCCGGCTTCCCCGGTCTTCCGCGTCGACACGGCCGATCGCCACCTCGCGGCCGACGCGGTCCCGACGTCGCACCCGGCCCGGGCACCGCCGTCCTCAGTGAGCTGATCCCTTACCCGGCGCCGCTTTCCGCGGTGTCGCGCTCACTACTGCCCGAAGGACGGGACCATGTCCGTTGTCGTGTCGACCCTGCTGACCGCCGTCGTCGTGGTGGCCGTCGGCCTGTTCGTGAAGATGCTCCGGGACGACGAGCCGCTGCTCGGCGGGCTCGGACTCTGCCTGCTGGTCGGCCCCGGCGCAATGCTGACGTTCGCGCACGTCGGCCTGGCCGGCTGAGCCACCCGAGGCCGGACAGCGACCGGATCTCCCTCCGGTCCGGTAGCCTGATGTCCGTGTTCACGAAGTGAACAGTGATTCCAGACTTCCGGCGGAGGCCCCCGTGACCAAACCGACGCGGTCCCCGGACACGCGCGGGGACCAGGCGGACATCCAGGCGGTCAGCCGGGTCAGCCAGATCCTGTCGCTGTTCGACCCGGCGACCCCCGAGGTCACCGCGACCCAGGTCGCCGAACGGCTCGGCCTCAACCGCACCACGGCGTACCGGTACTGCACTTCCCTCGTCGCGGCCGGGCTCCTCGAGCGCAGCGCCGAAGGCGGTTACGTGCCCGGCGGCCTGCTGCTGCAGCTCGGCGCGTTCGCCATCGGGCACCGCCGGGTGGTCAACCTCGCGCCGCGGCACATGCAGGCGCTTTCGCGCGCCACGCAGACCAGCGTGGTGCTCAGCCTCTGGGGCCTCACCGGCCCGGTGGTCTCGCGGGTGGAGGAGAACGCCTCGACCATCGTCATCGTGTCCGTGCGGGTCGGCAGCCACCTGCCGCTGGACACCGCGCAGAGCAAGGTCTTCCTCGCCTACCACGCCGACCAGCTGTCGATGGAACGGCTGATCGGCACTCTCTCCGGCACGGCACGCGACGA
Organism: Amycolatopsis sp. NPDC104587; assembly: GCF_055583645.1. Lineage (NCBI taxonomy): Bacteria > Bacillati > Actinomycetota > Actinomycetes > Pseudonocardiales > Pseudonocardiaceae > Amycolatopsis > Amycolatopsis sp. NPDC104587. Next base: position 89,143 of record NZ_JBVJNO010000004.1, read on the forward strand.
GCTGCGCGCGGACGTCGACCGGGTGCGCGCGGTCGGCCACTGCTCGGCGATGAGCACGCCCGGAATAGTGGCGGTGGCCGCGCCGGTCTTCGACGAGTACGGCATCTGCGCCACACTGGCCATCGTCGGCCCGGACAACACCCTGTCGATGGCCGACGAGACGCCCGAGCTGCGCGTGGTCGTCAACACCGCGCGCGAGCTCACCGAGGAGCTGGGCGGCCACTACCGCCCGGACGACGTCCAGCGCGCGGTGTAGGGCAGCCAGGCCGGGTTCGGCGGCGGCGGGACGTCCGCGTACTCGCGGGCTCCCGCCAGGGCGCTGCCGACGAAGTCGTCACCGACTCCGGTGACCCCGTCGACCAGCTCCCGGAGCACGGCGGGGCCGCCGATCCACAACGCCGTCACGACTTCGACGGCCCGGGCGCCCGACGCGAGGAACCGCAGCACGTCGGCCGCGGTGCGCGCGCCGTTGGTGCCGATCACGGGCACGTCGAGCTGCTGGAAAGCCTTGCTCACCCAGTAAAGGCTCATCGGCAGGCACCCGGGTGAGCTCCACGCGCCCCACGAGCCCAGCACCGCGCCGCCGTCGAGGTCGGGCAGGAAACCGGGGTACCGGCCGACCAGCCCGACCGCGTCCGCGCCCGCCGACCGGGCCGCGCGGGCCAGCGCGACGACGTCCGAGGCCTGGCCCGGCAGCTTCACGAACAACGGGACGTCGACCGCCCCACGCACGGTCCGCACCGCGTCGTGGACACCGTCCACTTCGGTCAGCTGCCGCACCGCGCGCGCCTCACGGCCGTGCGGCGCCCCGATGTTCAGCTCCACCGCCGGGACCACGGAAGCCAGCGCACGCCCGATCCGCGCGGCCGCGGCGGGGTCGCCGAGGGTGATGCTGCCGACCACCGGGCAGCCCCGCGCCGCGCCGTGGGCGATACCCGCGGCCAGGATCCCGAGCCAGTCGTCCAGGTCCACCTGCGCGAGCCCGGACCGGTTCAGCAGGCCGTCACCCGGGTACGCCCGGCCCAGTGGCCGCACCTGCCGGTCGCCGGAGACGAACGCGTAGTCCGCGATGTCGAGCTGACGGCGGGCCGCGGCGCTTTCGTTCACCGACTTCGCCACGACGGCGCCGGCGCCCGCGTCGACGCAGGCGGCCATGCCGTCGAGGGTCATGGTCAGCTCGGAGGAGCCGACCCACACCGGGTTGGCGGCAACCAGCCCACCCAGCTCCACTTAGGACAGTGCCGGGATCGTGCTGTCGTCGGCCATGTCGACGTCCTTGGTCTCCGGGCCGAGGAACCCGCCGAGGCTGATCAGCGCGCCGGCCAGGACGATCAGCACGGCCGGGGCGAGGTGCGCCGGCATGACCCCGTCGAACCGCTGCAGGTAGAACTGGTAGAACGCGGGGGCGATGAGCGCGAGGCTGTACCCGACGCCGTACCCGGTCGACCGGATGCCCGCCGGGAACCGTTCGGTCAGGTAGGCCGCGATCGGGCCGAACGTGCCGACGGTGAACACGCCGATCAGGACCCCGAAGCCCAGCGCCGCGCCGAAACCGCCGTTCGACGCCATCAGCAGCGTGTAGGAGCCGGCGCCGATCACCAGCACTGCCAGGCCGTAGCCGATGTAGAACCGCCTCCGCCCGATGCGCTGGGAGAGCAGGCCGAACAGCGGGTAGGACAGCGCCGCCGCGGCGTTGATCACGAGCATCGTCAGCGTGACCTCTTTGCTCGACAGCTGCAGGTGCGCCTTCAGCTGCGCGGGGGTCACGGCGGCCTCCATGTTGGTCGCCAGCCACGTGCCGGTCATCAGCACGAACACCTGCGCCAGCGCCCGCGGGTACTTCACCAGCAGCCGGACGAACGGCATCTTGTGCTTCTCGCCGGTCAGCTCGACCGGCGTCTCGTGCACGTTCTTGAGGTAGTAGCGGAACAGCACGGCCGCCAGCGCCGCGCCGACGAAGAACGGGATCCGCCAGCCCCACTGGACGTACGCGCTGTGCAGCCCGGCCGAGGGCAGCAGCTGCAGCATCAGCAGTGTGATCGCGGCGATCACCGCGTACGCGGCGGGCGAGGTCGAGGTGATGATCGACGCGTAGAGCCCGCGCTTGTGCTTCGGGCTCCACTCCATCGCCAGCGGCACCGCGGTCGTGTACTCGCCGCCGAGGAAGATCCCGTCGACGAACCGCAGGGCGATGAGCAGCCCGACCGACCACATGCCGATCGTCTCGTGCCCGGGCAGGCACGCGGTGAGCAGCGTGATCGTGCCGAACCCGCCGACCGCGACCAGCGTCGTGCGCTTGCGCCCGACGGTGTCGGCGAAGTGGCCGAAGATCACCGCGCCGAGCGGGCGGCCGATCAGCGTCGAGGCGAAGACGAGTGACGCCAGCAGGGCCGTCGTGCTCGCGCTGAGGTTCGCCGCCTGGAAGTACGCCGTCGCCGGCGCCAGCACCACGATCGGCAGGTAGATGTCGAACTGGTCGACGAAGTAGGCGAGGGTGCCGCCGCGGACCGCGGCCCGCACCTTCGTGATGTCCGGGCCGTGCGGGGTGCCGGGACGAGAGGCCGTCTCTGCGGCGCTGGGCGGTGTGGACATCAATGTCCTCCGTTTTCGAACCAGATGTTCACGAAGCGAACGTGAGTCACTCTAAATACCGCCAATCGTGAACACAAGAGCGGTCACAGGGTTGACAGCCGGTCTTATAGTGAACTTTGACTTCATAATGCGAACGAAAGGCGTCCCATGAGCCCGCGCCCCGCCATCGCGACCGTCCTGGACGGCCTGGCCGACATGCACGTCCACTCCGGCCCCAGCCCGTTCCCCCGCCGCTTCGACCACGTCGAGGCCGCGCAGGACGGCGCCCGGATCGGGATGCGCGCCATGGTCGCGAAGTCCCACCACCACAACACCCAGATGGACGTGCTCGCGATGAAGGGCCGCCTCGCCGACGTCGCGGCGTCGGTCTACGGCGGCATCGCGCTGAACAGCACGGTCGGCGGGCTCAACGTGCACGCCGTGCGCATGACCCTGCGCATGGGCGGCAAGGTGGTCTGGTTCCCGACCATCTCGTCGGGCCGGCACATCGACTGCCACCCCGAGGACGGCGCGTTCCCGACCACGACCGTGCCGCTGACGCTGGAGCGCATCGACATCGTCGACGGCGAAGGCGCTCTCAAGCCCCAGGCGATCGAGATCCTCGACGAGATCAAGGACCAGCAGGCCGTGCTCAACGGCGGGCACATGTACCCGGAGTACATCAGGACGCTGTTCCAGGAGGCGCACGAACGCGGCCTGAAGCGGATGGTCGTCAGCCACCCGGACTTCGTGATCGGCGCCGACCCGGCCGTGTGCCGCGAGCTGATCGAGCTCGGCGCGTTCATCGAGCACGAGGTCGGCATGTACGACCCCGAGGGCACCCAGAAGTGGGACCCGAAGCAGCTGCTGACCTGGATCGAGACGCTCGGCCCGGAGCACACCGTGCTGGCCTCGGACTTCGGCCAGAAGGCGAACCCGAAGCCGGTGGACGCCTGGCTGCGCGTCGGCGAGGCGCTGCTCGACCTCGGCCTGCCGGAGAAGGACCTGCGGCGGATGGTCCGCGACAACCCGGGTTACCTGCTGAACCTCGACGCCTGAAAGGACGCTCCCGTGTACGAAAAGGACGATCCCCGCGCCGGCCTGGCCACCGCGGCCCGGCCCGACAGCGGCGACTCGATCGCGGCCGCGCAGTACCTCGACCTGCACACCAGCCCGGTGGTGCGGGCGCAGAACGTCATCCTGATCCACACCGAGGCCCGCGCCGGCGCCGACCTGGACAACGGGACCCTGGAAGGCGAGCTGGCGATCGTCGTCACCGACGCCTCGCCCGCGTTCACCGTGCTCACCGACGACGGCGCGACCAAAGTGGACTCCCCCGGGCTGGTGGTCGTCCCGCCGGGCGCGTCGCGGATCAGCGTCCACGGCGACGGGCCGCTGGTCCGGCTCGTCGAGGCGACCGAACCAGCGTGGCGCGACCGCGCGGCGAACGCCGATTCCTACGTCGAGGACCACCCGCGTGTCGCGTTGCTGAAGCGCTGGCCCGCGCCCGCCGAGACGCGCGTCCGGTTCTATCCGCTTTCGGAGGTCCCGGACGACCCGAAGCGGTTCGGGCGCATCTTCCGGACGCGGTCGTTCATGGTGAACTTCCTGCCGCTCCAGCACGGCCCGCGTGACGCACGGAAGCTCTCCCCGCACGACCACGCCGACTTCGAACAGCTTTCCCTTGCCGTGCAAGGAGAATACGTCCACCACATCCGGACGCCGTGGCTGCCGGACAGCACCACCTGGCGCGAGGACGAGCACGTGCGGATCGGCAGCCCGTCGGTGACGGTCATCCCGCCGCCGACCGTGCACACGTCCGAAGCGAGCGACCCGGGCGTCAACCAGCTGATCGACATCTTCAGCCCGCCGCGCGTGGACTTCTCGGAAAAACCGGGCTGGGTCCTCAACGCCGACGACTACCCGATGCCGTGAGCGCGCGCACCGGTGGCGGGCTCTTCACCCGTCCCGCCACGCCCGTCGGGACGTGGCTGAAGATCGCCTCGACCGAGCCTGCCGAGATCATGGCGTTCGCCGGGTTCGACTTCGTCGTCGTCGACCTGGAACACGCGCCGCTGGACCTGGTGACGGCGTACCGGCTGATCAACACCGCGGCCGCGCTCGGCATGACGCCGATCGTGCGGGTGCCGGACAAGACGCCGTCGACGATCCAGAAGATCCTCGACGCGGGCGCCATGGGCATCCTCGTGCCGCACGTCGACACCGTCGAGGAGGCGGCCGCGGTCGGACGCGCGTGCCGGTTCCCGCCGCACGGCGTGCGCGGCGCCGGCGGCACCAGCCGCGCCGGGTCGTGGGGCCTGAAACCGAACGCCGGCTACCTGGCGACGGGCAACAACGACGTGCTCTGCATTCCCCAGCTGGAGAGCGTCGAGGCGATCAAGGCCGCCCCCGAGATGCTCGCACTGGACACAGTGGACGCGGTCTTCGTCGGCGCGGCGGACCTCTCGATGTCGATGGGGTCGACCCCCGCGTCGCCGGACGTGCTCGACCTGGTCGCGTCGGCGATCTCGGCGGCGCACGCGGCGGGCAAGCGGTGCGGGCTCGCATTCGGCGGGGTGCCGGAGAAGGCCGCGCAGGCCGTGCGGGACGGCTGCGACTTCGTCCTGCTCGGCAACGACACGACGATGCTGGCCGAAGCGTCCCGCGGGCTGGTGACGGCGTTCCGGGCAGCGACCGGATGACACTCACCCTGCCGCGCACGGCGTTGTCGATCGCCGAGCTGGACAACCTGGACCACAACGGCGTCGTGCGGTTCGTGCGGGCGCTCGAGGAGTACGGCCACCGGATGGTCTGGATTCCCGAGGTCGCCGGGCGCGAGGCGTTCACGACGGCGGCGCTGGTGCTGAGCTCGACATCGCGGCTGGTCGTCGGCAACGGCGTCGCGCGGGCCCTGGAGCGGGTGCCGAAGTCGGCGGCGTCGGCCGCGCGTGGGTTGGCCGAAGGATATCCCGGGCGGTACGTGCTGGGGCTCGGGGTCAGTGGCGCGGTCCGCGAACGCGGGGTCGGACCGCTGCCGTTCCTGCGGGACTACCTCGACGGCGTCGACAAGACGGCGCCCGGGGTGCCACGGGTGCTCGGCGCGTACTCGGCGGGGATCACGCGGCTGGCGGCCGAGCGCGCCGACGGGCTGATCACGTTCCTCGTCACGCCCGAGCACACCCGCTGGGCGCGCGAGACGATCGGGGACCTCTTCCTGTCCGTCGTCCAGTGGGCGGTGGTCGGGCGGTCGCGCGCCGCGGCCCGGGACGTCGCGCGGGAGCGGCTCGCCTACTACCTGACACTCCCCCACCAGATCGCGAAGCTGACCCGGCTGGGCTTCACCGAAGCCGACCTCGCGCCGCCGGGGTCCGACCGCCTGCTCGACGCGCTCGTCGCCTACGGCACCCCGGCCGAGGTGCGCGAAGCCGTGCGGGCCCAGTACGACGCGGGCGCCACGCAGGTGGCGTTGAGCCTGGTCGGCCCGCTGGACGAAGCGAAGCTGGACGCCTACCGGGCGCTCGCTGAAGAGGAGGACTGATGCGCACGGCCGAAAAGGTCATCATCACCACCGCGATCACGGGCTCGGTGAACATCCCGTCACAGAGCCCGTACCTGCCGTTGTCCGCCGACGAAGTCGCCGACGCGGCGCTGGAAGCCGTCGAGGCCGGGTCCGCCGTGATCCACCTGCACGCGCGGGAGCCGAACGGGCGGCCCACGCCCGACCCCGAGGTCTTCGAGAAGATCGTCGGGCGGATCACCGCGGAGACCGACGCGGTCGTCAACATCACCACCGGCGGCGCGTCGTCGATGACGATGGACGAACGGCTCGCCGCCGCGTACCGGTTGAAGCCCGAAGTGGCGTCGATGAACATGGGGTCGATGAACTTCGTCTACTCGGGCATCGCCGACAAGGTGACGGAGTGGAAGCACGACTGGGAGAAGCCGTACGTGCTGAACACCTACTCCCACCCGTTCGTGAACACCTTTGACAAGATCGAGCACACCCTGCGCGCGCTCGGCGAGTCCGGGACCCGGTTCGAGTACGAGTGTTACGACATCGGGCACCTGTACTCGCTGGCCCACTTCGCCGAGCGCGGCCTGGCCAAGCCGCCACTGCTGGTCCAGGGCGTGTTCGGTGTCCTGGGCGGCATCGGCGCCGACCACGCGAACCTGGAGCACATGGTGCGGATCGCCGACAAGCTGTTCGGGGACGACTACTACTTCTCGGCCTTCGCGGCCGGGCGCGACCAGCTGAGCTTCGGCACGCACAGCGCGTGGCTCGGCGGGCACGTGCGGGTCGGGCTGGAGGACAGCCTCTGGATCGGCAAGGGGCGGCTGGCCTCGAGCAATGCCCAGCAGGTCCGGAAGATCCGCGCGGTCGTCGAAGATCTCGGCAAGCCGGTCGCCACCCCGGCCGACGCGCGCGCGATGCTCGCCCTGCGAGGTGTGGCATGAGCCTGCTGACCGGAAAGGTGGTCCTGGTCGTCGGGGCCAGTTCGGGCATCGGCGCGGACGCGGCCCGGGTGTTCGCTTCGGACGGTGCGTCGGTGATGCTGGTGGCCCGGAACGAAGAGCCATTGGCCAAGCTCGCGGCGGAGCTGTCCGACTTCGACGTCGCCCACACGACCGGCGACATCACCTCGGCGTCCGATGTGGACGCGTTCGTGACGGCGACGGTGGCACGCTTCGGCCGCCTCGACGGCGCGTTCAACAACGCGGCGATGGGCGGCAGCGGCCGGCTCGACTCCGTTTCGGAGGCGGACTTCGACCGGATCATGGCGGTGAACGTCAAGGGCACGTGGCTGTGCCTGCGCGCGGAGGTCCGCGCGATGACGGGGGCCGGCTCGATCGTGAACGTGAGCAGCATCGGCGGCCTGCGCGGCAGCTCCGGAATGGGCGCGTACCAGGCGACGAAGCACGCGGTGATCGGCCTGACCCGCACCGCCGCCCACGACTTCGGGCCCCGGGGCATCCGGGTCAACGTGATCGCCCCCGGCCCGACGGAGACGCCGATGCTGGACGAGCTCCGCCGCACGATCCCGGGCGGGGTGGAGGCCCGGATCGCGGCAACACCGTTGCGAAAGGCGGGAACGGGCCAGGAGGTCGGCTCGACGGCGGCGTTCCTGTTGAGCGACCGGGCAAGCCACTTGAGCGGCGTGGTCCTCCCAGTGGACGGCGGCTTCACGGCGTAGCGCTGGTTCCTTCCGGGCGGCGGGATCTCTCAACCCGCCGCCCGGCTACTCTTCGCCGGGCACCGACGTGACCTGAGTCTGGAACCTCGGCCGCCTCCGAAACCCGCTGACTCGAAAGGATTCAGTCCCCACAGCGCGATCGCGTCCCGCATCGAGACATACCGCCGGCAGCACAAGAAACCGAGCATGTTCAACGAAGACAGCGCATGGTTGGCCGATCGGAAGTCTTCAGCGGACAACGCGTCAGGTGACCCACCGGTCTCGCGCATCTCGAAGACCACCCGCCGGCCGTGCTGGTTCTCCGGCACCAGCTGTCGCTCGTGTGCGTCGAGGAGGAGATCCCTGCGGGAGTTCACGCCAGGTCGGGGATCAGCTCGCCGACCAGGCGGATGCTCTTCATGACCTGCTCGTGCGGGATGCCGCCGATCTGCTGGAGGCACATCATCCGGTCGATGCCCAGGTCGGCGTACGCGCGCAGCTTCTTGCGGCACGTCTCCGGGCTGCCGACGATCAGGGAGTCCTGCGCGCTCAGCACCTCGAAGACCTCGTCGTCGGCCACCTGCTCGCCCTGGAGGATGCGGGCGATCAGCAGGTTCGCCTCCGACGGCGCGTTTTCCGCTTCACCGCGGAGGAAGTCGCCCGTCAGGCCCGGGGACTTCACCAGCTCCTCGTTGCGGGCGTTGGCGCGCACGAACTCCGTGGCCGCTTCGAAGAACGTCAGGGCCGTCACCGTGTACCAGGCCGCGGCCGCCGCCGCGCCGTTGCGCATCGCCTCCTCGTCGGTGTCCGCGCAGTGGACGAACGTGAAGAACCCGACCTGGTTGTTGACGAACGCCCCGACCGGCGACGTGCACTGCGAAGCCGCCGCGCGGTAGAGGCCGATCAGGCGGCCCGCACGTTCCAGCGATTCCCACATCGTCGTGCCCAGCACCCCGACCCCGCGCCGGCCGGCCTCCTCGAACGACGCCGGGCTCGCCGCCGCCTGCCAGAGCGGCGGGTGCGGGCGCTGCATCGGCTTCGGCCCGATCGAGACGCCGTCGACCGGGTACGCGCCGCCGGCGTGGGAGAACCGTTCGGACGTCCACATCTTCGGCACCATCTCGAACGCCTGCTGCGTCTCGGCGCGCGCGTCGTCCGGGGTGATGCCGAACAGGCGCCACTCCGGGATGGTCGACCGGGTCAGCCCGAGCTCCACCCGGCCGCCGCTGAGGTGGTCGAGCGTCGCCGCCCGCTCGGCGACGCGGATCGGGTGGTTGAACCGCCCCGGCGCGAGCACGGCGGAGTGCCCCAGCCGGATCCGGCTGGTGCGCTGGGAAAGCGCCGCCAGCATGAGCTCGGGCGCCGAGGAGAGGCTGAACTCCCCCGCGCCGTGGTGCTCGACCTGCCACCAGCAGCCGTAGCCCAGCTCGTCGGCGAGGACGGCCTGCTCGATCGCCTGGCGGAACCTCAGCTGCTCGTGCCCTTCGGTCCACGGGCGCGGGTTCTGGATCTCGTTGAACAGGTCGATCTTCATGCACGGCCTCCGCGTCGTCGGGGTCACCGAGAGGTCAGTCCCCGAGAGCGACTGCACCGTTACGGGTAGTCACTCGGAAGGAGCAGTTCCCCCCGACGAGCGGTCAGCCAGGCCCGAGGTCGGCGGACAGCCAGTGTTCCGGGCGCATGAAGACGGCCGCGTGCTCGCCGAGCTCCGTGCGCTCGAACTCGATGAAGCCGTCGACCTTCTCCGGGGGCAGGTAGCGCGCCGCCATCTCGCGGGCGCGGCCCGGGTCGTCCGGCTCGGTCGCCGTCACCGGTCCCTCCACCGAGACGTAGCGGACCGTCGGCTCGGTGCGCTGCACCAGCAGGCTGAACCGGCCGGCGGCCTCGATCGCCCGGGTCTTCCGCGCGTCCGGGGCCGTGCGGATCCACAGGTCGCCCCCCGGCGTGTACTGGTACCAGATCGGCACCGTGAGCGGCGCGCGATCGGGCCGCTCCACGACCGAGAGCGCGCCGACGTGGGGCAACGCCAGGAATTCTTCGCGTTCTTCCTTGGACAGCACCATGCGCCCGAAGCTACCCGGGGGGTCCGACAAAAACGCGCTGAGATCCAGGTCACGTCCGGCGCGCTCGGCGCGCCGCGGCGCCGGGTCACTGCCATCCTGTGCCGTCAGGAAGGCACCCGGAGGAGGACACCCGTGGGAATCATCGGCTGGATCGTGCTCGGCCTCATCGCCGGCATCATCGCGAAGGTCCTCATGCCCGGCAAGGACCCCGGCGGCTGCATCATCACGATGCTGCTCGGCGTCGCGGGCGCGTTCGTCGGCGGCTGGATCGGCAAGACGCTGTTCCACACCCAGCTCGGCACGTTCTTCGACCTGCGCACGTGGGGCCTGGCGGTCCTGGGCGCGCTGGTCATCCTGCTCGCCTACCGCCTGCTCTTCGGCGGCCGCAGCCGCCGCGACTGACGGCGGGCCGCCGGGGAGCTCCCCGGCGGCCGTCCGTGGTCAGTTGAGGCTGACGCCGTACGCGCTCAACGCCTCGCCCACCGGCTGGAAGTAGGACGAGCTGCCGCCCTTGCCCGAGGTGATGCCGAGCCCGACGCTGCCGGCGAACAGGCAGCCGCCCGAGTCGCCCGGGTTGACCAGCGCGTTGGTCTGGATCAGCTGGTACACCGAGCCTTCCGCGTAGTTGACCGTCACGTTCGTGCGCTGCACCGAGCCCGACGTCAGGTTCGTGGTGCTGCCGCTCTTGCTGATCCGCTGCCCGACGGTCGCCGTGCCGGCGGAGCTGATCCGCTGCGTGGAGCCGTTCCACAGGGTGACCGCGCCCGGCGCGCTGCCGGTGGTGTTGCGGATCAGGCCGTAGTCGTTGGTCGGGAAGCTCGCACCCTGCGACGGGCCGACGTTCCACTGCGCCACCGCGCGCGTGCAGTGGCCGGCGTCGATGAGGTAGTTCTGGCCGCCGCGGTTGGTGTTGAAGCCGGCCGAGCAGCGGGTGCCGCCGCCGGTGATGGCTTCGCCGTTGTAGATCGCGGTGTGCATCTCGCCGGCGACGCGCTCCACGCGGACGCGGTCGCCGAGCGTCTCGGCCACCCGCACCAGGGCTTCGGCGCCCTTGGCCGCGTCGGCCACGGTGAGCACGACCTGGTTGGTCTTCGGGTCGAGGCCGACCGAGGTGTGCGCCACCGCGGGCAGCGCCTGCAGCGCGTCCTGCGCGCTCGCCAGCGCGGCGCTGGAGTGCTTGACCAGCTTCGCCTGCGCGCCGGCCGCGGTGACCCGGTCGGCGGCCGCCTGGTCGAGGACGTTCACCACCGGTTGGGCGGCGGCGTCGAGGTAGCCGTCGGCGGCGCGGGCGCCGAGCGACGCCGTCGCCTTCTGCAGGGTCTCGACGCTCGCCGACTGCGTGCGCAGCAAGGCGACCGCGGCGGACTCGCTGATGCCGGCCTCGGCGGCCAGCGACGCGACCGCCTCGCTTTGCACGGTCGGCGAGTAGCCGTCGAGGGTGGTGGCGGTGGCCGGGGCGGCGAAGCCGATGACGGCGGCGGCGGCCACCAGGGTGGTGGCGGAGCGGGCGAACAGGTGGTGTCCCGGGGACGTTCTGCGCATGCCGGTAACTCACTTTCGCGGGAAGACCGGCGCGAGGGGTGGCCGCGCCGGCCACGGTGGGGGGAAGCCGGCCACGAAGGCCGGCGCCGGTGGTCCGGTGCGGTCGAGGGTGATCGGCGGCCGGGACCGGCGGTACCGACTTTCGTCGGACAGGACAAAAGATAGGTACCGGGCAAAACGGCCACAGCGGTTTCGCGCACAGTAACCGGACAGCGAGCAGGCGGGTCGCACGCCAGCGGAGATGTTGTTGTGCAGGGCCGTTTTAGCTGAGGTGAACAGGAATTCGGCTGTTCGCGTGAACGTGTTAATCGCTTCGCCCGGTTAAGCTGGACTCTGGTGTGACCGTCGGTTCGGAGAAGATTCGCGCATGGAAGACCAGCGGCAGGTGCTCGTCCGGGCGGAGTCCCGGCGCGTCGAGGTGTCCGATCTCGACGGCGCCCACGAGACGCTTTCCTACCCTGGTGTCACTCTGACCCGCGTCAGCGCCGGCTCCCCGCACGACGAGGTCTGGCTGCCGATGGGTGACCTGCCGTCCGAGGTCGACGACGAAGCCCTCATCGCTGCCCTGCGCGAAGCCTTTCTCTGGCGGACCGAACTCAACCGCTGACCGGCCCGGATCGCTGCACAACCGCTCACGCGCCCGACCAGGCTCGACCTCATCACGGAGTGCCTTCGCCTGGCAGCGCCCGCCGTGGATAAACCTCGCCGTCCTGGGTAGACCTCCCTCGAAGGAGGGTGCTGCGTGCGGGTCAGCTGGAGCATGACGGGACAGCCGGGGTGGCAGGTGCTGGACGTGGCCGGGAGCGGCTCCCCCGGCCTGGCGGCCGCCCGGCGGTGGGCCGAGAAGGTGCTGGCCACGCTCGCCGAACGACACCTGATCGACGCGCTCATCGTGGTCGGCGAGCTGCTCGAGAACGCCCACGTGCACGCCGGCGGACCCGGCCAGCTGCGGATCCACCGCACGGCGGACCCCTGCGAGGTGACCGTGGCCGTCACCGACACCGGGCGGGGCGAACCCCGGCTGCGGGTGCCCGACCGCGGTGGCGGCCGGGGCCTGCTGCTCGTCGACCAGCTGTGCCTGGCCTGGGGTGTCAGCCGTCACGACGACGGAAAACTCGTGTGGGCCCGGCTCGACTGTGACGAGACGTGACCACCAGAACGATGCATGACCGATGCGGTCCACTTCGGACCGGTTTTCGTCCCTTGTGGACGCCCGTCGGCCGGGTCCGGATAGGACGATCCGCTGTGGAACACCGGAAAAGCGTTACGGCACCACAGAAATATCCGGCGGGTCTGCCGCCTACCGGCGTGGCGCGCCGGGTGGCACCTGCCGGGGCCGGGCGACTGGCGGCCGGGCCTGCCGCCGCGGCGGGGGCTGCCGCCGCGGCGGGGGCTGTTGCTGCGGCGCCCGATCTCGCTCTCGCGCCGGGGGCCGCGGCGCGCGGTCCCGCACCGGCCGTCGCGGCGGTTCCGGAGCTGGGGGCGACGGCGGGGCCGCCGAGGGCCGGTTGGCCCAGGAGTCGAAGAGCACGATCAGCGCCGCGAACACGGCGCAGCCGAGCCCCAGCATCAGGTTGACGAGCGCGCCGAGGATCCCGGCGACGAGCAGCACCGGCAGCACCGCCATCAGGCAGAACGGGTCGATCCGGCCGAACTTCGGGCGCTTCCCGCCCGCGGCCGGGCTCACACCCGCCCCCACGCGCGACTGGCTGTTCTTCGGGCCATTGTCGCAGTATGCAAGACTCGGCCGGGCCCGGCCAGTGGCGTGGGCCACCTCCGCCGAACCGGACGGAAGTTCCCGAACCGGACAGCGCGGCTCGCGGCCGGACATCTCGGCGCGGCTCGATCACGGAGCCGGTCGAGCCGATCACGCTGACGGGATCACGACGCGCGCAGGGCCGTCTCGACCTCGGCGTCGCTCAACCGGCGCGGGCTCACGTAGTACAGCACCGCGCCGACCGGGAGGTCCCGGTCCCAGGCGGGGTTCACCACGAGGTCACCTGCCGAACGGGCGGCCAGGATGGTGGCGCCGAACGTCCGGCCCAGCGCGAGCCGGCAGCGCTCGGCGGGCAGCCGTCCCAGCGACTCCGGCAGGGTCACCGAGTACGTCCCCGCGCCGCCGGTGGTCATCAGCTCGGCGTAGACGTCGGTGATCCCGGGCGAGGTGAGCTCTTCGGTGACCATCCGGGGCGTGTGCCACTGGACGCACCTGATCCGCGGGTTCACGTACCGGACCAGCTCGGACTTCTCCATGTCCCGCAGCGCGACCACCACGTGCGCCGACGGGCTCGCGTGGTCGACCGTGACCGCGACGGCCAGCGCTTCGTTGTCGTCCGCCATGTCGACCAGGACGGCCGCGGCCCGGAGCACGGCCGCCCGGTCCAGCACACCGGCCGCCGTCGGCTCACCGCGGACGAAGTCCACCGGCTGCGCCGGCATCGGGTGGACCGCCACCTCCTCGCCCGCGCAGAGCACCAGCCAAGCCACGCCGTCGGCCAGCAGCTGGGCGACGATCCGCTCGGTCCGCCCGGCCGTGTAGCCGATCAGCACTGTGTGCCCGGTGGCGCGCACCGGCTCGGTCCCCTGCATCCGCCGTCCCTTCGCCTGCTCGAGCTTCGCGGCGAGCTTGGTGAACACCGTGGTGAGGGTGGCGATCCCGCCGATGATCACGTACGCGCCGACGAAGTGGCCGGCCGTGCTCTCGGGCGAGTAGTCGCCGTACCCGACGGTGGCCGCCGTGACCACGAAGTACCACCAGTAGTTGCCGGCCCGGACCAGGTCGCTGCCCGCCGGTTCGGCGAGCACCATCAGCGGCCAGCTGGTGGCGAACACGAACACGACGACGAGCACCGGCAGCGTCCAGCCGCGGTTCGCCAGCCAGCGCGAGAACAAGCGGGAGAGGAAGAACGGCACCGCTCCTCCTCACCGGACCGACCGCGAACTCCCGCCAGCCGATCACACCGGCAGGCGGGGAAACAACGGCGGTTACCGGAATGAGTCCTCTTGAGACGGTCCGGTACTGCGCCGATCGTTACCAATCCGACCACAGTCACGGCCGAATGGCCCTCGTGACAACGTTACGTGGCGCTCAAGGGTCGGCCTACTTCTGGCCGGATCGGTAACCGGGACGGCCGGTCCAGTGGACGACGTCCGGGTACTCGAGGAACTTCCGCAGGTGCTGGTCTTCCGTGCGGCCGTGCAGCGGGAACTGCAGGCTCGAGCCGTCCGGCCACGTCAGCGTCCGCTTGCGCAGGCTGAGCTGCGGCGCCGTCGCCCCGCGTGCCTCCCAGACGACCTTCGGCTCGGGCGCGTCGGCCAGGTCGGTGGACGTCGACCCGGTGTCCACCACCGCGAGGCTCGACGGCGAGCACACCAGCCACGGCCCGTCCACCCGCCGGAACCGGTCGGCCAGGTCGAGCACTTGCGCGTCCGCCGGGCCCGAAACCCGGACCTCCCGCTGGAACGGCCGCCCCGGGGCGCCGCCGTTCGCCAGGGCGAAGACGGCGAACACCGCCGTGCCGATGCCGCGCAGGACGTTCCAGAAGAACCGGCGGACGAGCCGCTTCCCCTGCACGGTGCCGTCCAGGCGACGGCCGGGGACGGCGAAGCCCAGGTCGGTGTCGCCGAGGCGCAGCACGATGACCGGCTCCTGCCACCGCGCGCGCATCAGCTCCTCGACGCGCTCCCGGAACCCGGGCCGGACCTGGGCCTCGGCCGACCAGCGTTCGGCCTGGTCCTGGAGCCGCGCCGCCCGGGCCGCTAGATGTCGAGGTCCTTCCGCGTCTCCTCCGGGCTCCGGTCCCCGCCGATCTCGCTCTTGTCGAACCACGGTTCGTCTCCTTCGGGCGTGACGGCGTCCTTGCCTTCGGCGAAGGCGCCCTTCGCGGCCCCGATGCCCGCTTTGACACCCGCTCCGGCGAGCAGCGGCCCGGCGCCCGCGCTGGTGCCGAGCATCGTGGTCAGCATCCGGTTGCTCGGCTGCCAGCCCTCGGCGACCTTGCCGAAGCCGAACTTGGTCTGGCCCGGCATCACGCCGACACGCAGCTTGGTGGTGAACTCGACGAGCTTCGTCGAGTACTTCTCCAGGAACTTGATGAAGGTCTCGAGCAGCTTGCCGAACTTGCCCAGGTAGCCGGTGACCTTCTTCAGGACGGTCGCGGCCTTGGCGATGGACGCGGTCATGGCGGCGGCGACCGAGCTGCCGAAGCTGATCACCGACGCGGCCAGCGCCGGCAGCCAGAGCGTGATCAGCCAGGACACGAGCTCGGTGATGATGCCCTTGATCACCTCTTCGATGACCACCATGACCATCGACCACATCTGGAGCACCTCGGCCACCGAACCGGCGGCCGAGCCGACCCCGCGGATGCCCGAGGAGAAGTCGCCGAGCGCTTCCTTCGCGGCGTTGCCGGCGTCGTCGACCCACTCGGCCAGCGCCGTGTCCCCGGTCTTCTCGAAGTCCTCGGCGAGGGCGACGAAACCCTGGGCGATCGTCACGAAGTTCTCCGACGCGTGCCCGATCGCCGGGCCGTCGCCGGTGACCTGGTGCAGCGCGTCCTGCAGCGGCTGGACCAGCTCGAGCAGCATGTTCAGCCCGTGGCTGACCAGCCAGCCGATCGGGTCCATGGCGAAGGTGACCATGTCGCCCGCGGCGGCCCCGACGAACTTCGCGCCGTCGCCGACCAGCGCGCCCCCCGCGGAGGCCAGCTCCCCGAAGTTGCCCGCCTGCGCGGCCTGCTGGGCGTGCTCGCCGATCGACTTGCCCGCCTTGTAGGCGGTGCCCGCCACCGGCACGTAGCCGGCCGCGCGGTCGAGGTTCGCGCCGGTGCTCTCGTCGTAGGCCTGGACGTCCAGCGCGTCGGCGATGCTCTTCTTCGGCTCGGTCATTCGCCCTTCCCCACCGCGTCGATCTCCGCCTCGTACCGGCCGAAGGTGACCTTGCCGGCGTCTTCGGTGCCCTGGTACATCTCCGCTGCCTTGGTCAGCTTCGCGGTGAACCCGTCCACGCCGTCCTTCAGGTCGGTGAGCAGCGAGCGCAGTTCGGTCAGCCGGTCGGTGTAGCCCTGCTTGGCGTAGAGGCCGATGAGGCCCCAGGCCTCGTTCGTCACGTCGGCGGCGTCGATCTTGGCCCCGAACTTGTCCGCTTCGCCCTCGTAGAAGGGGAGCTGGCGGGCGTAGGCGGAGATCGCGCCGATGTTCGTCTGAATTCCGTCTGGCATCGCGTTTTCCTAGGATCGGCGGAGGATGGGGCCCTGGTCGTCGAAGTAGTCGTCGTCGCCGGCCGGGCGACGGCGGGCGGGCCGCGCCGGGTGCTGCGGCTGCGGTTCCGACGCGGGTTCGGCCGCCGCGGTTCCGAACGCTTCGGTCTGGGCCTGGCGCACCTGCTCGGAGACGTTCACGCCGAGCGTGTCGCCGAAGGTGTCGTCCACGATCCCGGCCTGCTGCCGGACGGCGCCGGCCACCGCGGCGCGGATGGTGCTCATGATCGTGGCGGCCAGCTGACCGGCCTCGACGCGCATGGCGCCCGCGGTGAGCCGGACGTCGGTGATCGTGCCGCCGGCGCCCGCGGCCACCGTGACGGTGCCGTCCGGCGAGGTGACGGTGGTCTCGACCTGGGCGATCCGCTCCTGCATGTCGCCGACGTCGGCGAAGCGGGCCTCGGCCTGCTGCACCTTGGCCCGGAAGTGCTCGAACTGGGCGATCAGCTCGTCCATCTGGGCGGACATCGTGTCTCCTTGCGTGGGTGCGGGGGCGGACAGTGGCCGAATTCTGACAGATTCGTGCGCGCGGGGATCAGTTTTCCGCAGATCCCGCACCGACCGGGGGTCTCAGACGTTGATCAGCTCGACGCTCACGGTCAGCGTGCCTCCGATCTCGAGGCCCTCGGCCTGCCGGACGGCGCGCTTGACGGGCAGCACGTAACCGCCGCGGCCGCTGTCCGGGAAGATCGACGTCCGCCAGGTCGTCGCCCCGACCCGGACCCGGACGCGCACCGCCCCGAAGCCCCGCCGGGGACCGGCGGCGAACTCCCGGATCTCCTCCGACGCGGCCACGGGCAGGCTGACGAAGGTCCAGCTCTCGGTGCGCCGGGCGTCCCACTCCCAGAGCTCGGCGTCGAAGACGAAGTTCACCTCGCCAGTGTCACACGCACCACCGGCACTAAACCGGATCACCGCGGCGCGCGTGCACCGGTGCCAGGACTCTCGCGGATTCGAAAGGCACGACCATCAGCAGCACCTTCACCGCCGACCCGGACGCGATCGGGAAGCTCGGCGCGCTGGCCGGGCGGGCCGGCGCCGCGGCCGGGCTCTACCGCGCCGCGGCCACCGACGGCCCGAACGAAGGGGGTGAGGGGCTGCTGGGCAAGCTGGCCGCGCCGCTCGACCGGTGGCAGGAGCTCGCCGTCGCCAACGGCGGCAAGGCCGAGTCGCTCGCGCACGCCTACGACACCGCGCTCGTCGCCGTGGCCAAGCTGTACCGGGAGACCGACCACGAAGCCGCCGCGAAGGCCGACGCGTCCTATCCGGACGCGCTGTCCGAGCGGGTCGCGCCCGGCGACGTCGCCTCGCCGGAAACCGCGGCGGCCTTCACCGACTTCGAAAACGCGTCCCGCAACCCCCGGCACCCCGAGCTCGAGTACACCGGCCCGGACAACCCGGGCGAAGACGGCGCGGGGCCTGCTGACGAAGCTGGTCGGGATCGACCTGCTGACCGTCGTCGAGAAGCTGGTGGCCGGCGACTGGGACGCCCTGCTGCGGCAGGGCATGGTGTTCGAGGACACCGGGGTCGCGTTCGGCAAGATCAAGCAGAATGTCGACCGCGGCCGGTTCGGCATCCAGGAACGCTGGACCGGGCACGCCGGTGAGGCCGCGCGCGCCTGGCTGACCGACTATTCGTACGCCTGCGCGGAACACGCGAAGTTCTGCACCGAAGCCGGCTGGAAGATCAAGAACTTCGCCCGCGCCGCCTACGACGCCATGCAGGCGCTCGACATCGCGCTCGAAGGGCTCCTCGACGCCCTGCTCGGCAAGGTCCTCAAGCTCGGCAAGGCCCTGGAGCTGGTCCTGCTGGGCATCGCCGGTCTCGGCGACGGGGAGTCCGTCCGCCAGGCGATCGCGGGGGTGCTGACCGAGGTGACCCCGCTGCGCACGGCCATCGACACGCTGAACACGCTGGCGCACACGATCGCGTCGATCTCCGAGCTGGTGGCGGGGAACGGCGAAGTCGCCGCCAAGGCCTGGCCCGGCGAACCCTACAAGCACCCGGGGACCTGACGTGGAGAGCTCACCGTGGCGCACCGAGCAGGGCCGGCGCGCGAGGCACAACCAGATGGTGCTGCTGGCCCGCGGCGAAGGCGACCTGGCCGACTTCGCCCGCGACGTCCTGGCCGGCCGGGCGAAGCCGGAAGACCTGCTGTACCGCTCGTACCTGAGTGACGAGACGCTCGAAGCGGCGCACGCGGGCATCGCCGAGTGGCACGCCCTGCCCGAGGCGGACCGGCAGGCGGCCCTCGACGGCGCGGCGGCCCGGACCCGGGAGGAAATCGCGGCGCTCGCGGCCCTTCCGGATGCGGAGCCGGGACCGGAGTCCGGCCCGGACGACGACGATCACGACTACGGTGCGGAGTTCCTGAACTCGTTGCGGTGAAACCGTTCCTTCTCGCCGGGTAGCCGATCCGGCGCTCAGCGTGGTCCTTGACGCGCGCGCACGCGCCTCCTAGGTTGTCGGGACATAGGACGTCGGACATCCCATGTCCTACCCCCTCCCTCAGCGAGGAGGCGGCGCCGGTGGCACCGACACGCAGGTTCGGCACGGTTCTGCTGGCAGCGGCCACGCTCTGGCTGCCCCTCACCCCGGCGGCCACGGCCGCGCCGGCCCACGGCTGCACGTCTTCGGTGCCGTTCACCTCCCGCACCGAGGGGTACGACACCTTCCGCATCCCGGCCGTGGTGCGCGCGGCGAACGGCGCGCTGGTGGCGTTCGCGGAGGGCCGGCGCGACTCGGCGGGCGACTCGGGCGCCATCCAGACGGTCTCGCGCAGCTCCCGCGACGGCGGCTGCACCTGGGGCGCCCTGTCCGTGGTGGCCGGCAACGGCGACGCGACCGCGGGCAACCCGACCCCGGTGCTCGCGCGCAACGGCGACCTGGTGCTGCTGACCGTCCACAACGGACTCGTCTCGGAGAAGCAGATCATGTCCGGCGAGGCGGCCGAGCAGGACACCCGCCGCGTGTTCGTCCAGCGCAGCGGGGACAACGGCCGCACCTGGACCGCCGCGCGCGACATCACCGCCGACACGAAGCTGCCGGGCTGGCGGTGGTACGCCACCGGTCCCGGGCACGCGACACTGCTGCGCCACGGCCCGCACGCGGGCCGGATCGTGGTGCCCGCCAACCACTCCAGCTCCCCGCCGGCCGGCTCGGCCGACGTCGGCACCGAGGCGAAGTACTACGGCGGCCACGACCTCTACAGCGACGACAACGGCCGCACCTGGCACATCGGCTTCACCGACGACCGCACCGACGGCGTCGTCGCGGCGAACGAGACGACGGCGACCGAGCTGCCCGACGGCACGCTCTACTTCTCCAGCCGCAACCAGGGTTCCGCGCCCGAGCACCGCGTCGACGGCTACAGCGTCGACGGCGGCAAGACCCTCGTGCGGCCGTACCGGGCGCAGCCATCGGTGTCCGGGACGAAGGTCGAGGGCAGCGTGCTGCAGACGACCCTGCCGTGGCTGGTGCTGTACTCCGGCCCGGCCGACCCCGCGACGCGCTCGGTGATGCGGCTGCGGCTGAGCACCGACCGCGGGCACACCTGGCACGCGGGCCGCACGCTGACCGCCGGCCCGGCGGCGTACTCCGACCTCGTCCAGGCCGACCCGCTCACGGTCGGGCTGCTGTACGAGACGGGCACGGCGGGGCCGTACGAAACCATCGTGTTCCAGCGGCTCCCGCTGACCCGGCTCGGCGGGTAGCGCACCCCTTGACAAGCAGCCGCGTCACCCTGTCTGCTTACTCCTGCGCAATCCAGCGCAGTAACGAGCAACTTCTCGCACTTACTGGAGGCTCGGGTGCAGCGACGCACACTGGTGTTCGGGACCATCGGCCTGCTGCTCGCCGGCGCGACACCGGCCGCCGCGGCCCAGCAGGCGTCGCTGACCGTGCCTCGCAGCGGCGACGCCCCCGGCTACCAGCTGCGCGTCGACACGCAGCGCCTCGGGATCAGCGTGTCCCGGGGCGGTGAGCAGCTGCTGCGCACGGCTCCCGACGCCTTCACGTTCTCCGGCGGGGTCGCCACGCGGGTGCGGTCGGTCGAGAAGCACGGGGACACGCTCGTCGCGGTGGCCGACAGCACCGCCGGCAAGCCCGTGACCTTGCGGTTGACGCCGAAAGCGGACCGTTTCGAGCTCAGCTGGTCGGTCGGCGGCGAGGTGGCCGGTGACCGGGTGGCCCACTTCGACCTGGCGACGTCCGGGCACTGGTACGGCGGCGGTGAGACCAGCGAAGGCAAACCCCAGCCGTACCCGCTCTCCGCCGGCGTCGTCGACGAACCCGAGTTCTCCCCCGCCAGCTACATGATGCAGGAGCCGTACTTCTCGACGTCGAAGTCGGTCGGTCTCTTCGTGCGCACCGCGCAGCCGATGAAGGTCGCGCTCGCGAACGGGCGCGCCGACCTCACCGTCACCGGCTCGGCCGAGTACTCGAGCACGATCTTCGTCGAATCGAGCCGGCGCGCGGTCTACGACGACTACCTCGGCGAGGTCGGCAAGCCCGCCAAGAGCGACGCCTCCGACGCCGAATACACCAGTCCACTGTGGAACTCGTGGGCGCAGTACTACCGGAACATCGACCAGGACAAGGTCCTCGCCTGGGCGCGCGACCTGAAGGCCGCGGGGGTCGCCGGGCACACCGTGCAGCTCGACGACAAGTGGGAGTCGAACTACGGCAACCTGACCTTCGACCCGAAGACGTTCCCCGAGCCCAAGAAGCTCGTCGACGACGTCCACGCGCTGGGCCAGAAGTTCGGGCTGTGGACGACGTTCTGGATCAACCTCGACTCGGCCAACTACGCCTATGCCCGCGACCACGGCTACCTGCTGCGCGCCAAGGGAAACAGCGAACCGTGCACGGTCAAGTGGTGGAACGGCACCGCGGGCATCATCGACCTCGGCAACGCGCAGGCGCGGGACTGGTACACCGGCAACCTGCGCACGCTCATGGCCGGCTACGGCGTCGACGGCTTCAAGTTCGACACCCGCTTCTTCGACGACAGCTGCGCCACCTCGGGCGGGCTGACCCCGCAGGACTACCAGCGGCTCGGCGCGGACATGACCGACAGTTTCGACCAGCAGGGCGCCGGCATCCGCACCCACTGGGGCACCCAGCGCTACGGCTTCGTGATCCGGGCGGTCGACGCCGACACGACGTGGGACGGCCTGCGCACGTCCGTCCGCCGGGCCTCGGTCATCTCCACCGACGGGTACCCGTTCGTCGAGACGGACATGATCGGCGGGTCGAACAGCGAACCGCCACCCTCGCCGGAGGTGCTCGTGCGCTGGGCGCAGGCGGCGTCGCTGATGCCGCTCATGTACGCCTCGACGTCGCCGGTGACGACCGTCGACACCACCACCGGTCAGACGGTGACCTACCCGGCCGGCACCGCCGAGCGGTACGCCGGCGCCGTGCGGACCCACGCGAAGCTGGCCGAGTACCTGAAGACCCAGGTGAAGCAGGCGGTCGCGGACGGGACGCCGATCATGCGGCCGGTGTTCTTCGACTTCCCGCGGGACCACCGCTTCGACACGATCGACGACGAGTGGCTGCTCGGCCCGGCGCTGCTGGCCGCCCCGGTGCTCGCCGCGGGCACCACCCGTGACGTGGTGTTGCCCGCCGGCCTGTGGTTCGACCCGCACACCAAGCGGGTCGAGCTCGGCGGACGCACCCTGCGCGACTACCCCGCGCCGCTCGACGTCACGCCGATGTTCGTCCGCCTCGGCGCGCCGGGGTCCGCCGGGCTGGTCGCGGCCCTCTCGCGGTGACCGGCCCGCTCACGGCGGGGCGAACGCCGCCCCGCCGTCGTGCCACCACCGCCGGTAGCCCGGCGTGCTCTCGACGAGGGCCGGCTACCAATCCGACCAGAAGCAGGCCGACCCCTTCGGACGGCACGCGACTGTTGCTGCGAAAGCCATTCGGCCGTGGCTGTAGTCGGATTGGCAGCGAACAGCACAGTAACCCAGCCGGATCTCCTCGCACACCTCGTCCACCAGCGCGGCGAGCGCGGACTCCGTGCGCCAGGCGAGCACCAGCCCGCGGTGCAGCGGGGTCCCGGTGAGCGAGAGGGTCGCCAGGCCGTCGCGGGCCGTGCCGATCGGGTAGAGCGGGCAGATCGCGCGGTTCTCCCGCGTCAGCGCGAAAGCGACGTGCGCTTCGTTCGTGAAGTGCGTGATGCGGTGCTCGAAGCCGGCCGACGCGCAGACGCGGGTGAAGTACTCGTTCATGCCGCTGTCGGTGTCCTTCCGCGACACCGACGAAGAACGGCTCTCGCAGCAGCAGCCGGTGTTCCACGCCTTCGGGCAGCTGCAGGGGGAAGCCGGAGAACTCGCGCAGCACCGCGACGTCCAGCTCGCCCGAGCGCAGCAACGCGGTGAGGGCGCCCGTCTCGCGGATCGTGCGGCTGGTGACCTCCCGCCGCGGCACCATCGCGGTGAGCGTGTTGACGAGCAGGCTGAACTGCTGCGCCGGGATCCCGCCGACCTTGACCGGCGCGCCCGCCTCGCCGCGGGTGTTCACGCGCGCGGTGCGTTGCAGGACTTCGAACTGGCGCAGCAGGGTGCGCGCGTCGCGCACGAACTCGGAGCCGGCGTGGGTGGGCAGCACGCCCTCGGCCGAGCGGACGAACAGCGAGCCGCCGACGAGCTGCTCGATCCGCTTGAGCTGCGTGGTCACGGCGGGCTGGCTCAGGTGCAGCCTGCGGCCGCCCGCCGCAGGCTGCCGGCCGCGGCGACTTCGACCACGAGCTCCAGGTGCCGGATCTCCAGACGCATGATCGGAACGTTACTGGTTCGGCCAAAGGCAGGCCGACCGCCACGCGGCACGCAACCGTCGACGCGAAGCCATTCGGCCGTGACCGTGGCCGGACCAGGAACAGTCGACACAGTATCGCCCGATGCACTAGGGCCGACTCCGTGACGATCATCGCCACCGGGCCGGGAGCGCGTTTACGTTTCCGGGTGACTGTTCTGGCTTCGGTTCCGGTGAGCGGGAAGCCGGCTCTTCCCGTGTTGTTGTCCGACGACGTGCTGCGCCGCTTCCTCGACGCCGCGGCCGCCGAACACGCGTTCATCACCCCGGAAGAACCGAGACCCTGTTTCGCGGTGCTGCTCGGCGTGTTCGCCGACGACGCCGTCGTCGTGTCCGACCTCGCCTTCGGCCGCAACGCCCGCACGACGGATCCCAGTGCCCGGGCGGAGTTCGCGGCCGCGATCGTCCCGCGGTTCGGCTCCGCGTACGAAAACCCGGTGCGCGCCTGGTGGTTCGACCCCGCCGACCTGCTCCGCATCACCCGCGACGCCGGCGCACGTGACCTCGACGTGCTCGGTTCGATCCACCTGCACCCGGACTGGCACCGGCTCGGCCCGGAATGCGAACGCGACCGTCCGCTGAGCGACCGGCCGACCCCGATGGACGAATACGTGTTCCGCGGCGCGGGCTGGCCGCTGAACGTCGTCTGTCACCTCGAACGGCGGCACGGCGGGTTCTACTACTCGCTCGGCGCGTGGGACGGCGACTGCGCGCCGTTGTCCCTGCGCGTCCACGCCTCGGCGGCCGTGGTGA
This sequence comes from Amycolatopsis sp. NPDC104587, assembly GCF_055583645.1. Classification (NCBI taxonomy): domain Bacteria; kingdom Bacillati; phylum Actinomycetota; class Actinomycetes; order Pseudonocardiales; family Pseudonocardiaceae; genus Amycolatopsis; species Amycolatopsis sp. NPDC104587. The sequence continues at coordinate 113,321 of NZ_JBVJNO010000004.1, forward strand.
GCGCGTGACCGACCACCGCATCCCGGCCCTGTGGGACACACCCCGCCGGGGTGGTGACGCACGCCGCGGCCGTCGTCCGCCACGGCGACGTCGCCGAGATCGCCGCCTTCCACACCATGATCCCGAAGGGACCCGCATGACCCGCCCCCGCCTGCGCCACCTCGCCTTCGTCGTCCGGGACGCCCAGCGCATGGCCGAGCTCTACTGCGCGCAGTTCGAGATGGAGCTGTTCCACACCGACCCCGACGGCAGCCACTTCGTCACCGACGGGTACCTCAACCTGGCGCTCATCCAGCAGCAGCTGACCGGCGACGTCGCGACGGGGTTCAACCACTTCGGCTTCGAGGTGCCGGCGGTGGCCCCGCTGGCGGAGACGCTCACCGCGGCCGGTGTCCCCCGCCCCGCCCTCCGCGGCGGCGACCGTCCGTTCGCCGAGTACCGCGCGATCGACCCGGAGGGCGACTGGTTCGACCTGTCGGAGCACGGGTTCCTGCCGCCGTCGGTCGATCAGAGCAGCCGGACGACCTCGGCGGCGACCACCTCGGGTTCGGTCAGCGGGACGTAGTGCCCGGAGCGCGCGGCGACCACGTGCCTGCCACCCGCCGCCCGGCGGGCGTGGGACGCGTTCGCCGCCGCGCGCATCGCCGAGCTCATGCCGTCCCCGGGACGGCCGCCCGAGATGACGGTCACCGGGATACCGCCCAGCTCGGGCGGCGCGGACCGCCACGTCGCCAGCTCGTCGAGGTACGTCTTCGCCTGCTGCCGCTGGGTCCGGACCACCCCCGGCCCGAACGCCTCCCGGCGCAGGTCGCGGCCGACGTCGTCCGGGACACCTTTCAGCAGCCCGCGGAAGACGACCCGGAGCAGCCCCAGCCGGGCCAGCACGGCGCCCGCGCCGAGCGCGAGCCGTTCGGCGCGGCGGAAGCTCCGTCCGAAAAGGACGTCCGCGGCTTCGTCAGTGGGGTCGACCAGCACCAGGCCGGCGATCCGCTCCGGGCGCGCAGCGGCCGCGAGCCGGGTGATCGGGCCGCCGGCGCTGTGCCCGACGAGAACGAACGGGCCCGGGCCGAAGTGGTCGAGGACCGTGGTCAGGTCGCCGGCCAGCCGCGTCAAGGTGCGGCCGACGGGGTCGGGCTCGCTGCGCCCGAGGCCCGCGCGGTCGTAGACGACCGCCCGGGTGTGCCGGGCGACCGCCGGCTGCACGGCGGCCCACGACGAGCGGCTCGCCGCGGCGCCGGCCTCGAAGACGACCGTCGGCCCGGCGCCGGAGCCCAGCACCATCGTGTGCAGCCGCCGGCCGTCCGGGGTGGGAACCCATTCCGAGGTCCCCTGGGTGTGCGTCGCGGCCGCCCCCTCGACGACCGCGACGGCACCGTCCTTTCCGGACCGGAACGAGCCCATCGCGCGCCCGTGGTACCAGTAGGCCCGCCCGTGCACGTCGGTCTTCGGCAGTCCGAAGCTCCCCCGCAGCCGGGTCCGCACCTGTTTGAACGACCCCGATTCGGTGGCCACCCACGCCCGCCAGCCCGACCAGTCCCGCTGCTCGATCGCCGCGGCCAGCGACCCCGCGTCCCGCCGCGGCACCCAGTGCACGCGTGCGCGGGGATGTGCCCGCAGCGGGATCAGGCGGTCGTCGGGGACGTGTTCCTCCAGGTAGACCGTCACCGGCACGTCGGCAGGGACCACGCCCAGGATCGCGTCGATCGCCGGCATCGACGCGGCGTCGCCGACGAGGAGCCACCCCGCCGGGGCGCCGGGCTCGAACGTGGTGGATCCCAGCGAGGTCACCGGAACCGTCGTCCCGGGCCGCGCGGACCGGGCCCAGTGTGACGCGGGCCCGGCCGGGGTGTGCAGCACGACGTCGACCGCGAACGTGCCGGCCGCCGGGTCCGCTTCGGAGATCGTGTACGCCCGCTGGTGCTCGGCCGGACCGCCCTCGGGGTCGGGGAACCAGAAGCGCAGCCACGCCGCCGGCCCGGGCACGACGTCGTCGAACAACGTCGGCGCGGTGAACCGGATCCGGACGAAGTGCGGTGCGAGCTGTTCGGTGCCGGTGACCGTCGCTTCGTGGTCCCGCGCCCCGAGCCCGCGCAGGATCGCGCCCTGGACACCCCGTGCCATCTAAAGCTCCCCTCCGGTGGCCGCCAGCTCCGCCACCATCTCGGCCACCGGGCGGCCGGGCGGGCAGACCGCCACCAGGCCCCGGATCGCCGCGGTCAGCAGCAACCGCACGTACAGCGGCCGCTCGAGCTGCGGCAACGTCGTGTGCGCGGGCCCGAGCCGCTCGTCGGAGACCAGCCGGTCGACCACCGCCCGCCGCTCGCGGTCCAGGCCCTCGCCGTCCAGGTTTTCGGCCGCGGCACTGGCTTCTTCCGACACGGTCATCGCGACGGTCAGCGACGCGACCGCGCCGCTGAGCACGATCGCCGCGTCCACCGCGTACCCGCGCCGGCCGAGCGCCGCGACCTCGGCGGCCAGCGCGCGCTGCCCGCCCTCTCCTCGCGGGAACAGCAGCTGCAGGTACCCGGCGAGCCCTGGGTGAGCCAGCGCGAACTCGCGCAGCTGCAGCGCGAACGCCACGAGGTGCCGGGTCGTGTCGTGCGCCGGGTCGTCCCGCAGCCGAAGCTCGGCCAGGAGGCTTTCGCCGACCAGCCGCTCCAGCCCCCACCGGCCCTCGACGTGCCGGTACAGGGCCGTCGACGTGACCCCCAGCCGCGTCGCGACCGCCTTGACACTCAGCTGCCGCAGCCCCAGCTCACGACCGGCCCGGACGATGTCGGCCACCGCGATCTTCGCGGGACGGCCGCCTCCGGTGCTCGCCACTGGGTTCCCCTCGCCAGTTAGTTACTCCCTAAAACTAAAGGTACCCTAACCGGCCTGTCAAGCGGGGTGCGGGCGGGCCGCACCCCGCTCGCAGATCAGGAGAACGTGACCGGGATGAACACGTCGGCGGTGCGGTCGGCCGCGGACAGGTGGTCCCGGCGCGACACGATCGCGCAGGTGACGGCCGGGTCGCCGCAGTCGAGACCGCTGTTCGCCCGGGCGATCCGGATCCGCGTGGTGAACGTGCCGTTCGCGGCGATCGTGGAGGTGCCGCCCGGCAGGTTCGTCACCCAGGCCGACGGGCCGACCCCGGTGCCGCCCTGGCCGTCGCCGCCCGCGCACGGGCTCGGCTTGACGCCGTAGGAGTAGTCCTCGGGCACCGCGCACAGCGCGACGTAGTAGCCGTTCGCCGGGTTGTACCCGCTGCCGGTGACGGTGATCGTCTCGCCGGCGGCGGCGAGCCCGGTGGCGTTGGACGCACTGAGGGTGAAGCCGTTGTGCGTGGCCGAGCCGGCGGCCGCGAAGGCGGGCGCGACCGCGACGCTCCCGAGGGCAGCGGCGACGCCGGCGACCACGGCGACGCGGGTCAGGACTGATCTCTTCGACATGACAGGGGGTTCCCTTCGATCACAACGAGGTAACGGAGATTAGGTAAGCCTTACCTACTCGCGATCAATATGGTTAGCCTTACCTAATGTTGTCAAGGGGGTTGCTGCCCGTTGCCGTCCTGCTGCTGGCCACCACCGTGGCCGGCTGCGCGGCGGCCCCGGCGGAGCAGGTCACCGCGGCGCCGGCCGCACCGCTGTCCGCGCTGAAACCGTTGGCGGACCCCAGGTCCCGCACCGGGCCGAGCACCGCGACACTCGCCCAGCCCGACATCGCCGCCCCGCCGCCGGCTCAGCACCTGCCGGTCACCGTGACCGACCACCAGGGCACCCGCGTCACCGTCACGGACACGAGCCGGGTGCTCGCGTTCGACATGGCGGGCACCCTCGCCGCGACGGTGTTCGGACTCGGCCTCGGCGACCGGGTCGTCGGCCGCGACGTCTCCACCGGTTTCCCGGCGGCCCGACGGCTTCCGCTCGTCACGCGCAACGGGCACCAGCTCAACGCCGAAGCGATCCTCGCGCTCCGGCCGAGCGTGGTCCTGACCGACACGACCCTCGGGCCGTGGGACGCGGTGCTGCAGCTGCGCGGCTCGGGCATCCCCGTGGTCGTGCTCGACCCGGAGCGGACGATGGACAACGTCGGCGCGTTGGTGCACGACGTCGCCGCCGCGCTCGGCGTTCCCGAAGCGGGGCAACGGCTTTCGACACGCCTCGACCACGACATCGCCGAGAAGAAGGCCGAGATCACCCGCCTGGCGCCCGCCGAGCCGGAGCGGAAGCTGCGCGCGGTGTTCCTCTACCTGCGCGGGCAGGCGGGCGTGTACTACCTGTTCGGCCGCGGCTCGGGCGCCGGCTCGCTGATCACCGCGCTCGGCGCGGTCGACGTCGCGAGCGAGGCCGGGGTCGAGGGGATGCGGCCGATGACGCCGGAAGCGCTGGTGCGGGCCCGCCCGGACGTGATCCTGCTGATGACCAAGGGACTCGAGTCGGTCGGCGGCCCCGACGGGCTGCTCGCCGTCCCGGGCGTCGCGCAGACCCCGGCCGGCCTGCACCGCCGGTTCGTCGACATGGCCGACAGCCAGATCCTGAGCTTCGGGCCGCGCACCCCCGACGTCCTCGACGCGCTCGCCCGCGCGCTCTACGCCCCGGGGTCCGGCGGATGACCCGTCCGGTCAAGGTGACGGCCCTGTTCACCGGGCTCGCCGCCGCGCTGGTCGTCGTGGCCTGCGTTTCCGCGGGCACCGGCCAGTTCGCCATCCCGGTGTCCGACGTCGTCGCGTCGCTGCTGCACCACATCGGCATCGGGCCGGGCCTGGCCGACCCGTTCGCCGAAGGCACGCTCTGGCAGGTCCGCTTCCCGCGGGTCGTGCTCGGCCTGCTGGTCGGCGGGGTGCTCGGTGTGGCCGGGGCGCTGATGCAGGGCCTGTTCGGCAACCCGCTCGCCGAGCCCGCGGTGGTCGGCGTCTCCGCCGGCGCGGCGGTCGGCGCGAGCCTGTCCATCGTGGCGGGCTGGACGTTCCTCGGCGCGTTCACCACCCCGGCCTTCGGCTTCGCGGGCGGCCTGCTGACGACGTTGACGGTGTACTTCCTGTCCCGCTCCGGCGGCCGCAGCGAGGTGGTGACGCTCATCCTCACCGGGGTCGCGGTCAACGCCGTGGCGAGCGCGGTGATCGCGTTCCTGCTGTTCTCCGGTGACCAGGCCGCGCGGGAGCAGATCGTGTTCTGGCAGCTGGGTTCCCTCGCCTCGGCGCGCTGGCCGTACGTCGGGTCGATCCTGCCGCTGGTCGTGCTCGGCGTGGCCGTCTCGCTGCTGATGGCGCGCAAGCTGGACCTGCTGGCGCTCGGCGAACGCCCGGCGCGGCACCTCGGCGTGCACGTGGAGCGCCTGCGCGCCACCGGGATCGTCGTGGTGGCGCTGATGGTGTCGGCGGCCGTGTCGTACTCGGGGGTCATCGGGTTCGTCGGGCTGATCGTGCCGCACGCGGTGCGGATGCTCACCGGGCCGGGCCACCGGGTGCTCGTGCCGGCGTCGCTGCTGGCCGGCGCGGTCCTGCTCGCCGCGGCCGACCTGGCCGCCCGCACCGCCTTCGACTACGCCGACCTGCCGATCGGCATCCTCACCGCGCTCGTGGGCGGGCCGGTCTTCTTCTGGCTGCTCCTGCGGACGCGCCGGCGCGCGGGAGGCTGGGCGTGACCGCGGCGGAGCTGGTGGACGTCACCTACACCGTCGACGGGCGGCGGCTGCTCGACGGCGTTTCGCTGGCCGTGCACGCCGGGGAGGTACTGGTGCTGGCCGGCCCGAACGGCGCCGGGAAGTCGACGGCGCTGGGCCTGCTCGCCGGAGATCTCGCGCCTGCGCACGGCCGCGTCCGGCTCGACGGCGGTGACCTCGGCGGCTGGTCGCTGACCGAGCAGGCACGGCGGCGGGCGGTGCTTCCCCAGCTGAACACCGTGAGCTTTCCCTTCACCGTGGCCGAAGTCGTCACGATGGGCCGCGCGCCGTGGCGGGGCACGCCTGCCGAAGCCGGGGACGACGCGGCGGTCGCGCGGGCGCTGGAGGTCACCGGCATGACGGCGTTCGCGAGCCGCCGGTTCCCCACCCTGTCCGGCGGTGAGCAGGCCCGCGCCGCGCTTTCCCGGGTGCTGGCGCAGGAAGCCGGGGTGCTGCTGCTCGACGAGCCGACCGCGGCCCTGGACCTCGGGCACACCGAGCGCGTCATGACACTGGCCGCCGCGCGCGCCGCCGCCGGGGACGCCGTGCTCGTCGTGCTGCACGACCTCGGCCTCGCCGCCGCGTACGCCGACCGGGTCGTCCTGCTCGCGAGCGGCACCGTCGCCGCGACCGGCCCACCCGCCGAGGTCCTCACCGAAGCCCTGCTCAGCGAGGTCTACCGGCACCCGGTCGAGGTGTTCCCGCACCCCCGGACCGGCCGGCCCGTCGTCCTGCCCCACCGTCACGCCGAGGAGAACTGATGCGCCGAACCGGCCTCGTCCTGGCCGCGGCCGCGTTGCCGCTCGTGCTCGTCCCGCCCGCCGAAGCCGCGGCCCGGGTCACCGTGTCCCCCGCGGCCGCCGACCCCGGCTACGCCACCGTGCTCACCGTGCGCGGCAGCGGGTTCCAGTCCGTGCCGAAGGGCTACGGCGGGATCTACCTGCTGTTCGGGTGGGTCGCCGACGGCGCGTGGCAGCCCAGCAAGGGCGGCGCGTCCGGGGCCACGTACCGGTACGTCCCGGACAAGGAGGCCAAGGACAACCGCGGCTTCCAGCGGTTCGTCGCCTTCCCGGGCAGCGACACCGCGGCCTCGGCCAACGGCGGGGTGATCGCCGCCGACGGCAGCTGGAGCACGCAGCTCGTGGTGCCCGGCTCGAAGTTCCGCGCGACCGACCGCGACGGCACGGTGGTCGACGTCGACTGCCTGAAGGTCCGATGTGGACTGATCACCGTCGGCGCGCACGGTGTCGTGAACGCGAACAACGAGACGTTCACCCCGGTGACGTTCGCCGTGCCGAAGCAGGCGGCCGCTCCTCCCCCGGCGACCACCGCGCCGCCGCCGAGCCCGCCCGCGAGCACCACGGCGCCGTCGACGACGTCCTCGAGTGCCGTCGCCGCAAGCACTTCCGCGAAACCCACGCCGACACCCACTCCCGCGGGCTCGGCGGCCGCCGAGCCCGCCCGTGGCGCCGGGTGGTGGCTCGTCGCCGCCGGCGCGCTGGTCGTCACGGCCGCCGCCCTGATCGTCCCGCCCCTCCTGCGACGCCGTCGCACCCCTCGCAACCAGGAAGGAAACCCCTCGTGAGACTGCGAAGACTCCTCGCCGCGGCCGGAGCCGCGACCCTGCTCGGCTGCCTCGTCGCCCCACCGGCGCTGGCCGCCGCGCCCGCGGTGACCGTCACCCCGGCGACCGGGCTCGACCCGGCGGGTACCTCGATCACCGTCAAGGGCACCGGGTTCGACCCGGCGGCCAACGACGGCAAGGGCTTCGGTGTCCGCGTCGGCCCGGCCAAGGACGACGTCCGGGCTCGCACGGCGACCGGGTTCCAGGTCAGCAAGCTGGTCAAGAAGGACCCGGTCGGCACGCAGATCCCGCTGAACGCCGACGGCAGCTGGGAGCTCACGGTCACCGTCAAGGCCGAGTACACCTCCGCGGGCACGACCTACGACGCGAAGACCCAGCCGTTCAGCGTCTACGTGTTCGGCTGGGACACCCCGGACCTGACGTGGGACCGCACCACCCCGCTGAAGTTCACCGGCATCGGTGTCCCGGACCCCGGGGACCCGGCAACCGGGCTCGCGTGGGGTCTCAAGCAGAGCTGGCGCGGGTACATCAGCCGGTTCGGCGGCACGATCGCCGCGGACCAGGGCGCCACGCTCGACGAAGCCGCTCCGAACACCGCGCCGTTCCCCTACCGTTGGCCCGCCGGGCAGGCGAGCTGGGACGGCGCGAAGGGCAGCGTCGCGTTCGGCGGCCGGGTCACCTTCACCCTCGAACCGCACCTGATCTGGCAGTTCAGCCTGGCCGACCCGAAGCTCACCCTGGCCGGCGACGGCACGGGCAAGCTGAGCGCCAGCGTCGGGTACCGGTTCTACGGCACAAAAACCGCCCCCGAACAGGTCCGCGAACCGGCCCCGGTCGACTTCGCCGACCTGACCGTCAAGGAAGTCCGCAAGGACGGCGCGAACGTCGTCGTCGACCTCGCTTCGGCCAAGCTGACCGAAGCCGGCGCGGGCGCGTTCGCCGGGTTCTACCCGGCCGGGACCGATCTCGACGCGGGCCGGCTCGTCTTCCCGGGTGAGCCGGCCCCGCCGACGTCCACCCCGCCGGTCACGACTCCGCCGTCGACGACCACCCCGCCGCCGGCCTGCACCCTCTCCCCCGGCTCGATCGCACAGGGAAACCTGTTGTGGGGCTTCAAGAAGAGCTTCCGCTCCTACGTCGGCGGCGGCGCCGGGAACACGATCACGGCGGACGGCGGCGCGGAGATCACGAACGTCGACGAAGTGACGGGCAAAGCGATCCCGACCGGCGCCTACCGGTTCCCGCTCGGCACCGGCGCCCTCACCTCCGACAGCGAGTACACGGCATCCTTCGGCGGCAAGATCACGTTCGGTTATCCGGCGCACTTCTTCACCCTGACGCTGGCGAACCCGAAGCTCACGGTGGCCGGGGGCAAGGGGACGCTCTACGCCGACGTCGACCTGAAGACGACCGCCGGTGCCCCGTCGCCGCCGGTCGGCAAGCCCGGTGTCGCGCTGGCGAACCTGGACCTGGCGTCGGCGGTGAAGACCCCGGGCACCGGCACGCTGACGGTCTCGGCGATCAAGGCCACCCTGACCAGTGCCGAGGCGTTCGCGAACTTCTACCAGGCCGGGGACGTCCTCGACGAGCCCACGCTCACCCTCGCCGCGCAGTGCGCGACCCTTCCCCCGGCCGGTGGCCCGAACCCCGGCGGCGCGGCGGGCGGGTCCGGTGACGACCTGGTCCCGGACGTCGCGTTCCGCCCGTCCGGGCTGGCCGACACCGGGGTTTCGCTGATCGGCGTCTACTGGGGAGCCGCCCTGCTCCTCGCGGGCGGCGGCCTCGTGCTGCTGACCCGCAGGCAGGCCCTGCGGCGCCGGTGACCCACGTCGGGACGGCCGGGGAACCGGCCGTCCCGACCCGGTGCTACCGCGTTCCGCGCCGGACCACGGCCGGCACCGGAGCCCCGTTGATGACGAACTGCGTGCCCGGCTCGCGCACGACGTCACCCTTCGCCGAACCCGTGATCGTCACGTTCGTCAAGGTCGCGCTGCCGCGGGCGCCGCTCATCGCGAGGATGCCGGCCCCGTTGTTCGACTTGTCGATCTTGACGTTCGTGATCGCCGCGGTCACGACCCCGCCGCCGGTCTTGAACTGGACGCCGTCGTAGGTCGAGTCGTGGATCTCGGTGTCCCGGAGCGTCACCCCCGGGATGTCCTTGCCCTGCGCGAAGAACGTGATCGCGCCGAACTGCTGCTGCTCGCCCCAGAAGACACCGCCGCAGCGGAACAGGGCGTTGTTGGCGATCGTCGTCTGCCCGGAGAAGGGCAGCGGGTTGTGGTCGGTCGCCAGCATGATGCCCGGGTAGTTCATCGTGTCGTACACCAGGTTGTTCTCGATCCGGTTGCCATACCCGCCGTAGACCGCGATCCCGTTGGCACGCCACGGCAGCTGGACCGTGTTGTTGGTGAACACGTTGTCGTGCCCGATGTCCACCGACGGGTCCTTCACGTACTGGTTGGCCCACACGGCCAACGAGTCGTCCCCGGTGGTGCGGAACGAGGAGTTGAACACCCGCGAGTTGCGCGTGCCGTTCGTGAAGTTGATGCCGTCGGCGTAGGTGTCGCGGATCCGCATGCCGCTGAACTCCAGGCCGTCGGCCGGGCCCCACAGCGCCGGGATGTTGTCGTAGTCGCGGCCGACCCAGACCCCGACGTTGGCGTGCTCGATCCAGACGTTCTCGATCTTGGTGCCGGTGCCGAACCGGCCGTTGAGGCCCTCGCCGCCTTCCGCGTTGCCGTCCCCGCCGCGGATCCGGCCGGAGCCGAAGATCGCGATGTCGGAGATCTGGACGTTCTTGTCGATGTCGAACCCGAAGTTGCCCTCGTGCGGGTGGTTGATGGTGCCCGCGTCCTGCGGCTGGATCAGCGAGTACAGCTGTGAGCGCCACATGCCGGCGCCGCGGATCGTCACGTTCGAGATGCCGATCTGGTTGTACTGGCCGCCGCCGTTGGGCACGGTCGGGTCGTCGGTCAGGATCTTCTTCTCCTGCCGCCACTGGCCTTCCGGGATCCAGACGCAGGAGATGACGCCGTTCTGGTCGTCGGTCACCGCGCGCTGGATCGCCGTGGAGTCGTCGACGCCGTCGTTGGGCACGGCGCCGTACTCGGTGATCGACGTGCAGTTCGCCGGCTTGGCCGCGGCCGGCGCGACCTGCTCCAGGTCGACCAGGTCGACGACGTAGTAAGCCGCGTTGTCACCGCTGTCGCGCTGCAGCTTGAACTTCGTGCCCGGCGGGTACGACTGCGCCAGCAGGGCGTGCGACTCGTCGAACAGCCGCCGCGCGTCACCGCCGGGCCGGTTGGTCAGGCCTTCGGGGTCGTCGGTGGTGCCGTAGAGCCAGCTGTGCGTCGAAGAGAGCGTCAGCTTCTGCGCGAAGGTCCCGTTGACGTACAGGCTGAGCGTGTAGTCCTGCCCGCCGCCGGCGGCCGCGTCGGGCACCGAGTTGCGGACCACGATCGAGTTCGACTGGTTCGTCGACGTGACCTCGACGTACTGGCCCTGGCTCGCCAGCCGCACGGACTGGCGGCCCGAGGACTCGGTCGCGAAGTTCGTGTGCCCGAACGTGCGCAGCGGGTCGGCCGTCAGCAGCTCGCCCTGGTACTGCGCGGCTTCCGCCTCGTACTCGGTGTACGGCACCGCCGCGCCACGCCCGACCACGATCGGCCGGGAGAGGCCGTTGTTGGACTCGTTGGTTTCCGCGACGGTGTTCGTGGCGTCGGCCGTCGCGGTGAGGGTGGCCCCGCCGGTGGTGGCGGTCCACGTGCCCGAGATCGCGACGTTCGCCGTCGCGCCGGCCGCGATCGTGCCCGTGGAGCCGGTGAGCGTCGAGCTGCCGACGGTCAGCCGGGTCACCGAAGCGCCCGCGTCACTCGTGCCGCGGTTGTGCACGGCGACGGTGAACGACACGGCCGCGCCGACCGCCGGGTTGGGCGGGTTCGACGTGATGCCGGTGACCTCGAGGTCCGGCCCCGGCGACTGCGCGATGACCAGCGGCGTCGGGGACGTGAAGGTGTTGTTGGTGTCGTCCTGCTCGACGACGGTGTTCGCGGGGTCGACCGTGGCGGACACGCTGTAGGAGCCCTGCGGCCGGGTGCCCGCGCTCACGGTCACCGTGGTGGACGCGCCCGCGGCGAGGGCGCCGACGGCCGCGCTGCCGACGACCGTGCCGCCGAGGCTGACGTTCACGGTCGTCGCGGCCGCGTTCGCGGTGCCCGCGTTCCGCACGGTCGCCGACACCGAGACCGGGCTGGACTCGGTCGGGTTCGCCGGGGTCCACGTCGTGCCGGTGACGACCAGGTCGGGGTTGGGCGCCGGGGTGCCGAACACCTGCAGCTCCGCGACCTGCCCGCCGGGCGCGCCGGAGTTGGCGAAGAACTGCAGCCGCACGTCCGCGGTCCGCCCGGTGACCGGGACGGTCACGGTGTTCTGGTTGCCGGCCGGGTCGAAGCGGTAGTCGGCGCGGGCCTTCAGCGAGGTGAACGCCGTCGCGCCCTGGTCACGGCCGAGGACCTCGAAGTTCTGCGTCCGCGCGCCCCAGGCCGGGTCCGGGTTGAGCTTCACGACGACCGAGTCGACGTCGGCGTTCGAGCCGAGCTTGACGGTGAGCGTGTTCGGGTAGCCGGCGGCCGACTCCCAGTACGTGCCGGTGTTGTTGTCGTTGGCGTTGGCGGCGACGAAGGTGTTCACCGTCGACGATGCCTCGATCGGCTTGCCCGCGGCCAGGTTGGCGCCGGCCTGGGTGCCCTGCCGCACGACGTGGTTGCTGTCGGCCGACTCGTGCCCGGCGGCGTCCTTCGCCCGCACGAAGTACTCGATCCGCGTGCCCGCGGGCCGGGTCTCGGTGAAGGTCGTGCCGGTGACCGTGGTGACGGGCGTGCCGTCCCGGTAGACGGTGTAGCCGGTAACTCCGACGTTGTCCGTCGAAGCCGACCACGCGAGCCGGACCTGGCCGGAGCCGGGCTCGGTCAGCGTGAGGTTCGCGGGCGTGCTCGGCGGCTGCGTGTCACCGGTGTCGGGGCCGTAGAGCTCGAACTCCGAGAGCTGCGCGGCGGGCCACTGCGTGTTCGCCGTGATGTTCAGGCGGACGTACCGGGTCGAGGCCGTCACCGGGATCGTCACCGTGTTGGCGGCCGGGGCGAAGGCGTACCCGCTCGCGGCGGCGAGGTCGGTGAACGTGGTGCCGTCGGTGCTGCCGCGCACGGTCAGCGTCTGGGTGCGGGCCTCCCAGGGCGCGGGCAGCTTCAGCACGATCCGCGAGAGGGACTTGGCCGACCCGAGGTCGGCCTGGATCCACTGCGGGAACGCGTTGTTCGCCGACTCCCAGTAGGTGTCCTGGTTCCCGTCGACGGTGTTGGCCACCGGGTAGCCGGGCAGCGCGCTGCTCGCCGACACGGTGCGGGTCAGCGGCACGTCGGCGAGCGCGGCCGGGGCGGCGGCGACGGTGTCCGGGGGTGGACCGGCGGCCGCGGAGGCGAGGGAGAGCCCGGCGGCGGAGAACCCCACGGCGGCGAATCCGGCGAGCAGCCGGGTCAGGCGCATGCGTGTCATGGCGTCTTCTCTTCTTTGAGAGGGCGGGGGGAGGGAGCCAGCGCCGTACCACCATGCAACAACCGAGAGACAAAGTGCAAGAACTTGACATCATTCGGAAAAATTGCGACTCATGACGGCCTCCCAGGGGCTGGGCACAGTTGCGGGAAGACGCATGCGACGGGTCCACTCAGCGCAACCACTTCTCCTGCGGAAGGACCACCATGTCCGTCACGGACGAACTGCTGGCCAACAACGCCGCCTACGCCGAAGGTTTCTCCGGGCCGCTGCCCCTGCCGCCCGCCAAGCACGTCGCCGTGCTCGCCTGCATGGACGCGCGCATCAACGTCTACGGCGTGCTCGGCCTCAACGAGGGCGAGGCCCACGTCATCCGCAACGCCGGCGGAGTCGTCACCGAGGACGAGATCCGCTCGCTCGCGATCAGCCAGCGGCTGCTGGGCACCGAGGAGATCATCCTCATCCACCACACCGACTGCGGGATGCTCACCTTCACCGACGACGACTTCAAAAAGTCCATCCAGGACGACGTCGGCGTGAAGCCCGCCTGGGCCGCCGAAGCGTTCGCCGATCTCGACGAGGACGTCCGGCAGTCGGTCGCGCGGATCAAGAACAGCCCGTTCGTCCCGAAGAAGGACTCCGTCCGCGGCTTCGTCTTCGACGTCGCCACCGGGAAGCTGAACGAAGTGAACTGACCCTTCACCCGGGTGCCGGACCCCGGGCCGCCGTGAGATGCTCATCGCGCAGGCAGGCCGTAGGGGAAAGGCGGATCGGGTGACCACCTGGACCGATGTGATCAACTTCGTCCGGACGCGCTACGAAGTGCTGGAGGAATCGGACGGCTGGTTGCGGTTCCGGCTCGACGGCCCGCGGGACCGCACCCAGCAGGTCACGGTGCACCACCTCCCCGAGCTCGACGGCGGCGCGTGGATCGAGCTGTCCTCCCCCGTCGGCTGGGCCGACGCGATCGACCTGCGGAAGTTCCTCGAGCTCGCGGGCGGCTCTGCGGTCGGCGGCGCCGCGGTCGTCGACGGCGTGGCGCTGCTCAAGCACACGTTCCCGCTGGAGGACCTCAGCATCGAGCACGAGTTCGAGCGGCCGCTGAAGTCGATCGTCGCCCGGGCGGACGCCTTCGAACACGAGCTGACGCAAGCGGACGAGTTCTGACCGTCCCGGCGCGAGATGCGCCGGACTGTCGGTGGTGCCCGGTAACGTCCTGTCCGTGAACGCTCGGGACCGCATCCAGGAACTCGCCGACCAGATCGTCGTGCTGCGCGACGCCTACTACCGGGGCTCGCCCGAGGTGGCGGACGCCGAGTACGACGCCATCGAGGACGAGCTGCGGGGGCTCGTCGAGGCGAACCCGGAGCTGGCGCCCGACCCGAACCCGCTGGAGCAGGTGGGCGGGCCCGCGGTGCTGCACGCGCCGATCCGGCACTCGCGCCCGATGCTCTCGCTGGAGAAGGCCACCAAGCCCGAGCAGGTCGTGGCGTTCTTCGACCGCTTCCCCGGCCAGCCGGTGGTGGTCATGCCGAAGCTGGACGGCCTCTCGCTCGCCGTCGTCTACGAAAACGGCCGCCTGGCGCGGGCGGTCACCCGCGGCGACGGGACGACGGGCGACGACGTCACCATGCTCGTGCGAGCGCTGACCGACGGGATCCCGGACCGGGTCGACGCGCCGGGCCGGGTCGAGGTCCGCGGTGAGGCCGTCATGCTGCGCACCACCTTCACCGCCTACAACACCGCGCACCCGGACAAGCCGCTGATCAACCCGCGCAACGCCGCGGCCGGCACGCTGCGCGCGAAGGACCCGCGCACCGTCGCCGGGCGGCGGCTGCAGTTCTTCGCGTTCGACCTCTACACCGAACCCGACAGCGCGGAGACCGATCTGGACGGTGCTCTTCGGACACTCGGGTTCACCGCCGCCGACATGCGCCACTGCGCCGACGCCGAGGCGGCGCAGGAGGTGATCACGGCGATCGAGCAGCAGCGCAACAAACTGGACTACGACCTCGACGGCGCGGTGCTGCGCCTGGCCGACCGTGACGCCTACGCCGCCGCCGGCACCCGCTCGAGCTCCCCGCGGGGCGCGCTGGCGTTCAAGTTCGCGGCCGAGGAGAAGACCACCGTGCTGGCCGACGTGGTCTGGGACGTCGGCAAGACAGGCAAGATCGCCCCGGTCGCCTGGCTGGAGCCGGTGTTCGTGGGCGGCACGACGGTCACCCGCGCGACCCTGGCCAACCAGGAGGTGATCCGCGCCCGCGGCATCCGCATCGGCGACACGGTGCTGGTCCGCCGCGCGGGCGACGTGATCCCGTTCGTCGCGGGTGTGCTGGACGAGTCGAAGCGCACCGGGGAGGAGCGCGAGATCGTCCCGCCGTCCGAATGCCCGTCGTGCGGACAGCCGCTGACCGAGCAGGGCAACAGCCGGGAACTGTTCTGCACCAACGTTTCCTGCCCCGCCCAGACGGTCCGCCGGCTGATCCACTGGGCATCTCGGGCTGCGGCGGACATCGACGCGGTCGGCGGGGTGTGGATCGAGCGGCTGGCCGAGGCGGGGTTGCTGGAGCAGCCGTCGGACTTCTACGCGCTGACGAAGGAGCGCCTGCTGGAGTTCGAGCGCATCGGCGAGGTCTCGGCCACGCGCATGATCGAGTCGATCGACGCGAGCCGCGCGGTGGGTCTCCGCAGAGCGTTGATCGGCTTGGCGATCCCGATGGCCTCGGAAGGCACGGCGGCCCGGCTTTGCCGAGCGGGCTTCGGGTCCTTGGAGGACGTCGCCGACGCGGGCGAGGAGGGGCTGGTCGCGGTCGAGGACATCGGCCCGAAGGTGGCGGCCTCGTTGATCGAGCACCTGACCCGCCTGCGCCCGGAACTCACGCGGCTGCGGGAGGCGGGGGTTTCCTTGGACGTCCGAGACGAGGATCTACCGCCGGTGGTGGCGGCGGGTGCGCCATTGGCCGGGAAGACGGTGGTGGTGACGGGGTCGATCAGTGACCCGCGGTCGGGCGAGAAGGTGCCTCGGCCTACTTTCCAGCGGCTTTGCGAGCGGGCCGGGGCGAGTATTGCTTCGTCGGTTTCGGCTAGTACGGATTTGCTGATCACGGGGGCTGAGGTTGGGGCTGCGAAGCTGACCAAGGCTGAGAAGCACGGGGTGGAAGTGGTGGATCAAGGGGAGATCTGGCAGGAGTTGATCAGCGCGGGGATCGTTTAGGCTCGCCCGGCTTTCCGCATTGGTCAGGCATTGCCAGACGGGTTGCCCTTGACCGATCTCGGCGACCGCCTGCTCTGCGGCGTGAGGCCGCTGCCAGGATCTGCCGGACAGGTCGCGTGGTGCGCTCCCCGCGATCCTCGGAGCAGCGCTCCCGCGATCGCCCGGGTGTCCGCCTGCTGCCGGGGTTGGCTTGGGGTGCCTGCGTTCCAGCTTGCTGCGATCGTCGCTGCATCCAACCGCCGCTGGAATCTGGCGGGCGAGGCTCGGTGGCGGCATTTCCCCGCAATCGCCGAGGCACTCGGTTGCCGCCAAGATTTGCAGGCCGCGCCGTATGGCGGCGCTCCCCCACGATCTTCGCGATGCCCGATCGCCACTCGGATCTTCCGGGTGAAGCTCGGGGCGGCGCTTCCCACGGTCGCCGAGGCTCCTGCCTGCCGCCCGGGTCGCCGGGTCAGGTGGCCAGGGCTTCCAGCTCTGCGTCGATCAGGAGGTCGGGGTTGAAGCCCATACCCGTGAAGTGACCGGCCAGTTCCAGCGACAGCACCCCGTGCAGCCGGGTCCAGAACGACAGTGCGCGGTGCAAGGTCGAGGCCAGCACCGACTGGTCCCCCGCCCACTCGCGGTGCCCTTCGAGGTGCTCCGCGAACGGTGAGCCGCCCTTCGACGGGAGGCCGGCGCACGCTTCGATCAGCACCGTCATGACCTCGTTCGAGATCGCCGTGGTGTCGTCCGGCGCGTGGTAGCCCGGCACGGGCGTGCCGTAGATGAGGAAGTAGCGCTGCGGGTCGCTTCGTGCCCAGTCGCGGATGGCGTGGGCCAGGCCGGCAAGATCGGCGCCCGCGGCGCGATGCGCCCGGACGGTGTCCGCCAGGCTGCGGTACGCGTCGCGGATGAGCGCGGTGATCAACTCGTCCCGGCTCGCGAAGTACCGGTACAGCGCCGGCCCGCTCATCCCCACCTGCTTGGCGATCGCGTTCAACGACAGCGCGGGCACCCCCGCGGCCGCGATCTGCTCCCACGCGTGCCGCTTGATCTCCGCGCGCACCTGCGCCCGGTAGCGCTCGCGCGGGGTGTCCACGTCCGTCATGTGACCCCTTCCGTCTAGTTAGAGCCTATCACTTTTCTTATTGACACTAAGCACACGTTGGTTATAGCTTCTAACCAACGCGATGAGGACTAACCGAGTCGCCCGCCGCCGAGGAGAACCACCGTGCCCAGCACTCGCGCCTTGCTCGCCGTCCCGCTCGCCGCAGCCGCGCTCTTCGCCGCAACACCGGCGCAGGCCACCACCCGGCCGACCCCGCAAAACCAGCCCATCCAGCTCATCCAGCCCACCCAGGCTGCCCTGCTTGGCCAAGCTGCCCAGGGCGGACAGGGCGCTCGGACCAGCCCGGCGGCCCAGCTCGCCGCGCTCTTCGCCGCCACCCCGGGGCACGCCATCGCCGTGCCAGTCCAGCCAAACCAGACCGGGCAGGCGACTCAGCCCACCCTGCCTGGCCAGGCCACCCAGGCGACCCAGCCTGGCCAGGCGACTCAGCCCACCCCGCCCGGCCAGCCCACCCCGCCCGGCCGGGCCACCCCGCCCGGCCAGGCCACCCAGGCGACCCAGGCGACCCAGCCCGGCCGTCCCACCCAGCCCACCCCGCTGACCTGCCGAAACCAAGGCATCGACCCCACCGCCCAGATCCACTACCAGACAGAAACTTTCATCAAAGCCCCCCTCACCACGATCTGGAACCTCCACACCAACGTCGACTCCTGGCCCACCTGGCAGACCGCCGTCAAAACGATGAAGCGCCTCGACCCCGGCCCCCTCCGTCCCGGATCACGTTTCCGCTGGACCACCCCCGCACCCCCGACGCCGACCACCCCCGCGACCACCCTCGTGATCACCTCCACCGTCCACCAGGTCAAGCCGGGTCAGTGCATCCGCTGGTCCGGCCCCGCGATCGGCGAAGGACTCAAGATCGACCGGGGCGTCCACGTCTGGACGTTCACCCCCGTCCGCGGCGGCGTGCTCGTCCGCACCGAAGAGAGCTGGACCGGCGGGCAGATCGACGCCGACCCGGCCACCGCCCTCCAGTACCTCGCCCCGGGCCTCGACGCCTGGCTCGCCGCCCTCAAGACCACTGTCGAAGCTCGCGCCGACCACTGCTGAACCACCACACAACGGAGAATCACCATGACCACCACCACTTCACGCACGTCCCGGGGTGTCCTCGTCGCGGCCTGGGCGTTCCCGCTCATGGTCGCCGGGCAGTTCGCCCTGCTCGCCGGCATCCCCGTCATCGTGGTTCTCGTCGCCACGCTGCGCGACACCCGGCTGCGCGCCGCCCGCTGGTGGACCGCCCTGCTCACCGCCGCCTACCTTGTGCCGCTCGGGGTCTGGCTGCTCGGGCCGAGTAACGCGCCGAGCCTGTCGAAGTCCATGAGCCCGGTGGCCACCGCCGTAGTCGCGGCGGCCGGCGTTGCTGCCGCGATCGGGCATCACCTGGCCCGCAGACGTTCTTGACTCTCCAGCCGCTGGAGACCCTAGCCTGCGCAGCATGACGATCACGGTCCTCGACACCCTCCCGGCCATGCGCGAGATCCTGCGGGCGCCGGAAGCCGGCCGGCCGGAACTGCTGCGCGCCATGCTGCGGCCCGCCGCCGGGATGTACCGGTACTTCCCCGGCGACGTCGACCTGGTGGCGATGCACCGGATGGGGTCGGGGTTCCCGCTCGACCGCGACGGCGAACGCTGCCTCGAAGCACTGCAAACCCTCGAGAAAGCCCAGGCGTGGCAACGAATCGGGGACGCACTCGACAACGCCGTCGCCGTGCAGGTCGCCGCGACGCCGGGCATCACGGTCCCCGACCTCACCGTCCTGTTCGTCCTCGGCGACCCGAGCGACACCCACTTCATGGGCCCCTCGCTCGGCATGACGGCCAACGGCAGCGTGCCGGGGTACCTGTTCCTCAATGTCTGGCCGTACCCGGAGAACCTGGCCCGGCTCGAGGCGACCGCCGTCCACGAGCTGCACCACAACCTGCGCTACGCCAGTGGCGCCGTGGTGTGGGACCCGGCGACGGTCACCGTCGGGGAGCAGGTCGTCTCCGAAGGCCTCGCCGACGCCTTCGCGCGGCAGCTCTACGGGGACGAACTGGGGTACGCCCGGATCGGCGTCCCGCACCTGGGCGACGACGCCGTGCTCGCCAAGGTCGTCTCCGGGCTCGGGATCACCGGCATGCGCAACTTCACCGCCTGGGTGCACGGCGACGCCACCGCCGTCCGGTTCGGCGCGGCGCCGGTCGGGCTCCCGACCGGCGCCGGGTACGCGGCCGGCAACCGGCTCGTCGACGCCTACCTGGCCGCCACCGGGCGCACCGCGGCGGACGCGCTGCTGGTGGACAGCCAGGACGTCATCAAGACCGCCCGGGACCGGCTCCAGGTCTGAAGCCGGTCCCGGGAGGGACTACTTCGCGAAGGTCAGGCAGTTGGCCGCGTGCCCGCCGTCGCCCGGTCCGATGCGGACGCTCGACGCCGTGCACTCCAGCGACGAGTTGTGCCGGCAGTCGGTGCGGGAGCAGGCGCCGACCTGGGCCACGACGCGGTCCAGGCCGCCCTTCGTGCTCAGCGGGACGAACGTGCCGCAGTCGGCGGTGCCGTTGTCGCCGTTGACGGTGATGGCGAACGCGTGGCAGCCGTCGTGGTTGTAGGAACAGCCGCTGACCGTGCACTCGTGCACGGCCGGCATCTCGGTGGTGGTCATGCCTCTACTCCTGGTTCCGTGGTGGGAAAGCAGTCGGTGCCCCGACGCTCCCACCAGGACTCGGACCTCGCAATTCGCGGAACTTCGGCCGGGTGATTTCCCGCCCCGGCCGGGTGGTTTCGCCCTGACTCACCACGCTTGGTCCCCCGGCCACCGGGTACCCGGGGACCATGACCGACAGCGAAACCGGACCCCTCACCCCCGACGTCCCGCGCCCGCCCGGCACGCCGGACGTCGACCTCGACGTCGAAGTTCCCGAAGCCGATCGCGAGCAGCCCGAGACGCAGGACGTCGACGAGGACGCGGGCGAAGTCGAACCGCCGAGCTGACTAAACCACCGTGGTGGTCACATCACGCTGAGTGTTCGCGAGCCCTCTTCCAGGTAATCACCCGACCGTGTCTGCTCTGCCCGTGGACCGCCTCGAATGCCGCAACGCGCACTACTGCGCGTCGGCAAACCGCCGGCGGCTCCGCGCTTGAGTGGCCACTTCGAGTTGTCCTTTTCGCCGAAGATCACTTTTTGCGCACCGCCGCGACCGCCGCGGCGGTGCGGAATCCTTGCCCGAAGTAGCGATTTTGATAGCGTGGCCGAGCTTTCCCACGCCGCCGGGTCACGTCCCGATGCGGCGTCTCCCCATGTTTTCGTCTCCGTTTTCTTCCGGTGAAAGGATTCTTCATGCGCACAACCCTGCTCCGAGCCGGGAGCCTGGCCGGGGTGACCGTCGCCGTTCTCGCCGGCTCGGCCGGTGTTTCGGCCGCGGACGACGCCGTCACCGGATCCGCTTTCGGCGCGTCCGCAACCGTTTCGCTGCTCCCCGGGGTGCTCACCGACAGCAAGGGCATCACCGTCGAAACGGGTGAGCTCGCGAAGTCGAGCAGCACCGGTCCGGCCTCCGCGAGCGTCGCCGACGTCCCGCTGAAGGGTCTCGTCACGGCGAAGGCGATTTCCAGTTCCGTAGTGGGCGGTGCGGGTTCCGTGGCCGCCAAGGCGAGCGTCGCCGAGGTGACACTGCCGCTGCTGGCCGCGGCCGCCGGCCGGGTCCCGTCGATCCGGCTGGTCAGCGCGCGCTGCGGGTCGGCGGACGGGCACGTCACCGGCAGCAGCGACCTCGCCGGGGTCAACCTGGGCCGCCTCGGCACCCTGCCCGCGGCCACCTCGCCCAACCAGAAGCTGGGGATCCCCGGTGTCGCCGAGGTGATCGTCAACGAGCAGGTCCAGCGTTACGACGGCGTGCTCGAAGTGACGGCGCTGCACATCAAGCTCCTCGGCGGCAAAACCACCGAAGCGCTCGGCCGTGGTGACGTCAAGCTCGCGTCGGTGGCCTGCGGCCCGTCCAAGGAACGCGCACCCGAAGCGCCGCCGAAGCCGACCGGCCCCGGCCAGGTGGTCGTGGTCCCCGCCGGCGCCCCGCAGACCGGTGACGGCAGCCTGGCGGCCGGGCGGTGAGAGGACTGCCGATGCGCGCACTGCTTGTCGCCGTCGTCGCGCTGGTGCTCGCCGGGTGCGGCGCGACGGCGGCCCCGTCCGCCGCGCCACCACCGGCACAGGCCGCCGTCAGCCTGGCGCGGTCCCTGCCGACCGCGCTCGACGTCCCCGCGATCGAAGCGAAGTCGACGCTCGTGTCGCTCGGCCTCAACCCCGACCGCACGGTCGAGGTGCCGCCGGTCGACCAGCCGCTGCAGGCCGGCTGGTACGAGTACGGCCCGACCCCGGGCGAGGTCGGGCCGGCCGTGATCCTCGGCCACATCGACGGTGACCACCGCAAGGGCATCTTCTGGCGGCTGCACGAGCTGAAGCCGGGCGATCCGGTGCACGTCGACCGGGCCGACGGCGGCAAGCTGACGTTCGAGGTGACGAAGGTCGACCAGATCGCGAAGAAGTCGTTCCCCACGGAAGCCGTCTACGGCAACACGACCGACCCCGAGCTGCGCCTGATCACCTGCGGCGGCCAGTACGACGCGGCGAACCGGAACTACCTCGACAACGTGATCGTGTACGCGAAGCTCAAGCGGTGAGGGTCAGTCCCGCCCGGATCGGGACGCCTTCAGGAACTCCCGGTTGAGCGAAGCGATGCTGGCGAAGGGAATCCCCTTCGGGCACGCCGCGACGCACTCTCCCGTGTTGGTGCAGCCGCCGAACCCTTCGGCGTCCATCGTGTCGACCATGTCCAGCACCCGCCGGGCCCGCTCCGGCCGGCCCTGCGGCAGCAGGCTCAGGTGGGTCACCTTCGCCGCGGTGAAGAGCATCGCCGAGCCGTTCGGGCAGGCGGCGACGCAGGCGCCGCAGCCGATGCAGGTGGCGTTGTCGAAGGCCAGGTCCGCGTCCGGCTTGGGCACGGGGGTCGCGTGGGCGTCCGGGGCGCTGCCGGTGGGTGCGCTGACGTACCCACCGGCCTGGACGATCCGGTCGAGCGCCGAGCGGTCGACGACCAGGTCCTTGATCACCGGGAAACCCCGGGCTCGCCAGGGTTCCACGTCGACGACGTCGCCGTCGGCGAACGAGCGCAGGTGCAGCTGGCAGGACGTCGTGCGCTCCGGCCCGTGCGCCTGCCCGTTGATCACGACGCCGCAGGAGCCGCAGATGCCCTCGCGGCAGTCGTGGTCGAAGGCGACCGGCTCTTCGCCGTTCTCGATCAGCTCCTGGTTGAGCACGTCCAGCAGCTCGAGGAAGGACATGTCCGGGCTGACGTCGTCGACGGGGTAGGAGACCAGCCGGCCTTCCGTGGCCGGGCCGGCCTGCCGCCAAATGCGGACGGTGAGGTTCATGTGTAGCTCCGCTGGGTCGGGTGGACGTGCTCGAAGACGAGCTCTTCCTTGTGGAGCACGGGTTTCTCGCCGTACTCCCAGACCGCGACGTGCGAGAAGCGCTCGTCGTCGCGGCGGGCTTCGCCGTCGGCGGTCTGGTGCTCCTCGCGGAAGTGGCCGCCGCACGACTCCTCGCGCACGAGGGCGTCGAGCAGCAGGAGCTCGGCGAGCTCGAGGAAGTCGGCGACCCGGCCGGCCTTCTCGAGCTCCTGGTTCAGCTCGACACCGGTGCCGGGGACGCGGACGTCGCGCCAGAACTCGGCGCGCAGCTCGGGCACCCGCTCGAGGGCCTTGCGCAGCCCGGCCTCGGTGCGGGCCATGCCGCACAGGTCCCACATCATCAGGCCCAGCTCGCGGTGGAAGGAGTCGACGCTGCGGGTGCCGTTCACCGCCAGCAGCCGCTCGACGCGCTCGCGCACCGCACGCTGTGCCTCCACTACCGCGGGGTCGTCGGCCGCGACTTCGTCGAGCCGGCCCTGGCCGAGGTAGTCGTTCACCGTCGCGGGCAGCACGAAGTAGCCGTCGGCGAGCCCCTGCATCAGCGCGGACGCGCCGAGCCGGTTGGCGCCGTGGTCGGAGAAGTTCGCCTCCCCGATCACGAACAGGCCCGGAACCGTGCTCTGCAGGTCGTAGTCGACCCAGAGCCCGCCCATCGTGTAGTGGATGGCCGGGTAGATCCGCATCGGCACCGCGTACGGGTCGTCCGCGGTGATGCGCTGGTACATGTCGAAGAGGTTGCCGTACCGCGCTTCGATGGCCGGCCGGCCCATGCGCGTGATCGCGTCGGCGAAGTCGAGGTAGACGCCGAGACCGCCGGGCCCGACGCCGAACCCGCCGTCGCAGACGTTCTTCGCCGCGCGGGACGCGATGTCCCGCGGCACCAGGTTCCCGAAGCTCGGGTACAGCCGCTCGAGGTAGTAGTCGCGCTCGTCCTCGGGGATCTCCGACGGCGGCCGCGGGTCACCCTGCTGCTTCGGCACCCAGATGCGCCCGTCGTTGCGCAGCGACTCGCTCATCAGCGTCAGCTTCGACTGGTGCTCCCCCGAGCGCGGGATGCAGGTCGGGTGGATCTGGGTGAAACACGGGTTCGCGAAGTACGCGCCGCGCTTGTGGGCGCGCCAGATCGCGGTCGCGTTCGAGCCCTTCGCGTTGGTGGACAGGTAGAAGACGTTGCCGTACCCGCCGGTCGCGAGGACGACGGCGTCGGCCAGGTGCGTGCGGATCTCCCCGGTGACGAGGTCGCGCGCGACGATGCCGCGGGCCCGGCCGTCGACCACGACCAGGTCGAGCATCTCGGTCCGCGCGTGCAGCTCGACGTGGCCGGCGTCGATCTGGCGCGACAACGCCTGGTACGCGCCGATCAGCAGCTGCTGGCCGGTCTGGCCGCGGGCGTAGAAGGTGCGCTGCACCTGCACCCCACCGAAGGAGCGGGTGTCGAGCAGGCCGCCGTACTCGCGGGCGAACGGCACGCCTTGGGCCACCGCCTGGTCGATGATCTGGGCCGACACCTGGGCGAGCCGGTACACATTGGACTCCCGGGAGCGGAAGTCGCCGCCCTTCACCGTGTCGTAGAACAGGCGGTACACCGAGTCGCCGTCGTTGCGGTAGTTCTTGGCCGCGTTGATGCCGCCCTGCGCGGCGACCGAGTGGGCGCGTCGCGGGGAGTCCTGGAAGCAGAACTGCACCACGTGGTACCCCTGCTCGGCCAGGGTCGCCCCGGCCGACCCGCCGGCCAGCCCGGTGCCGACGACGATCACGCGGTGCTTGCGCCGGTTCGCCGGGTTGACGAGCTTGGCGGCGAACTTCCGTTCGTCCCACCGGTTCTCCAGCGCGACGGCGGGCGCCTTCGGATCGGCGATCGGGTCGCCGACGACGTAGGGTTCCATGTCAGTCCACCAGTCCCGTCATGATCGCGACCGGGACGAGCGCGTACCCCGCCGCGATCACGATCGCCGTTGTGCTGCCGAGGATCTTGATCGCCCGCTCGCGGCGCGCGCTGGTGACGCCGAGGGTGCGGGCGGCGCTCGCGAAGCCGTGGTGGATGTGCAGGCCCAGCATCGCGAGGGCGACGAGGTATATCACGTTGACCCACCAGACCCGGAAGTCCGCGACGAGGTTGTGGTACGGGTCGCCGGGCACGAAGTCCTGGTTCACCCGGCCGACGGTGAAGTCGAGGATGTGCCAGACGACGAACACCGCCAGGGTCGCGCCGCCCCAGCGCATCGTGCGCACCGCGAACGTCGCGCGCACCGGCCGCCGGTGGACGTAGCGCACCGGCCGCGCGCGAAGGTCGCGCCGGACCAGCTGCACCGCCGCGGTGACGTGCAGGACCAGCGCGACGAGCAGGACCACCCGCTGGATCCACAGGAACCAGCCGTGGGGCAGCACCGGCTCGCCGATCGTGCGCAGCCAGTGCGCGTAGTGGTTGAGGTCGTCGGCGCCGAGGAAGGTCTTGAGGTTGCCCACCATGTGCGCGGCCACGAACGCGAGCAGGAGCGCGCCGCTCACCGCCATGACGATCTTCTTGCCGATCGTCGAAGCCCAGAACTGCCGGAGGGCCGGGCGGCGCCGCCGCGTCGCGGGCCGGTCTGCGAGGTCGTTCACCACCCGACCGACGGTAAGAGCCACGCGACCAGAGGTCAAAGACATCATCACTCTGCACTCGATAGCCATCGCCTATCATGGACGGATGCAGCTGCACCAGCTCGCCTACTTCGTCGCCGTCGCCGAACACCGGCACTTCACCCGCGCCGCCGAGGAGGTGCGGGTCGCGCAGCCCTCGCTGTCCCAGCAGATCCGCACGCTCGAACACGACCTGGGCGCGGCGCTGTTCCACCGGATCCGCGGCAACGTGACCCTGACCGAGGCCGGCGAAACGCTGCTGCCGATCGCGCGGCGGATCCTCGCGGAGGCCGAGACCGCGCGGCGCGCGATCCGGGAGCTGGACGAGCTCGACCGCGGCCGCGTCCGGCTGGGTGCGCCGCCCAGCCTGTGCACGGGTCTGCTTCCGCCGATGCTGTCCGCGTTCCGCCGCCGGTACCCGGGCATCCAGCTGGAGCTGCACGAAAGCGGTTCGGGTGACCTGCGGCAGCGGCTGTCCGAAGGCGCGCTGGACCTCGCCCTGCTGGCCGGCGCGCGGTCGCCGGGTGACGCCCGGCTGGCGGCGACGCCCCTGCTGCTGGAGGAGCTCGTGGTGATCTCCCCGAAGGACACGCCGGTGGAGCGTGCCGGCGCCCGGCTCGCCGTCCGCGAGCTCGTGGACGTCCCGCTGGTGATGTTCCGGCGGGGGTACGACGTCCGGGAGGCGACGGTCAACGCCTGCCGTGCCGCCGGCTTCGAACCGTCGTTCGCGATCGAAGGCGGTGAGATGGACGCGGTCCTCGAACTGGTGCGCGCCGGGGTGGGCGCGGCGGTGGTGCCGAGCACGGTCGCCGGTGACCGGTTCCTGATGACGCGGTTCGTGCCGGAGGCCGGCATGACCCGGATCGTCCAGCTGGCCGGCCGCCGTGACGTCGACCCGACCCGGGCGGTCCGCGCCCTGCGCGACGCGATCGTCGGGTTCGTCGCGGATCCCGCGCACCGCGAGGACCTCCCGCCCGGCATCGAGTCCCTTGTGGATGGACCGAAGGTCAGCCGCGGGCGAAGTACAGCACGGTCATCGTGACCGCCGTGGTCAGCACGACCCCGCGCAGCACCCGCCCGGAGAGCCGGCGGACGGCCCACGCGCCGGCAGCCGGCGGCGGGGTCCAGCCCGAGCCCGACACTCCAGAACGCCGGCATCATGATCCCGACGGCGCCGCCGAAGTAGCCGCCGTACGCGCCCAGCAACGCCTGTCCGATGAGGACACCGCGCGCCCCGAGGTCGATCGGGTGGCCGATGGCGCGCGCCGGCAGCCGCGAGATCCCCCGGCCGAAGGCCGGCACGACGGTCGCGAACGCCAGCAGCCACGGAACGGCCGCGCTGAACGACGTCGCCGGGAGGACCAGCAGCAGAGCGGCGCCGAAAACGCTGCCCAGCACACTCGCGGTCGCCAGCGAGGCGGCGGACGTCGGGCCGACGCTGACCACCTGACCCCGGTAGGTCCACGCGCCGGCCACCGCGCCCGGCAGGAGGGCGACCGTGCTGGAGGCGTTGGCGACCACGGGTGGCAGGCCCGCGGCCACCAGCGCGGGCAACGCGGCGAACGTGCCGCCGCCGCCCGCGGCGTTCAACGCCCCCGCCAGGAAACCGACCAGTGGCAGCACAATCGTCTCGAGCATCGGGCCAGGATGGCGACCGGACGCCGGGGCCACAACGCGCCCGTCGCGTGGACTGCCCCGGCCGCCGAGTCGGCCTTGCTCGGCAAAATCCGTCCTGACAAGGCGTTCTCCGGGGTCTGGTCCCCCGCACCGATCACTCTCGCGGCTGAATCCCAGCGATTCTTTGCGCTGGACCGATCGCCGCGGCGGGCGAACACTGAAGACCATGCCCCCTGGTGTTCCCGAAGCGGCCGGCGAGCCGGACCGCGAGACGACGGACCTGGTCCGGCTGCTGCGGCGGTTCGCCGTCCGCGCGTTCGTGCTGGCCGCGATCGTGGCGCCGGCCGGGCTGACCACGGTCGCGATGGCGCTGACCCTGATCGGGTTCGGCCTGCTCTTCGCGCCGGTCCGCGACCGGTAGGGCTCAGCCGAGCAGGTGCGTCAGCAGCGCCCGGGCGGCCGGGTTCGCCGGCTTCGGCCCCCGGCCCGCGAGGTGGATCGCCCGGCTGAACCCGGGCCGGCCGATCCTCGCGAACGGCAGCCCGGACTTTTCGGCGACCGGCTGCGGGACAACGGAAACGCCGAGCCCGGCCGTCACGAGCTCGACCAGCAGCGGCATGTGCGTGGCTTCGCAGACGCGGTTCTGCCGGACACCCGCTTCGGCGAAGCGGCGGGCGACCATCGCCTGGATCCCGCTCCCGCTGAAGTCGACGAACGGCTCGTCGTCGAGCTCGGCGAGCCGCACCCGGCGCCGGGCCTCCAGCCGGTGCCCCGGGTGGCACAGCAGCACGAGGTGCTGGCTCCACTGCGCGAAGCTCGCCAGCTCGGCCGCGAGCGGGTCTTCGCCGGCCAGGAACGCCAGGTCGAGCTCGCCGTTGCCGACGCCGGCCGAGAGGTCGGGCACCGTGCTTTCGCGCACGTGGATGCGGACGCCCGGGTAGCGCACCCGGAACTCGCCGAGCTTGGCCGGCAGGTCGACGACGGTGAGCGTCTGGATGGTCCCGATCGACACCTGCCCGCGGGTCAGGCCCGCGACGGCCGCCACCTCACCCCGCGCCGCGACGACGTCGGCGGTGATCCGGTGCGCCAGCGGCAGCAGCGCCCGCCCGGCCTCGGTCAGCGCGACCCGCCGCGTGGTCCGGTCGAACAGCGGCGCGCCCAGCTCGCGTTCGAGCTTCCGGATGGACGCGCTCAGCGCGGACTGCACCACGTGCACGTCCTGCGCGGCCCCGGTGAAACTGCCGCTGCGCACCACCGCGAGGAAGTGCTCGACCTGCCTCAGCTCCATCGGCCGACCCTAACGCCCGGCGCCCTCCCCCGCCGGGGTGACGCACTCGCACAATGAACCGCTCCGCCACCGGAACCGTGGTCACGCTGGGAAACAAATATCCACTCCGCCGGGTGGAGCCACATGATCAACATCCCGGACGCGGCCATCGCTCACTGACACACGGTGTTTTCCCGCCCGGGTAAAGGTTTTCCGACCCCGACCGGGCGTACGGAACCCGAAGCGCGGCGCCAAGGTCAACTCGCTGGTAGCGTGCGCCCGGCCCGGCCGTGATCGCGATTTTCCGCGCCCGGCCCAGCGATTCCCCTCTCCGAAGCACAATTCAGACAAGGCGTCCCTTGACCTCCCTGACCCACCCCGCCCCGCGGGAGCCGGCCCCGCTCGGCACGCCCGACTGGCACGTGACCGCGTTCCTCGGACCGCAGCCGGGCGACGGCGACCCCTCGCCGCTCCACGCGGTGCGCGACCTCCGCGCGCGCATCCTGTTCGACCACGGGCGGCGGCCGGCGTTCCTGCGCGCCGACGGCACCCCGGTCGACGACCAGGACCTCGACTTCGGCGCGTGGCACTTCATCGCCCGCAGCAGCCCCGCCGGACCGCCGCTCGGCTACATCCGGCTGTCCACACCGGACAGTGGCGCGCCCTTCCAGTCCCGGGTCTACCTCGGTGACGCGCGGTACGAAGAACTCCTGGCCGCCGAAGGGTTCGCGGAACACGAGGTGTTCGAGCACAGCCGGCTCGTCGTCGAGCACCGAGCGCGGAAGCTGGGCCTCGGGCAGTACCTGAACGCGCTGGCCATCGCCGCGGCGCACCACCTCGGGGCACGCGCGATGATCGGCACGTCCGGCACGAAGGACGGCCAGGACCGGTTCCACGAACGGTTCGGCTTCCGGCCCGTGCCCGGCACCCGCCGGTACGTCCAGCGCTACACCGAAGACGTCGTGATCATGCTCCACCGCGTCGCCGACGGCGCCGGCCGGCACCACGACCTCGTCACCCGGCTGCGGGCGGAGTTCCCGGTGATCGCGGCGGCCGGGGCGAGCTCGGTCACCGCCGCGCCGGTGGCGTCCCGCACCGCCCCGGTCAGCCTGACCACCGCGGCCGCGCCGGATCGTGAGGTGTGGCAGCCGGTGCTGTTCACCCCGGCCGAAGCGGCCGGGCTCGACGGGCTGAACCGGCTGCTGGCCTCGGGCGAAGTCCGCGAGGTCCACGACACCCTCGACGAGCAGCTCGCCGAACTGGTCCGCAGCCGGGAGCCGGCCTGCCGGGACGCCGGTGAGCTCGCACGCAAGAAGCAGGACCAGCTGGCGGGTCTCGCGCCGTGGCAGTACGGCGCCTGGGCCTGGTACCCGTGGTCCGGCCGGCTCGTGCACCTCCTGCCGCGCGAAGAGTTCCGCCTGGTCCGCACCGACCGCAACCGCGGCCGGATCGAGCGGCCCGAGCAGCGCGGCCTGTTCGGCAAGCGGATCGGCGTCATCGGCCTGTCGGTCGGCAACAGCGCGGCGCTGACGTTCGCCCTGGAGGGCATCGGCGGGGCGTTCAAGCTCGCCGACTTCGACGCGTTCGGCCTGTCGAACCTCAACCGCCTGCGCGCCGGGGTGCACCACCTCGGGGTCAACAAGGCCGTGCTCTCGGCGCGGCAGATGTACGAGATCGACCCGTACCTCGACATCGAGATCCAGCGCGAGGGCCTGACCCCGGACACCATCGAGGAGTTCTTCCGCGGCGGGCTCGACCTGCTCGTCGAGGAGTGCGACACGCCGTGGGTCAAGATCGCGGCCCGCGAGTACGCCCGGGACCTCGGCATCCCGGTCGTCATGGACTGCAACGACCGCGGCATGCTCGACATCGAGCGCTTCGACCACGAACCCGACCGGCCGCTGTTGCACGGGCTGCTCGGCGACGTGAAGTCCGTCGACCTGCTCGAGCTGGGCCCCCGGGAGAAGGTCGACCTCGTCCTCGCCATGGTGGACGCCGAGCGGATCAGCCCGGAGCTGGCCGCGTCGTTCGGCGAGCTCGGGCGCACGCTCAGCAGCTGGCCGCAGCTGGCCTCCGGCGTTGCGCTCGGTGGCGCGCTGTGCGGAGAGGCGGCCCGGCGCGTCCTGCTCGGGCGGCCGTGCGGGTCGGGCCGGTTCTACACCGACCTCGAGCAGCAGCTGCACCCCGCTCGGGACGTGTACGCCGGGGGTGCGGTGTGACCGGCCTCGGCGTGCCCGTCACCATCGCCGGGACGGGCGTGCATCTGCCGCCGGACGTCGTCACCAACGCGGAGCTGGCCGAGACGCTCGACACCTCCGACGAGTGGATCACCACCCGCACGGGCATCCGGGCCCGGCGCCGGCTCGCGCCGGAGCGGGCGACGTCCGACATGTGCGTGCCGGCGGCCGGGGAAGCGCTGGCGGCGGCCGGGCTCACCGCCCGGGACGTCGACGTGCTCATCGTCGGGACCTACACCTACGACCAGCCGCTGCCGTCGACGGCGCTGATCGTCAAGGAGCTGCTCGGCGCCGACCGGGCGCTCACCCTGGACGTCACGCAGGCGGCGTGCGCCAACGGCGTGCAGGCGCTGTTCCTCGCGGCGCACCTGCTGCAGACGTCGGCGGCGTCGACGGTCCTGGTCGTCGCGGCCGACTGCGCGTCCCGCGTGACGGACCCGGAAGACCGCACGACGCGGGTGTTCTTCGGCGACGCGGCGGGCGCGGCCGTCCTCACCCGGGCCGCGGCGCCGGGCGCGGGCCTGCTCGGATGGGACTTCGGCAGCGAGCTGTCCCACGACGTGGAGATCCCGGCCGGTGGCTCGCGGCTCCCGGCGGGCGCCGGCACCGTCACCGAACGCCGGCACTACCTGAAGATGGACGGCCGAGCGGTCTGGAACACGGCGACCCGCTGCCTGCCGGACAGCATCCTGCGGGCCGCCGGCCACGCGGGGGTGCCGATCGAGGACGTCACGCACTTCTTCCTCCACCAGGCGAACTTGAACATCGTCACGGCGGCGCTCGACAAGCTGGGCATCCCCCGCGACCGCGCGCCGATCACGGTGGACCGGCTGGGCAACACCGGTTCGGCGGGGGTGTTCACGGCCCTGCACGAGCTGTTCGGCCGCGGCCGGGTCCGTCCGGGCGACACGTACGTGGTGTCGTCGATCGGGGCGGGGTTCCAGTGGGGCACGCTGTGCTTCCGGCACGCGTGAGCTGAGCCGTCCGGGGCCGGCCTGGTAGAAACGGCAGGTCCGATTCCACCGTTCGCCGTACCGGGGGTGTGATGACCGCCGGGCCGGTCGAGGCGCAGTTCCGGGCGGCCGTGACGCGGTTCGCCGGACCAGCGCGGGCGGGGGCGACGTCGGTGGTCGGGGTCTTCGGCGTCGTCGCGGCGCCGGTGAACGCGGTGCCGCTGGCGTTCGGGCTGCTGGCGCTCACGCTCGTGGCGAGTGCGGCGGACGTCTTCACGCGTCGTTCGTTCGTGCTGTCGGTGCTCCGGGCCGGCGCGGTGTGCGGGTGCCAGCCGTGGCTCACCTCGGTGCCCGGCGAGGCGAGCCTGTGGGCGCTCAACGTGCTGACGATCACCGCGATCACGTGGCAGTGGGAGCACCCGCCGCGCATGACCGGCCCGGCGCTGGCCGTGTTGCTGGCGACGGGGATCGTGGCCGGCCCCGGCGGGTGGCTGCCGGTGGTGCTGCGGGTGGTGGTGGAGTCCGTGCTGGCGCGGCTGGCGTTCGTCCTGCTCATCCGCTCGACGGCGCGCACGGACGCGGTCCGCGCCGAACAGGCGGCGCTCGTGCAGGCCGAGGCCCTGGACCGTGACCGCCGCCGCCGTGAGCGCGAGTACCTGGCCCTGCTGCACGACACGGCGTCGGCGACGTTCTTGGCGGTGGCCACGGGCACGGCCACCGACCCGGCGGCGGTGGCCGGCTACGCGGCCCGCGACCTGGCGATCCTGACGGACGACGCCGACCGCACCCCGGTGGACCTCGAAGCCGGCCTCCGCATGGTGCTGACCGGCCGCGCGCTGCCGGTGTCGGCGGTGTGGGAGCCGGTCCCCCGGATCCCGGCGGCCGCGGCGCTGGCCCTGGTGCGCGCGGCGGAGGAGGCACTGCGCAACGCGGAGCGTCACTCGGGGGCGGAGGCGGTTTTCGTGCGCCTGGCGGCGGGCCCGGGAGGGGTGACGGTGACGGTTGCGGACAACGGATCGGGCTTCGATCCGGCACAGGTCTCCCCGGCCCGCCGCGGCGTCCGCGGCTCGGTCGTGGAGCGCATGAGCGCGGTCGGCGGGACGGCGGAGGTCGAATCCCGGCCCGGGGCGGGGACGGCGGTGACGTTGAGGTGGTCGCGTGCCTGACTTCGCCCGTCTCGAGGCGGCTCCCGAGATGATCGGGTCCCGCTCCGCCGCCACCCCGAGCGGTCTTCTCACCGACCCCGCTGTCCGGCTGGCCGCCGCCATCCGGATCATGCTCGTCGGCGTCACCGTCTCCATCCAGTTCGGGCTCGGGCTCGTTCCGCTGCTCCGGCACCACTCCGCCTACCGGCCGCCGCTCGCCGCCGATCTCGCCTTCGTCGCCTTTGCCCTGGTCACCGGGGTGTGCGCCGGGTGGGTGCTGCGCCGCAAGGCGTTGCCCGTTGCCGTCGCCGCCGCCGGGACGCTCGTGGTGCTCGCCGCCTCCGGCGCCGCGACCGCCGCACTGCCGGCGGACACCTACTTCCGGGAGGCGCACTGGTCCTTCGGGCTCGCCGGCTGGCCGCTGCTGGTCCTGCTCGCCGACCGGACGCCCGCTCTGGTCACCGCGATCGGCGCGCACACCGCCTTCACCGTCGCCCAGTTCCTGCTCGACGGCACCCCGATCCGCACCGAGCTCGGTGACGCCGCCATCGTGCTCTTCGGCGTCACCACCTTCCAGCTCGCCATCGCCGCTCTCATCCGGCTGCTCGACCGACGCGCGGGCGAAGCCGCTGCGGCCGCCGCTGAAGGGGAACGCCTCGCCACGCGAGCCGCGCTCACCGCGCAAGCCGGGCACGAGCTGCGGATCGGGTTCGCCGAACAGCTCGGCGCCACCCTGCCGCTGCTGGCCGGCCTCGCCGACGGCACCGTCGACCCCCGCACACCCGAGGCCCGCGCCCGGTGCGCGCTCGCCGCCGCGCAGCTGCGACGGCTCTTCGCGGAGAACGACGACGTGCCCGACCCGCTGGTGCACGAGGTCGGCGCCTGCTTCGACGTCGCCGAGCGGCGCGGGGTCACCGTGGTGCTCGCCGTCAGCGGCGACCCCGTCGACGTCCCGCCCGCGGCGCGGCGTGAGCTGACCGGGCCCGTGCTCGCCGCCCTGACCGCGGCCCGCACCCGCGCGCGGGTGAGCGTGCTGCGCACCCCCGGCCTGGTCCGGGTCGCCGTCGTCGCGGACACTGCGGGCGGCGACCCCGGTTTCGCGGGATCGGCGGCGGTCCCCGTCACGTCCCGGTCCCGGGACGGTCAGCTCTGGATGGAGGCGCAGTGGCGACCCGAGTGACGGCGGTCGTCGTCGACGACCACCCGGCGGTGCGCGCCGGGGTCGCGTACTGGCTGGCGGCCGGCGCGCCGCCGATCGACGTCGTCGCCGAGGGCGAGGACGTCAAGGCCGCCTGGCTCGGCGCCGGCGCCACCGCCGACGTCGTGATCTTCGACCTGCACCTGGGTGGGCCGGCACCCGCGTTCGGCGACCTGCGGCGGCTCGCCGAGGCCGGCCGCCGGGTCGTCGTCTACTCGATGCGCGCCGACGACGACGTCGTCCTGCAGTGCCTCGAGCTGGGCGCGCTCAGCTACCTGACGAAGGCCGAAGGCGGGGAGCACCTCGTCGAGGCGACCCGGGCGGCCGCCGCGGACCGGCCCTACACGCCGCCGTCGCTGGCCGGCGCGCTCGCCGGGGACCGGTCGGAGACGCGGCCCGCGCTTTCGGCGCGGGAGGCCGAAGTGCTCGTCGAATGGTTCCAGTCGGAGTCGAAGGAGTTCGTCGCGCACCGGCTCGGGATCTCCGCGAGCACGGTGAACTCCCACCTCGAACGCATCCGCGTCAAGTACGCGCGCATCGGCCGCGAGGCGCCGACGAAGGCCGCGCTCGTCGCGCGCGCCATCCAGGACGGCCTGATCGGCGTGGACGACTTGTGACCCCGGTGTGGTGCGAACAGCCCACACCGCGGCCCGGCCGGCCGGGTTAGCGTCCCGCTACGGTGCCGCGCGGGCGCGCCCGCGAACACCCTGGGGGTGCGGTCGCGGGGCGCCGGCGCGGCGCTCTCCCCCGCCGGAACTCCTCCGGCGGGCAGCACGAGGAGATCCATGAAGCACGTCCGCACCACCCTGCTCGCCGCCTGCGCCGCCACGCTCCTGCTGTCCGCGTGCTCCGCCGAACCCGGTCAGGCGGCGCCCGCCGCGCCCCCGAGCGCCCCGGAGTCTTCCGCCCCGGCCGAGCCGAGCGAGTCCGCGACCGGCGCGGCCGCGCCCGCCGGCGACGTCACCAAGCCCGGTACCGAGCTGAAGCTCGGCGACCGCGCGGTCGTCCCGTTCAAGTACGGCACGAACAAGTCCGGCACGATCGCGATCACCGTCACCGCGATCGACAAGGGCGCCAACGCCGATCTCGCGAAGTACGGCGACAAGGCGAAGGGCATCACGCCCTACTATCTGCGCGCGACGATCGAAAACGTCGACGGCGCCGACCTTTCCTACTCCTCGGTGACCCTGCGGGCCCTCGGCGCCGACGGCCGGTCGACCGGCGTGATCATCACCGGCAGCACCGACCAGTGCAAGTCCGGCACGGCGGGCAAGGACTTCACGACCCCGGGCGCGAAGTTCGAAAGCTGCACGCTGCAGGGCGCACGCGAAGGGTCGGCCGTCGCGGCCGCGACGTTCGACAAGGGTGACGGTTACGACAAGTCGCCGCTGGTGTGGAAGAGCTGACCCGGCGTCGTACGCGGCCGAGTCGACAAACGGACTTTTCAGCCGATCCTGTGCTCGACCGCGTCGCGGCGGTCCTGCTCAACGACCGGTGACGTCCATCCGCACGTCGCCGGCCGGGACGACGTAGACCGAGTCGGAACCCTTGCGCCAGTGGTCCGAAACCAGCAGGTAGCGGTCCGGAAGCGGCCGCAGCAGCACCAGTCCCGTGTACCGGAACTTGTACTTCGTGTCCGGCTGCGCCAGCGCCACGACCGTCACCCCGGGCCCGGACACCGCGAGCCGGTCGACGCTGTAGAGCGTGATCGCCGGGCGGGCCGGCAGGCTCGTCGCCACCGCGACCGCCGCCTGCTCGCCCGTGCGGCGCGCGTAGTCCGCGACACTCCACAGTAGACCGATGAGTGCCAGCACCGCGAGGATCAGCGGCCGCAGTCCCGGTTTCGCCGGTTCCGCCGGCCGCGGGGCCGCCCGCAGCCGGTCCGCGTACGCGAGCAGGCCGGCCGCGGTCAGGAGGGTCAGCGGCAGCGCGATGTCCGGCGCCCAGGACACCGTCGCCGGCACCAGCATTCCCACCGCCAGCACGCCCAGCGCCACTCCGCCGAGGACGTACGCCGTGGTGATGCCCGCGTCCGCGAGCACCCGGCCGCGCGCCGGACGGCTGGTCAGCGCCGCCGGCAGCACCACCGTCCGGTGCACGGTGACCGCCAGCAGCGCGAGGATGCCGACGCCGATCAGCGGCAGGAAGGTCGCGTTGACGCTGCGCAGGGTGTAGTCGGCGGGGGAAAATCCCAGGAGGCTCACGTCGATCCCGAAGTACCCCCACGTCGCCTGCGTGCGCACCCAGCCGAAGTAGAACAGCACCGACGACAGCAGCACGGTCTGCGAAAGCACCGCCGTCGCGCGGGTCCACCACCCGGCCGGCCGCGCGACGGCGGCCGGGGCCGGGCGGCGGGAGTCACGGAGCCGAGCCGGTCGACGGCGCGGGCGCACCGCTGTCCTCGGGCTCCGTGGTGGTCGGCGGCTGCGACATGGTCGGCTCGGGCAGCGTCAGCGACGGCCCGGTCGGGTCCGCCGCCCGAGGGGACGGGCTGGCGCCGGGCGGCAGCGAGTCGCCACCCACCGGCGCGGTGTCCGACGACGTCGCCGGCGCGCCGGAGCCACCGCAGCTTTCGGCCGACACCAACGGAACCAACCCGAGCACGGCGACAACACCGGCCACGCGGATCAGGGATCTCATGCCCGGGACAGTCGCCGGAGCGCGAGCCGGCGTAACCGCACTCCCCCGGATTCCCCCCAACGGCCGAACTACCTGGGCGCGGCCCGGACGTGGGCACGTTCGCCCTGGCGGCCGATGAGGCTGAGGAACTCGACCGGCCCGTCGCCCGTCGCCCCGAACCAGTGCGGGGTGCGGGTGTCGAACTCCGCGGCCTCCCCCGGTTTGAGGACCAGGTCGTGCTCGCCGAGGACCAGGCGCAGCGTCCCGTTCAGCACGTAGACCCAGTCGTAGCCCTCGTGCGTGCGCGGGCTGGGCTCGGCGTCGCCGGCGGGCAGGACGAACTTGTACGCCTGGATGCCGCCCGGGCGGCGGGTCAGCGGCAGGATCGTCGAGCCGTCCTGGCCGGCGATCGGCCGCAGGTGCACCCGCGGGTCGCCGGTCGGGGGCGCGTCGACGAGCTCGTCGAGCGTGACCTCGTAGGCCCGCGCCAGTGGGAGCAGCTGTTCCAGCGTGGGACGGCGCAGGCCCGCTTCGAGCCGCGACAGCGTGCTGGCCGAAATCCCGGTCTGCTCCGCCAACGCCGTGAGCGTGGTTTCGCGCTGCAGCCGGAGCCGCTTCAGCCGTGGCCCGACGGCGTCGAGCGTCCGGTCGGTCGTTTCGTCCATCCGGCCATTTTGCCATTCGGCAAGAAACTTTGCCAGATAGCGCGGTCCGGGCGCACGGTGGCCCGGTGAACGCATTCGACCGGCCCTACTGGGAAGACCACTGGCGGCAGGCCCACCACGGCCCGGGCACGCCCAACCCCCACCTGCTCCGCGAAACCGGCGGCCTGACACCCGGCACGGCCCTGGACGCAGGCTGCGGCCAGGGCAGCGAAGCCCGCTGGCTCGCGGCCCGCGGCTGGGCCGTCACGGCGGTGGACATCGCCGCCGAAGCCCTCCCCGCCTCGGCGGGCGTCCGGTGGGTCCGCGCGGACCTGACCACCTGGGCGCCCGGCGAGCGGTTCGACCTCGTCGTGACGCACTACGCCCACCCCGCGATGCCGCAACTCGCCTTCTACCACCGCATTTCCGGCTGGGTGGCCCCCGGCGGCACGCTGCTAGTCGTCGGCCACCGGCACGGGCACCACCACCCCGACGAGGCGTCGGTGACCCCCGAGGCCATCACCGGAGCACTCGGCGACGGCTGGCGGACCACCACCGCCGAGACCCGCACCCGGACCGCGCCGAACGGCCGCGGCTCGCTGCACGACGTCGTCGTGCGCGCCACCCGGGAGGAGTCATGACCACCATCACCGACCCGCGCCGGCGGCGCACCGTCCTGGTCGGCGTCTGCCTCGCGCTGATGGCGGTGATCGCGTCGGTGTCCGGGCTCAACGACGCCCAGCCGGAGCTCGCGATCGAGTTCGGCGCGTCGCAGGGCACCGCTGGGGCCGGAAACCGGTGCTGCTGGGCGGGTTGACGCTCTTCGGGCTGGCGAACGTCGTCGCCGGTCTCGCGCCGTCGGCCGGGATCCTGATGTCCGCGCGGCTGCTGAGCGGGGTCGGCGCGGCGATGATCATGCCAGTCACGCTGGCCGTCATCACGGCGACCTTCCCGGACGAGGAGCGGTCCCGGGCGATCGGCGTGTGGACCGGTGTCGCCGGGGCGGCGGCATCCTCGGGATGTTCCTGTCGGCCGTGCTGGTGGACGTCGCGAGCTGGCGATGGCTGTTCGTCCTGCCGGTCGTGCTCGTCGTGGCCGCGGCGGCCGTGACGCTGCGGGCGGTGTTCGGGGTGCAGACGGGGATCTTCGTGGTGCTCTTCCCCTACTTCGAAGCAGTCCTCGGCTGGTCCGGCTTCCGCTCGACCCTGGCGCTCATGCCGACGGCGCTGCTGATGATGGTCGCGTCCGGGCTCGCGCCGGGGCGCGCGCGACGATGGCGGCCGGGATCGTCCTGAGCGCCGCGGGCCTGGTGCTCATGGCGGTCTTCGTCTCGGTCGGCGGCGGGTACCTTTCGGTGCTGCCCGGCATGCCGGCCACCGAAGCCATCACCGGCGCCCTGCCGCGGGAGCGCCAGGGTGGCGTCCGCGCTCAACGACGTCACCCGGGAGCAGGGCACCGCGCTCGGGGTCGCGCTGCTCGGCACGGTCCTGGCCGCCGGTTGCCGCGGTGCCCTCGGCTCCCGGCTCGACGGCGTTTCCCCGGAGCTCGCCGAGAACGCGCGCCGGGGTGTCGCGAACGCCGTCGCGGCCGGCTCGCCGGCGGTGGCCGACGCGGCGCGGCAGTCCTTCGTGGACGGCTGGCAGCAGGCGATGTGGGCCGGCGCCGGGGTGCTGGTGGTCGTGCTCGGCCACGTGCTCCTGCGCGGCCCGGGGCGAAAACCGTCTTTTCGCCGGTATACAACCAGCGGGAAGATCGGTTAGCGTCCGCTGGTGAAGTTCACGAGTGCGCTGCTCTCGACGATGCTGGCAGTAGGCGCTCTGGTCCCCCTCGCCCCGGCTCCGGCCCGGGCCGAGGCGGACCCGGCGCCCTGGGCCGGCCCGCTCAGCACGCGCGGCCGCTACATCGTCGACGCGAACGGCGACCGCTTCAAGCTGAAGGCCGCCAACTGGCACGGCGCGAGCGGCACGTGGACCGGCTCGGGCGACGTCGACGACCCCGCGAACCACCACGCCGGGGAGATCGCCTACCAGACCCCGCTCGGCCTGGACCGCGTCTCCGTCGACACGGTGATCGACGGGCTCGCGCGGCTGGGGCTCAACAGCGTGCGGCTGCAGTTCTCCAACGCGATGATCCACGACACCCGGCCGGTCCCCGACCTGCCGGCCAACCCGGACCTCCACGGCCTGACGCCGTTGCAGGTCTACGACCGCGTCGTCACCCGCCTCACCGCACGCGGGTTCGCCGTGATCCTCAACAACCACACCACGACTTCGCGCTGGTGCTGCGGGCTCGACGGCAACGAGCGCTGGAACACCGCGCAGACCGAGCAGCAGTGGCAGGACGACTGGCTGTTCATGGCCCGCCGGTACGCCGCGAACAAGCGCGTGGTCGGCGCGGACCTCTACAACGAGGTCCGCCGCAACACCTTCGACGACCCGAACTGGGGCTGGGGCAACGACAAGGACTGGCAGCGCGCGACCCAGCAGGTGGCCGACCGCATCCTGAGCGAGGCCGACCGGGACCTGCTGATCATCGTCGAAGGCATCAACTGGACCGGCCTGCCCATCGACGGCTTCGCCCACGGCCGCCCGACCCTCGAGCCCGCCCGCACGCTGTCCCACACGCTCGTCGAGTCCGGGAAGCTCGTCTATTCCGCGCACTTCTACGGCTACACCGGTCCGAACCACTCCGGCGCCACCGGCATCGGCGAGACCCACGACCCGCGCTACCGCGACCTCTCGCCGCAGGACCTGCGCGACACGCTGTACCGGCAGGCGTTCTTCGTCTCGGCCGACACCGGCAAGCACTACACCGCGCCGCTGTGGATCAGCGAGTTCGGCGAGGGCCGGAACACGACGGACCCGGCGTCGCGCGCGTTCTTCGAGAACTTCGTGAACTACCTCGCCGAGACCGACACCGACTTCGCCTACTGGCCGGCGGTCGGCTTCCAGACCAATGGGACCGGCGACGGCTGGTCGCTGCTCGCCTACGACACCGCCGGGCGGCGCATCGACGTCCTCGACGGCACGGACTGGCGCGGGGCCGCGTGGCAACGGCTGATCACCGCACCGTCGCGCACCGGCCGGATCCCGGCGGCCGACCACTGGTCGATGCTGAACCTCGACTACGCGGACTTCCCGGCGTCACTCACAGTCCGCGCCAAGCCCGACTGGGACCCGGGTGCCCGCAAGGGCGCCTGCCCCGACGGCCAGCGGCTGACGGGCCTGGCCCACACCGGCGGTCGCGGCCTGTGCACCGGCACGCTCGCGGTCCCGTCCGCCTACACGACGGTCCGCGACGAGTCCTTTGTGGACACCGACTGGGCGTCCGGGTACACGAAGGTGCAGTGCCCGGCCGACTCCGCCGTGGTCGGGTACAGCGTCAAGGGCGCGGCCTTCTCCGCCGTGCTGTGCGGCAAGTCCGCGACACCGCTGGGCCGCACCGGGCGCACGGTCTGGTTCGACCGCGGGGACAACCGGCCCGCCGGTGATCCCGGCGGCGACTTCGCCTCCGGCAGCTACAAGGGCCAGTGCGCGCCGAACGAGTACGTCGCCGGGGTCGCCTACACCGGCCGCATCGGCTCCGGCAAGACGCCGGACGCGCTGTTCTGCCGCTCCTGAGCCACCGCCAGGCTCAGCGCGACCGCCCGCTCGGCCAACGGGGACAGCGTCCGGTCCGCCGGCCACGCCAGCCAGATCTCCCGCGGCGCGAGCGCGGGCTCGAGCGGGTGCGTGACCAGCCCGTCGTCGTCCGGCCGGCCGTCGAGGGTCAGCAACGGCATCACGGCGACACCGAGGCCGGCGCGCACCATCGCCAGCACACCCTGGTTGTCCGCGGTGCGGAACACGATGAGTGGCGAGACCCCGGACTCGGCGTACACGCGTTCCACGCGCGCCTGGTCGCAGATCGGCGGCTGCGCGACCATCGGCGTCTCGTGCAACGCGGTGAGCGGCACCGGCCCCGGCGTACGGATCGGCCAGCACCCGGGTCTGCTCGACGTCCCGGCCGACCCGGCCGTCGAAGAACAGCAGGTCCAGCTCGCCGATCCGCGGCTCGTCCGTCTCCTCCTCGAAGAGGCGGACGTC
Source organism: Amycolatopsis sp. NPDC104587 (assembly GCF_055583645.1). Classification (NCBI taxonomy): domain Bacteria; kingdom Bacillati; phylum Actinomycetota; class Actinomycetes; order Pseudonocardiales; family Pseudonocardiaceae; genus Amycolatopsis; species Amycolatopsis sp. NPDC104587. The sequence goes on from NZ_JBVJNO010000004.1 coordinate 154,254, forward strand.
GGCCGCCGGGTGCTCGTCCCGCAGCCGCCGGACCACCGCGGGCAGCAGGACGTTCGTGACGCTCTGGAAGGTGCCGATGTCGACCCGGCCGTCCCCGGCCTTGAACCGCTCGACGGCGTCCTCGGTCGCCGCGGCTCGGGCGAGGAGCTCCCGGCCGTGGGCCAGGACGACCTCGCCGAGCGGCGTCAGGCGCACCGCTTTCGGCCCGCCCGGGCGGTCGAACACCGCGCCGCCCACGGACTTCTCCAGCGCGGCGACCTGCTGGCTGACGGCGGACTGGGTGTAGCCGAGGCGCTCGGCGGCCCGGCCGAAGGTGCCTTCGGCCGCGACGGCGTCGAGTGTCGCGAGGTGACGCAGGTCCAGCATCAGCACAGCTTATCGAATCAGGCAGAATTCATCGCTTTTCGCGATCACTTGGTGCCCTTACGTTCCTTGCATGACTCCTCGGCATGCCCTCTGGCTCCCCTTGTTCGACGCCCTCGCCGACCCCGCGCTGATCGCCCGCCTCGCCGCCGAAGCCGAAGAAGCCGGCTGGGACGGCCTGTTCGTCTGGGACCACCTGCGCTGGCGCGAGCCGGTCACCGCCGTCGCCGACCCGTGGATCACCCTGGCCGCGGTCGCCACCGCCACCTCGAAACTCCGCTTCGGCCCGATGGTCAGCGCGATCACCCGCCGCCGCCCGGTCAAGCTCGCCCGCGAAACCGCCACCCTCGACCGCCTCGGCGGCGGCCGGCTCACCCTCGGGGTCGGCCTCGGCAGCGACCGGTTCGGCGAGGAGTTCTCCCGCACCGGCGAGGAAACCGACGACAAGGTGCGCGGCCGCATGCTGGACGAGGCCCTCGACGTCCTGGCCGCCGCCTGGTCCGGCGACGTCGTGCACCACCACGGTGTTCACTACACGGTGGACGACATCCGGTTCCTGCCCACGCCGGTGCGGCGGATCCCGGTGTGGGCGGCCGGGTTCCCGGGCAAGCTCCGCCCGATGCGCCGGGCCGCGCGCCTCGACGGCTTCTTCCCGGTGAACCTCACTTCACCGGACCAGTTCGCCGAAGTGGCCGCCCAGGTCGAGGCCCTGCGCACGACGACCGGGCCGTTCGACCACGTCGCCGAAGTCACGCCCGGCCAGGACAGCTCCCCGTACGCGCGGGCGGGCGCGACCTGGCTGCTGACCGCGTTCGACCCGGAGTCGCTGTCGGCCGACCACGTGCGCGGGGTGCTGCGCGACGGTCCGCGCTAGCGGATCCGCAGCTTCCGCATCAGCTTCAGCCCGGAAAGCATGCCCTCGACGTACTTTTCGTAGCTCTGCCCGGCCCGCGGCCCCATGACCTGCTTCTTGAGCACGGCCCGGTTCTGCACGTCGGTGTACTTGAGCAGCCCCTGGTCGCCGTGGCGGGCGCCGACCCCGGAGCTCTTGACCCCGCCGGACGGCGTTCCCTTGGCCGCGAACGCCGTGGCGAGGATGTCGTTGATGTTGACGTTGCCCGACTCGATGCGCGCGGCCACCGCGGCCGCGGCGTCGACGTCGCGGCCCCAGACCGAGGCGTTGAGGCCGTAGTCGGTGTCGTTGGCGAAGGCGACGGCCTCGTCGACGCTGCCGTACTTGTGCAGCGCCACCACGGGCCCGAAGGTTTCGGTGACCCCGCAGTCCATGTCCTTCGTGACGCCTTCGAGGATCGTCGGCTCGAAGAACGCCGGGCCGAGGTCGGGCCGGGGCTTGCCGCCGCAGAGCACGGTCGCGCCCTTCGCGACGGCGTCGTCGACGTGCGCCTTGACCCGGCGCATGTGGTCGACCGAGACGAGCGAGCCCATCTCGGGCCCGAAGTCGTAGGCAGCGCGGACGTCGAGCGCCTTCGCCTTGGCCACGAAGGCGTTCTTGAACTCGTCGTAGCGCGACCCGGGCAGGTAGATCCGCTCGATGTGCATGCAGATCTGGCCGGTGTTGCCGAACGCGCCGAAGATCGCGCCCTGCGCGGCTTCGGCGAAGTCGGCGTCTTCGAGCACGATCATCGGGTTCTTGCCGCCGAGCTCGAGGCAGCAGCCGATGAGGTTCCGGCCGGCCCGTTCGCCGATCACCCGGCCGGTGGCCGTGGAGCCGGTGAACATCACGTAGTCGGCGTGGTCGATCAGCGTCGGCCCGACGTCCGGGCCCTCGCCGCAGACCACCTGGAACAGGCCCGCGGGCAGGCCGGCCTCCTCCAGCAGCTGGATGCCGTAGAGCGGCGAGAGCGCCGTTTTGTTGTCGGGCTTGAGCACCACCGCGTTGCCGGCCATGAGCGCCGGGATCGCGTCGGAAATGCCGGTGGCGAACGGGAAGTTCCACGGCGCGATGACCCCGACGACCCCCTTGGGCCGCCGGATCTCGGTCGACGTCGTCAGCAGCGGCACCGGCCCGCCGCGCTTCGTCGGCGCCAGCAGTTTCGCGGCCCGCTTAAGGTAGTGGCTCATCACCATCGCCGGGTCGCAGGTCTCTTCGATCGCCATCCGGCGGTTCTTGCCGCTCTCGACCTGGATGAGGTCGGCGACATCGGTGGCGTGGGCGACGAAGAGCGCGTGCGCCCGCTTGAACACCGCCAGCCGCCGCTTGAGCGGGGTGGCGGCCCACTTCGCCTGCGCCGCGCGGGCGACGGCGAACGCCGCCTCGATGTCGGCCGGCGCCGACTGCGGCAGCTCGACGAGCGTCTCGCCGGTGTAGACCTCGGTGAGCGGCCAGGTCGCGCCGGCCGGGCCCGGCACCCGGGCGACGAGCCGCCGCAGGAGCGCGTCGGTCACCGACGCCGGACGGGTGAGCTGGAGCGGGGTGAGGGTCATGGCCGGCTTCCCGTCAGTGGTCCGCGAGCACGAGGTGCGCGCCCATCTCGCCGATCATGATGCTGGGCGCGTTGGTGTTGCCGCCGGTGATCGACGGCATGATCGAGGCGTCGCAGACCCGCAGGCCGTCGACCCCGCGGACCTTGAGGTCGGGTCCGACGACGGCGAGCTCGTCGACGCCCATCCGGCAGGTGCCGACGCCGTGGTAGACCGACGTCGCGCGGTTCAGGATCGCGTCGCGCAGCTCCTGGCCGCGCAGCCCGGTGCCCGGGTGGATCTCTTCCTTGACCGAGCCGTTGAACGCCTTCGACGCGAAGATCTCGCGCACCAGCTCCGAGCCCTCGCCGAGCACTTCGAGGTCGGCCGGGTCGGCCAGGTACTGGAAGTCGATGAGCGGCGCCGCCGTCGGGTCGCCCGACGCGAGCCGCAGGGTGCCCCGGCTCTTCGGGTAGATCAACGTCGTCAGCACGGTCAGCGCCGGGCGCTTGTCGACGTCGTGGCGGATCGGCGCGTCCTGGTTGGGCGAGACGTACGCCCACGGCAGCAGGTGCAGCTGGAGGTCGGGGACGGCCTCGGCCTGGGACGTCTTCAGGAACGCGACCGCTTCGAAGACCGAGTTCGCCAGGAAGGTCGTGCCGGGGCGCATCAGCTCCCGGGCCAGGCCGCGCGCGAAGTAGCCCGGCGTCCCGGAGTTGCGGCTCGACGAGACGTGGAAGGTCAGCGCGTGGAACATGTGGTCGTGCAGGTTGTCCCCGACCGGCAGGTCCGCGACGACGCCGATGCCGAGCTCCCGCAGGTGGGCCGCGTGGCCGATCCCGGAGAGCATGAGCAGCTGCGCGGAGCCGACGAACCCGGCCGAGAGGATGACTTCCTTGCCGGCGCGGACCGTGCGCCGGCGGCCGCGGTCGAGGACTTCGACCCCGGCGGCGCGGCCGTTCTCGATGAGCACCTTCGTCGCCAGCACCCCGGGCTGCACCTGGAGCGTCGCGGGCGCGAGACCGTGGACGTAACCACGCGACGCGCTGTAGCGCAGGCCGTCGGCGGCGTTCTGCTGCATCCGGCTGACGCCCTCTTGGGACTCGGCGTTGTAGTCGTCGAGGATCTTGCAGCCGACGGCGTCCGCGGTGGCCTGGATGAACTGCAGGGTCCCCTCTTCGGGGCGCTTGTTGCGGGTGACGCGGATCGGGCCGCCCGCGCCGCGGAAGGCGTTCTCGCCGTCCTCGAAGTCCTCCATCCGCTTGTACGCGGCGTTCACGCTGTCGGCGTCCCAGCCGGTGTTGCCCTCGGCGGCCCAGGAGTCGAAGTTGGCGCGGTTGCCGCGGACGTAGACCATGCCGTTGATGGAGCTGGACCCGCCGACGACCTTGCCGCGCGGCACCGGCATCCGTCGATCTAGAACGTGTTTCTGCGGGACGGAGTAGTAACCCCAGTCGAAGGGCTTCTTGAGCTGGGGCACGGCGTGCATGGGGCCGACCAGCCCGGGCTTCTTGATCATCATCTTCTGGTCGGACTTGCCGGCTTCGAGGACGATGACACTGGCTCCCGCGGCAGCCAGCCGCCCGGCGACCGCGGCACCCGAACTCCCCGACCCGACGACCACGTAGTCGGCCTCATCGCCGCGCGGCGCCCTGTTCGCCATTTCCGCTCCTCGGTCGGCCCGCCCCAGAACTGTAACCTGTTCTAGTTCGGTCAACCGTATAGCGTCCCGGCCGGGTTCCGCAATGGCGGACACCGGCGAGGCGGAGAGCCCGCCGGCGCGCGTCGCTCAGCCCCGGGCGTCCGGATCGATCACGTCACCGGCCAGGCCGGTGGCGGTCCCGCCGCGGTAGGAGCACCGCTTTCATTCGCGCTCGGAGCGGCAGCGGCGAGCCCGGCCTCGCCGTGTCCCGGTGGCGATCGGAGCACCGGGACACGGTCGAGGGGCTAACCGACCGTGAAGCTCGCCGTCAACGTCGCCGCCGAGCTCGTGCCCACGTAGACCTCGATCTTCCCCGGCTCCACCCGGAACTTCGCGCCGTTGTCGTAGAAGCCCACGTCGTCCGGGGTGAGCGTGAACGACACCGTCTTCGACGCGCCCGCGGCCAGCGTCACCCGCTCGAAGCCGCGAAGGCGACGCACCGGCTGAACGATCGAGGCGACCGGATCACGCAGATACAGCTGCACGACCTCATCGCCCGCGCGGCCGCCGGTGTTGGTCAGCCGCACGCTCACCTGGACCCGGCCTCCCCGCGCCGGCATGCGGGTGTCCGAGAGACGCAGGCTGTCGACCCGGAACGTCGTGTACGACAAGCCGTGGCCGAACTCGTAGAGCGGGCCGGACTCCAGGTCGAGGTACTTGGACGTGTACTTGTTGGCCGGGTCGGCCGGGCGGCCGGTGTTCTCGTGGTTGTAGTAGATCGGGACCTGCCCGACCGCACGCGGGAAGCTCACCGGCAGCTTGCCGCCCGGGTTGACCACGCCGAACAGGACGTCCGCGACAGCGTGGCCGCCCTGCACCCCGGGCGCCCACGCCTCGAGGATCGCCGGCGCGTTGTCGTGCAGGTACGGGATCGTCAGCGGCCGGCCGTTGACCAGGACCACCACGAACGGCTTCCCGGTCGCCTTGATCGCGGCCACCAGCTGCTGCTGCACCCCGGGCAGGTCGATGACGCTGCGCGCCGCCGCCTCGCCGCTCATCGCGGCGGTTTCGCCGACCACCACGACCGTCACCTCGGCCGCGCGGGCCGCCTGCTGCGCGGCGGCGAACCCGCTCGTGTCGGCGCCCTCGACGGCGCAGCCGGCGGTGTAGGTCACCGTGGCCCCGGGCGCCGCCGCCTTGATGCCGTCGACCACCGTCACCGGCGGGGTCGTGCTCGCGCCGGTGCCGAGGCCCGACCAGGTGCCGTTCAGGTCGTAGGTCGCGGTGCCGAGCGGGCCGACGACCGCCACCGAGCGCACGGTCTTCGCCAGCGGCAGCAGTCCCTCGTTCTTCAGCAGCACCATGGACCGCCCGGCGGCCTGGCGCGACGCGGCGAGCGCGGCCGGGGAAGGCGCTTTCACCTCGCCCGGCTCGTCGACGTACGGGCGCTCGAACAGCCCCAGCCGGACCTTCACCAGCAGGATCCGGCGAACGGCGTCGTCGATCTGGTCGCGGGTGATGCGCCGCTGGTTCAGCAGCTGCTCGCCGTACTTGACGTAGTTGGTGCTGACCATCTCCATGTCCACGCCCGCGGGCAGCGCCGCCGCCGCGGCGTCCGCGCCGTCGCCGGCGAGCCCGTGGTTGATCAGCTCCTCGATCCCGGTGTAGTCGCTGACGACGAACCCGCGGAAGCCGTAGGTGCCCTTGAGCACGTCGTGCAGGACGTAGCCGTTGCCGTGCGCGGGCACGCCGCTGATGGTGTTGAAGCTGGCCATCACGGTCGCCGCACCGGCCTCGACGCTCGCCTTGAACGGCGGCAGGTAGAGGTTGTGCAGCCGCTGCAGCGAGACGTCGACGGTGTTGTAGTCCCGGCCGCCTTCGGCTCCGCCGTAGGCGACGAAGTGCTTGGCGCACGCGGCGAGGCGGTCCGGCGACGAGTAGTCGTCACCCTGGTACCCGCTGACCTTCGCCACGGCCATCTTCGAAGCCAGGTAAGGATCTTCGCCGTACCCCTCGGCGATGCGCCCCCAGCGCGGCTCGTGGGTGACGTCCATCATCGGCGCGTAGGTCCAGTGGATGCCGCTGCGCCGGGCCTCCTTCGCCGACACCGTCGCGTCGGCGCCCGCCACGGCCGGGTCGAAGCTCGACCCCTGGGCGAGCGGGATCGGGAAGTTGGTCGTGTACCCGTGGATGACGTCGAGACCGAAGATCAGCGGGATCCGCAGCCGGGTCCGCTCGACGGCGATCTTCTGCAGCGCGTTCAGCTTCGCGGCGCCCACCACGGAGAACACCCCGCCGAGCTGCCCGGTCGCCAGCGACGTCCGCGCGAGGTCTTCGGTGCCGACCAGCTGGAGCTGCCCGAGCTTCTCGGCGAGGGTCATCTTCCGCAGCAGGGACTCGACCCGTTCGTCGCGGTCCGGCCGGCCGGCGGGCCCCGCCGGGTCCGCGGCGGCGGCGCCCGGGGCGAGCAGGCCGACCCCGCCCGCGGTGAGGATCCCGCCGACCCCGGCGAGCAGGCTCCGCCGGTTCACACCGTCGGCGGCCGGGCGATCGGCAGCGTGGCTCTCGGACTGCTCCATGGCGGGGACCCTTTCGCGAGAGAACTCGGGGCGCACAGGATAGGCGCGAAAGGCCGCCAACAGCAGCACGAATGTCGCCCGGTGTTCGGCCCTTCGGCGGGTTGTGGTCCGGGCTGGGCAGGCCCTACGGTCGGAAATTCGCGAGCCACTGGGGGAAGCCGTGCGGATGTCCGGAGCCGCTCTCGCGAGTGTGCTGCTGCTGACCGGCGCCACCCCGGCGACCGCCGGCACGGAGTGGGCGCCGTCGCCGATCACCTGGACGGCCTGCCCGGACGAGCCGGACGGCGAGTGCGGCACGCTGCGGGTGCCGCTGGACTGGGACCGGCCCCGCGGGCCGGAGATCACCCTCGCGGTGGCGCGGCACCGCGCCACCGATCCCGCGCACCGCATCGGCGTGCTGCTGGCCGACGCCGGCGGCCCCGGTTCGTCGGGCGCGGAGTTCGCGCTGGCGCCGGGCTACTTCAGCCCCGACGTGCGGGCCCGGTTCGACGTCGTCGGCTTCGACCTGCGGGGCACCGGGAACAGCGAGTTCATCCGGTGCGAGCCCGAGCCGGGCGGTCCGGACGACACCCCCGCCACCCCGGCCGAGTTCGACGCTTTCCGGCGGTACAACCGGCAGGCGGTCGCGGACTGCCGGGCGCGGAACCTGCCGGTGTTCGACCACGCCGACACCGCCGTCAACGCCCAGGACCTGGACGCACTGCGGCGGGCCCTCGGCGAAGAGAAGATCAGCTTCCAGGGCATCTCCTACGGCACCCTGCTCGGGCAGCAGTACGCCGAGGCGCACGGCGACCGCGTCCGCGCGATGGTGCTGGACGGCACCATCGACCACAGCGTCGACACCCGGCACTTCGTCGGCGACCGCGCCACCGCCGCCGACGAGCTGTTCGGGCAGTTCACCGCGTGGTGCGGCCAGACCCCTTCGTGCGCGCTGCACGGCCAGGACGTCCGGGCCGTGTGGGAGCGGGCGCTCGTCGCGGCCGACGGGATGCCGTTGCCACCCGGCTGGCTGCCGGAATGGGCGTTCTCGGACATATACACCCCCGACTGGGACGCCCTCGCGACGCTGGTCGCCGACACCGCCGCCGGCCGGCCGCCGGTGCGCGCGCAGTTCGAATACAACTACTATTCGATCCGCCTGGCCGTCGTCTGCCAGGACTTCGACCTCCGGATCGGCACTTTCGCGCAGTACTCCGCGATGCGCGCCGAGGAGCTGCGCCGGGCGCCGATCATGCGGGGCAGTGTGCTGGGGCACGGTGAGGTGATGGCCTGCACCGGCATCCCCGGCCCGCCCGCGAACCCGCCGCACCGGCTCGACCTCGCGCGGGCGCCGCGGATCCTGCTGCTGAGCTCGCGCCACGACCCGGCGACGCCGTACGCGTGGGCGCTGAACATCCACCACCAGGCGCCGGCGAACACCACGCTGCTGACCTACGAGGGCTCGGGCCACGCCGTCTACCAGCGCACCCCGTGCACCCGGGCGGCGGTCGACGGCTACCTGCTGACCGGCCGGGCGCCCCGGCACGACCTCAGCTGCCCGGGCTGACCCGCGCGTCGCGGTTCACCACCCGCAGGATCAGCCACTGGTCGAACCACGCGCCGGCCGTCGTGACGACCAGCATCACCAGGCCGATGACCAGGTGCGTGTAGCTGTGCAGCGGCGCGGCGCTGTCGGTCAGCTTCGTGAGCCCGAACTGCAGTCCCAGCCGCAGGACGAACAGGACCGCGACCAGGCCGAGCGCCTGCTTGCTGCGCCACACCGCGCGCAAGTACTTGCGGCGGCGGGAAAGCAGCGTGAACCACAGCGTCAGGTGCACCGCGACGAGCACCAGCGGCAGCAGGGAGACCCACGAGTAGCGGTCGCTGAACTGCCGGGTGAGGTCGTTGCTGGCGACGAGCAGCCCGACGAGCACGAAGTACCAGCCCGGCAACCCCTCGACCGGCCCCTGGACGGGTCGTGCGCCGGTGATGAACTCTGCCTCCCGCATGGGAAACCTCCGTCTGTCGTCGTCTTGTCCCGAGTCTCACGGGAACCACGGGCGGCGCGATCAACCGGCGGTACGAGATCGGCCGGCGGTCTCGTACCCCGGTATGAGTTCCGGCCGCGGAGGCGGCGCGGGCGCGTCTCGTGAGGCACCATCGGCAGATGACCTTCGAAGGCCGTCCGTGATCACGCGGATCCCGTGGAGCGGCCGCCGGGGCCCGCTCGTGGCCGAGGCGGTTGTGCTCGCCGTGCTGGTGGTGCTCGACATGGTGCTCGCGATCCGGGCGGGTCCGGTGCGGGGCGAGCTCTCCACCGTCGCCCTCGAGTTCGCGCCCGGGGTCGGCCCGGTCGTCGCGCTGCTGGCCGTCCTGCGCCGCCGGTTCCCCGGCCACATCGCCGTCCTCGCCACCGCCGTCTCGGGGCTTTCCTTGCTGGGCACGGTGATCACGGCCGCCGTCGCCGCGGCGGGCTCGCGGCTCCCGCCGCAGCCCGGTGCGGCCGAGACCCTGGCGATCGCGCTCGTGGTCGGCGCCTGCTGCCACCGGCTCTCCCCGCGTTCCGCCACCGCGCAGGCGGTTCTCGGTGGCTGCGCGGTGACGCTCGCCCCGATCCTGCGCTACGGCACGGACACCCCGGCCGCGCTCTACTCCGCCGGGGCCGCCGTGGTCTGGGGCGCCGCGCTGGCCGGCGGCCTGGTGCTGCGCGACGCCGAAGTCCGCGCCCGCGTGGAAGTCCTGGAGGTCCGCACCACCGAACGGCTGCGCCTGGCCCGCGAGCTGCACGACCTGGTCGCCCACCAGGTCACCGGGATCGTCGTGCGGGTGCAGGCCGCACACCGCGTCGCCGAACGCACCGGAGGCGACACCTCGACGTTCGCCGAGCTCGAAACCGCGGGCGCCACGGCCCTCGCGGCCATGCGTCGCCTGGTGGGCGCGCTGCGGACCGGCGAGGAAGACCTGTTCGTGCCGCCGACCGATCTCGCCACCGCGGTGGACCGCGCGGTCGGCGACGACGAGCGCATCCACCTCGACGTCGGTCCCGGTCTCGCCGGGGTCCCGGTCGCGCCCGAGGTCGTGACGACCGCCCACCGGCTGCTCACCGAGTCGCTCACCAACGTCCGCCGGCACGCGCCCGGCGCGGCCGAGGTGCGGGTGCTCGTGCGGCACGAACCGGACGGCGCGCTGCGGATCGAGGTGGTCAACGACGGCGCCGCGAAACCCGCCCGGCGGGGTGGCTACGGCCTGCTCGGGATGGCCGAGCGGGTGGCCGCGGTGGGCGGTACGGTGCAGGCGGGACCGGCGGACGGGCAGCGCTGGCGCGTCGTCGCGCGGCTGCCGCTCGAACCGGGCTGACCGCCGACGAGGGGAAACCGGGTGCCGACGCGAGTGCTGATCGCCGACGACCAGGCGATGGTCCGCGCGGGGTTCCGGCTGATCCTCGAGGGCGAACCGGACATCGAGGTGGTCGGTGAGGCCGCCGACGGCGACCAGGCGGTGCGGCTGGCCCGCGAGCTGCGGCCCGACGTCACGCTGATGGACATCCGGATGCCCGGCGTCGACGGGCTGCGGGCGACCGAGCTGCTCGCCGGCCCGGACGTCCCGGAGCCGCTGCACGTCGTGATGGTCACGACGTTCGGGCTGGACGAGAACGTGCACGCGGCCCTGCGCGCCGGCGCGTGCGGGTTCCTGCTCAAGGACGCGGGGCCGAACCTGCTCATCGAAGCCGTGCACGCCGCCGCCCACGGCGAAACGCTCGTCTCCCCCGCGATCACGACCCGGCTGCTGGCGCACTTCGCGCGCCGCGACCCCGGGCGCGCGACGGAGCCGGCGAGCCCGCTGACCCCGCGCGAGCTCGACGTCGTCCGCGCGGTCGCCCGCGGTGAGACGAACGACGAGATCTGCCGCTCGCTGGTGGTGTCACTGCCCACCGTCAAGACGCACATCGGCGCGGCCAAGCGCAAGCTCGGGGCGCGCAACCGCACCGAAATCGCCATCTGGGCCTGGGAAAGCGGCCTGGTCCGCTGACCGCGGCACCCGCTCGACGACCGTGCGCGCGACGACGTCGCCGAACCGCTGACGGCGGCGGGTCACCAGCATCACGACGATCCCGACCAGCCCCCAGGCGAAGCCGTCGACCATCATCAGCAGCTGCCGCACGACGAACACCGACAGCGGCGGGTGGCCGCCGTCGAGCGTCACGACCCGCAGCCGCAGCCACCGCATCGCCGGGGTCTGGCCGCCGTGCCGCCACGGCCACCAGGTGGTGACGAACCAGAAGCCGGCGAAGTCGAGCGCCAGCATCGTGTAGACGACCGCTTTGAGGAACCCGAGCAGCGCGGGCCCGTGCGGGTGGAAGAGCCAGATGACGGCGATGGCGAGCAGCAGCATGGGGAGGAAGACGAGCATCTCGTCGAGCAGGAACTGCACGAGCCGCCGCCCGACGATGCCGCGTCCGGTCCGGGAACCGCTCATCAGCCCATGATCTCCGCCCGGCGGCCCCGGCGCGCGCTGAGCGCGTGTCTCATACCCCGGGCCGAGGCGGAACCGGCGAGTTCGTCCTCCGGGCTGATCACCGGCGCGCGCGGCGAGGCCAGGCTCGGCGCGGACGACCCCGCCGACGGAAGGACTCCCGGTGCGCACCACCCGGACAGGATTGGCCGCCCTGGCGGCCCTGCTCGTCGCGACCACGGCCACCACGGCCGCGGCCGCCGATCCGCTCACGCCCTACACGACCCAAAAGCTCACCTGGGGCGACTGCCCGTTCAAGCCCGCCGCGAACGACGCGCCCGTGCAGTGCGCCCGCGTCGTCGTCCCGCGGGACTGGGCCGACCCGGCGTCGGGGCACGACCTCGAGGTGTCGATCAGCCGGGCCGCGGCCACCGGGGAGCGGCGCGGCGCCCTCCTGCTCAACCCCGGCGGGCCCGGCGGCCAGGGCACCACGCTGGCGGGACCGCTCGCGGCGCTGGAGCCGTCGGTGCACGCGCTCTACGACTTCGTCGGCATGGATCCGCGCGGGACCGGGCAGGCCGGGACCGACGACCACGGCTTCCAGTGCCAGGTCCCGGCCGGCCGGCTGCCGCAAGGCACCCTCGACGCCCGGGACCGCTCGGCCGCAAGCATCGCGCAGCACCAGCAGGTTCCGCGTGCCATCGCCGAGGCGTGCCAGAGCGACGCGCTCGCGCCGTTCGTCACCACCTGGCAGACGGCGCACGACATGGACCTGGTGCGCGGCCTGCTCGGTGACGAGAAGCTCAACTACCTCGGCTACTCCTACGGCACCTGGCTCGGCGCGAAGTACGCGTCGCTGTTCCCGGAGCACACCGGCAAGACCGTGCTCGACTCCAGCGTCGACTTCGAGGGCCGGCTGCAGGCCGACTTCGAAGCCTTCCCGGTCATCGACCAGCGGCAGTTCGACGACGTCTACCTGCCGTGGCTGGCCCGCACGTTCCCGGACCAGCTGGGCCGGACGGCCGCCGAGGTCAAGGCGAAGTGGGAAAGCGTGCGCGCTTACTACGGCACCCAGGGTGTCTCCCCCGACACCTTCGACGGCGTCTTCGTCGGCAACGGCAGCCCGATCCAGTGGCTGCTCGGCGCGCTGGTTTTCCTCCAGGGCGCGGCCGCGCTCGACGGGACGTCCGCCACGCCGCCGCCCGCGCTGGCCGGGCCGCTGGACGCCGCGTCGCGCGCGAAGTTCGGCGTGCCCGCGGCCGAGCTGACCCCGGCGCGGGTCGTCGCGCTCGCGCCCGACTACACGCAGGTTCCCGGCACGCGCTACGCCGTCGCCTGCGGTGACCAGCCCACCCGCAGCTCGGCCTGGTACCGGCGGCTCAGCGACCGGCAAGGCCCGCAGTACCCGCTGTTCGGCTGGGCGTACGGCCTCGGCGAAGCGTGCGGCTTCTGGTCGGACGCGCCCCGGCACGAGCTCCCGGACGTGCCCGCGGAAGTGGCGGCGAACATCCTGGTGGTGCAGGGCGAGTTCGACCCGCAGACCGGCTACGAGCAGGCGAAGTCGGGGGCGCGGGCGGCGGGTGTCCCGCTGGTCTCGGTGGACGACTCGCCGTTCCACGGTCAGTACGCGCTGGCCGGCAACCCGTGCGTCGACGGGCTGGTGAACGTGTTCCTCACCAAGAACTCCCGGCCCGGCGCGACGACCTGTCCCGGCGTGCCGCTGCCCGGCGAGGACCAGGTGTACCCGGTGGCCGGGCCGGTGCGCAGCGGGCCGCCGTCCGTCCAAACGCGACTCGCGGACGGGACTTCGGCACTGCGCGGCCGGCTCCAGGACGAGGTCAGCGCGCTCAACCGGCGGTGAGCTCGCGGCTCTGCTCGCGGACGGACTCCACCGTGAACCCGGAGAGCACCACCCGGGCGGAGCACCGGCTCACGCCGGACCCGGCCGAGGGCACCCGGCGGAGCACCACCTCGTAGCGACGGTCCCGGGCGGCCACGACCACCGTCCGGGAGTCGCCGTGCGGGTGCTCTTCGAGCGCCAGCACGGCGTCGAGGCTCCGGAGCCCCGTGCGGGTGCGGACCGCGATCTCCGCGTACTGCGCCCACGGGGTTTCCGCCGAGGTGCGGCCGCGCAGGTGGTCCAGGCGGACGTTGCCGTGCAACGCCTCCTTGGCCACCAGCTCGGCCTCCGGCATGCCGAGGCCGCCATGGATGAAACCGTCCGGGACCGTCAGGAGGTTGCCCGCCCAACGGTCGCCGCCGACGTGGCTGACCTCCCAGACCAGGCCGGGGTGGTTCTGGGCCAGGCCGGTCGCCACCGGGCGGCCGAAGACCGCGCAGCACATGTCCTTGCTGCCGTGCGTGCAGACCAGGAACAGCGGCCCGGCCACCGGGGCGCCGTGCCCACGGCGGCCCGCGGCCACCGCTTCGAGGTCGACGTCGGGCAGCTCGTCCAGGGACAGGCGTTCCAGCCAGCGCTTTCCCGGCCGGCCGCTGGCGACGAAGACGGTGCGCGACGATCCCGGCACGCGCGCGTGGCGGCCCGGTTTCCGGATGAGCAGCGGGCGCAGGCCGGCCTCCCGGGCGGCGTCGAGCCGCCGCCCGGGGAACAGTTCGTCCAGCGTGGTTTCGAGGGCGTCGGGCGCCCAGGCGCCGGGCTGCTCGATGAGCAGCCAGGAGGTCATGTGGCCAGCGGTGCCGGCGGGCTCACCCCCGAGGGCTCGGGTGAGCGCGGCGCACCCCGGCGCCGCACCTGCGTGTCCGGCGCAAGCTCCCCCTGGTGCCTCGGAGCTCGACTTAGGCATGCCTAAGCGTACCTGATTAAGCGGGCGCCAGCAGCCCCTGTGTGACCAACTCACCGAGGAACGCCCGCAGCGTCGCCCGGCCGAGTGCCGGCGCGGCCTCGGCGAGCGCCCCGAACGAGCGGGGTGAGCCGCTCACCAAAGCGTCGAGCACCGGCCGGGCGGCCGCGGCGAAGACCAGCCGTTTTCCCGCCGCGAGCAGGGCGATCGTGCCGTCGCCGTCCTCCAGCGCGGCCCGCGGGGTGAGCATCCGGACCTCGAAGTCGTCATCGGGCGGGAGCCGCTCGCCGGTCGCGGCCCACGGCAGGCCGACCCGCGGGTGTGCGGGCGCCTGGGCGTCGCGGTCGGCGAGGAACCGGTCGACGAGCTCGTCGGTCATCAGCTCGGTGATCCGCTGCCGCAGCTCCGCCGCCCGTTTCGTCCGGTCTTCCGGCGCGGCGAACCGCGGCAGGTCGGCGCGGAACAGCTCGTCCGCGCGCACCTGGTCGGCGAGCCACGCCACGAGGTCGACGCCGTTGGCCGCGTTGAAGCCGATGGTCAGGTGCAGGGACTCCTCGCCGACGGCGGAGACGTCGTGCCAGTGCCCGCGCGGCACGTAGAGCACGTCGCCCTCTTCCAGCAGGAAGTCCTCGAGGGGCTCGCCCTCCGGCTTCGGCGGGAGCTCGACGTCGCGCTGCAGCGGCGAGGGGCGGGTGAGGCCGTGCAGCCGCCAGCGCTTCCGGCCGGAAATCTGGATGATGAACGCGTCGTGGTCGTCCCAGTGCACGTCGAAGCCGTGCGTGGTCCCCCACCCGGCGTAGAGGTTGACCTGGACGCGCTCGCGCAGGTCGTGTTCGAGCCGGGCCGCGAGGTCGCCGACCTGGTCGACGAGCTCGTTGACCGAGTCGAGCACGAGGGTCGCGCCGGCGCGCAGGTGCTCGGCGAAGGGCGCGGACAGCACGCGCGGCACCAGGCCGGTGCGGCGGGTCGGCACCATCTCCGTGTAGGTGTGCGCCGGCACGACCTCGCCGTCGAGGGCGAGGCGCAGGCGCGGGAAGTCCAGGCGGTGCTGCCGCAGCACGCGGTCGATCTCCCGCCACGGGAGCAGGGCGGCGAAGCGCCCCTTCTCCCCCCGGAACCGCCGCGGGGACTTCCCCAGCACGTCGTCGAAGAACTGGCCGGCCTCGAGGGGTGCCACGAGGTCGGCCAGTCCGGGAATCTCCGTCACGACGGCTTCGGCTAGTCGTTGCCGTCGTTGTCGGCGACCGCGCCGTTGGCCTTGCCGCGGTCGACGGCCGTCGGCAGCGGCTCGACACTGAGCAGCAGACCGCTGGCCTGGTTGTCGCTGACCGTGTTTTCCTGCGCCATCCGGGACCTCCCAAACGTCGACGACTGGATTTCCCACGCTACGTGAGAGAAGCGTGACGGTCATCGATCATTTGAGTAGTCCCGTTCCCCCGTCCGGCGAAGATCAGCGCGGGGTGACCAGCGCCGGGATCGAGGTGTGGCCGTTGGAGAGGAACGACGGGACGCCGGTCAGCTCGCCCGGATCGACCGCCAGCCGCAGGCCGGGGAACCGGTCGAACAGCGCCGGCAGCGCGATGGCGGCTTCGAGCCGGGCCAGGGGCGCGCCGAGGCAGAAGTGGACGCCGTGGCCGAAGGCCAGGTGCTGCTTGACTTCGCGCGTGAGGTCGAAGCTGTCGGCGGTGGCGCCGTGCTCGGCCGGGTCGCGCCCGGCGGCCGCGTAGGCGGCGAGGATCGCCTCACCGGCACTGATGACCACCCCGCCGCCGAGCGTGATGTCCTCGACGGCGTATCGCAGCGGCAGGTACGGCACCGGCGCCTGCCAGCGCAAGGTCTCCTCGATCACGTCACTCCACGTGTGCTCGCCGCGCCGGACGGCGGCCAGCTGCTCCGGATGGGTGAGCATCGCGGTGACGGCGTGGTCGAGCAGGTTCACCGTCGTCTCGTGGCCCGCGGTCAGCATCAGGATCAGGGTGTCGACCAGCTCGCCGGCCTCGAGCCGGCCGGTGTCCCCGGCGCGGGCCGCGACCAGCCCGCTGGTGAGGTCGTCGCCCGGGTCGGCGGTCTTCTCGGCGACGAGCCCGCGCATGATCTCGTACAGCTCCAGCGCGTTCGCCTGCGCCCGGGCCGGGGTCACCGTGGTGTCGAAGATCGTGTCGACGACCGCGCGCAGGGCCTCGCGCCGCCCGGCCGGCACCCCGAACAGCCGGCAGATCACCTCGACCGGCAGCGGGTAGGCGTACCTCTCCCGCAGGTCGACCGGATCGCCGCCGGCGCCCGCGCGCTCGATCTTCTCGAGCAGCCCGGCCGTGATCGTGGTGATGTCCGGGCGCATCGCCTCGACCTGGCGCGGGGTGAACGCCTTGGCCACCAGCGTCCGCAGCCGGCGGTGGTCGGGGCCGTAGGTGGTGAACATGTTGCGCACCGAAACCCAGATGCGCAGCGGCCAGTCTTCGGAGATGCGGCCTTCGCGCCAGGCCGTCCAATGCCGGTTCGGGTCCTTCGAAACCCGGGGATCGCTAAGGAGTTTCCGCAGGACCGCCGCGTCGGGAACGGCCCAGGCCCGGACGCCGCCGGGCAGTTCCACGAGCTGGGCCGGCCCCGCGGCCCGCAGCCGCGCTCCCTCCCCGTGGACGTCGTGACCGAAGGTGTCGAGGACCAGCGCGTCGCCGTTTGTCATTCACCCGACGATATTCAGTTCCCGGTGACGCGCGGGCGCCGCGGGAAAACCTGTCACAGCAACGTAAGACTCGCTCAGGCGGCGCGGGCCCGCCGGTCGACGCCGTGGCGGTGGCCGCCGTGGAAGACGAGCGGCTGCTTCCCGGCGCCGCGGCCGGCGGCGACCACGCGGCCCAGGAAGATCGAGTGGTCGCCGCCCGCGCTCGCCTGTTCGAGCTCGCACTCCAGCCACGCCAGCGCCCCGGTGAACAGCGGCGCGCCGGTCTTCGGCCCGATGCGGTGGCCGACCGGGCCGAACTGGGCCATCCCGCCGGGACGGCGCCAGTCGGCGAAGTAGCCGGCCAGCTCGTGCTGGTCCGCCGCCAGGACGTTCACCCCGAACGAGCCCGCGGTGACGATCGCGGTGTGCATCCGCGCCGCCTTCGCCACGCAGCACAACACCATCGGCGGCTCCGGCGACACCGGCGCGAACGCGCTCGCGGTCATCCCGTGCGCGTCCTCTCCGCCGACGGTCAGGACCGTGACGCCGGTCGCGAACTGGGCCATCACCTGACGGAACCCGGGTTGCGGCGCGAGGCCGCGGCGAGCCCGCGCCGCCGGCACCCGCTTCGGCGCCCGAACCGGTCCGGACATGGCACACCTCTTTCTCCGCCGTCGAAACCCTCGCCTCCAGTGCAGCCCGCGCGCCGCACACCCGCTACTCGTGCGCTGCGCATCCCCGGGGCGTGAGCGCTTCACATCCGTTCCTCGACCCGCGGGGCGGATCGTGGTCGGCACACAAGAACGGCAGCGGAACGGAGGAACCCATGGAAACGACCGCGACCACGGCCGACCGGCGCACGGAGGCCGTGCCCGTCCAGCGGGGCGAGCACCGGCGGATCGACATCCCGGCGCAGCGGACCGGCGCGCCGCCGGCGGAACGCGAGTACGTCCGCGAGCACATCGTCCTCGGGTACAACTGAGCCGCGCGGCCCCGGCGGCGCCACCGGGGCCGGCGCTCAGCCGAGCGCGACGTCCGTCGACCGCACCGGGACCGCGTCCAGCGCGGCGAGGGCCTGCTCGTCGAGCTTGATCCCGCCCGCGGCGACGTTCGCCTCGAGGTGCGCGGTGTCCGCCGTGCCCGGGATGAGGTGCACGTTGGGCGCGTGGTGCAGCAGCCACGCGAGACCGACCTGCGAAGGCGTGCAGCCGAGCGACTCCGCCGCCGTGTGCACGGCCGGCTCGTCGGTCACCTTCGGCAGGCCGGGGAAGGCGCCGCCGAGCGGAAAGAACGGCACCCACGCGATGCCTTCGGCGACGCACAGCGCGAGCATGTCCTCGTCGGCGCGCCCGACGAGGCTGTAGGCGTTCTGCACGCAGGCGATGCCCGCCGGGAGCGCCCGGCGCAGGATCTCCGTGGTCACGGCGCTGAGCCCGATCGCGCCGATCTTGCCCTCGTCGCGCAGGGCCGTCATCACCTCGAGCTGGTCGTCGAGGTCCACCACCTGGTCCCCCTCGGCCGTGACGCCCGGCCGGGTGTCCGCACGGCGCAGGTTGACCAGCGGGATCCGGTCCGTGCCGAGGCTGACGAGGTTCTGCTCGACGCTCGCCCGCAGCTGTTCCGGCCGCTGCGCCAGCCGCAGCGGGATCGGGCCGTCCGGGTCGGGGTCGGCGCCGACCTTGGTGGCGACCAGGACGTCTTCGCCGGACTCGAGCGCCTCGCGGATGACGCCGTTGACAAAGCCGTTCCCGTAGAACTCGGCGGTGTCGACGTGGTCGACGCCGAGCTCGAAAGCCCGGCGCAGCAAGGAGACGGCGGCCGCGCGGTCGCCGCGGAGGCGTTCGAGCTGCATCGCCCCGTAGCCGACCCGCGAGACGGTGCGGCCGGCGAGCGGGCCGGTGGGTGCGTTCGAGGTCATGGTGATCCCGCCTTCGTGCGATGATGGAGAAGCGGAGGGACCTCCGCTAAGCCGAAGGTAGCACAACCGGAGGGGCCTCCGTTTTGACTTCGCCCGATCGAGCCGTCCGCGCCGACGCGCGCCGCAACCGCGAGAAGCTCGTCACCGTGGCGCGCGACGCCTTCGCGGCGGCCGACGGCGCCGTCTCGCTGGAAGCCGTCGCGCGCGAGGCCGGCGTCGGGATCGGCACCCTCTACCGGCACTTCCCCACCCGCGAGGCGCTCGTCGAAGCCGTCTACGCCGCCGAGCTCGACGACGTCGCCACCAGCGCCGCGACGTTCCTCGCCGAGCTCCCGCCCGAAGCCGCCCTCCGCGCGTGGATGAACCGCTACGCGGCGTTCGTCGAAACCAAGCGCGGGATGGCCGACGTCCTGCGCGCCGGCTGGGCGTCCGGCCGGATCGCGACGCCGGTGACGCGGCAGCGCATCACCGCGGCGATCGGCTCGATCCTCACCGCCGGCGCCGAAGCGGGTGTCTTCCGCGCCGGCCACGACCCCGAGGACGTCACGACGCTGCTGCTCGGGATCTTCCTGGCCACCTCGCCCGGGCCCGAGCCGGAGCGGATCGGCCGGCTGCTCGACCTCGTCGTCGACGCCCTGCGCCCCCACTGAACCCGGCCGCCACGCTAGGGTCAGTCCCACCTTTGACCGTTGAGGAGACATCAGTGGTAGCCGAAAGCGAGCGGCCCCATCGGCTGGCCGGATTGCTCGAAACCGAGCGTGAGCGGCTGATCACCCGGTGGACTGAACTGGCGGGCTCGGCGTTGCGTGGCCGGCTGACCACGGTCGAGCTCGAGCGCGACCTCCGCGACCTGTACGGCTCGCTCGTCCCCGTCGTCACGCTGGACGGCGGGCTGGGCCGGGCCGAGTTCGGCGAGATCAAGGCGCAGCTGGCCGATCTTTCCCGCCTGCGCGCCCGCCAGGGCTTCAGCCCGTCCGAGACCGCTTCGGGCGTCTTCGCGCTCAAGCAGGCCGTCTCCGAGCTGACCGAGAACGAAGACAGCGCCGAGGTGTTCCGGGAGGTGCTCGCCTTCTCCGGCCTGCTCGACACGCTCGGGCTCTGGACGTTCGAGACCTACGCCGCCGCCCGCGAGGAGATCATCAAGGAACAGTCCGAGCAGCTGCTCGAGCTGACGACCCCGGTCGTGAAGCTCTGGGAAGGCGTGCTCGCGGTGCCGCTGGTGGGCACCCTCGACTCGGCGCGCACGCAGGTCGTCATGGAGAAGCTGCTGGAGTCGCTGGTCGAGACCGGCTCCGAGCACGCGATCATCGACATCACCGGCGTGCTGGCCGTCGACACGCAGGTCGCGCAGCACCTGCTCAAGACCGTCGTCGCGGCGCGGCTGATGGGCGCCGAGTGCACCATCTCCGGCATCCGGCCGCAGATCGCGCAGACCATCGTCGCGCTCGGGATCGAGTTCGGCGACATCGCCACCAAGGCGACCCTGGCCGACGCGCTGCGGCACGCGCTGCACCGCGAAGGCGTGGTCGTGACCGGCACCCGCGATCGGACCCGCTGATGGACCGCGTCCCCATCCTCAAGATCGGCGACATGCTGCTCGTGTCGATCCAGATCGACCTGCAGGACCAGAGCGTGCTGGCCCTGCAGGAGGACCTCGCCGACAAGATCAGCACGACCGGCGCGTCCGGCGTGGTCATCGACATCTCCGCGGTGGAGATCGTCGACTCGTTCATCGGGCGCATGTTCGCGACCATCGCGTCGCTGTCGAAGCTGTTCGACGCGGAGACGGTCGTCGTCGGCATGCGGCCCGCGGTGGCGATCACGCTGGTCGAGCTCGGCCTGACCCTCGGCGACGTGCACACGGCCCTGGACCTGGACCGCGGGATCTCGGTCCTGCAGAAGCTCACCGCGCGAAGGAGGGGTGCGTCGGTCGAGCGGGACGATGAATCCGTCCGGGTCACCGGATGACCGCCGCCGCGGACGGACCCGACGAGATCGTGATCCGCGCCGACGAGGACGTCGTCCGGGTCCGGCAGCTGGTCCGCGCCTACGCCCTGCGGCTCAAGCTGTCGCTGGTGGACCAGACCAAGCTGGTCACCGCGACCAGTGAGCTCGCCCGCAACACGCTCATCTACGGCGGCGGCGGGTCGGCCCGTGTCGAAGAGGTGGACAACGGCCGCCGCAAGGGCGTGCGCGCCACCTTCCACGACGACGGCCCGGGCATCCCGGACGTCACCGTCGCCCTGGCCGACGGCTGGAGCAGCGGCACCGGCCTCGGGCTCGGCCTGGGCGGCGCCAAGCGGCTGGTGGACCAGTTCGACCTGGACACCGAGGTCGGGCGCGGCACCGAGATCACCGTCGTGAAGTGGGCCCGATGATCGACGGCGCCTGCCTGCCGGTCACCGAGGACCTCGCCTGGGTCCGGGTGGAGGGCGACACCGCGCACGGCCGGGCCCGCCGTGCCGCGGCGGGGCTCGCCACCCGGCTCGGGTTCGACGAGGTCCGCGCGGCCGAGGTCGGCCTCGCGGTCACCGAACTGGAGACGAACCTCGCCAAGCACGCCGTCGAAGGCATGCTGGTCGTGCGGGCCGTCCGGGCGGTGACCGAGGCCGCCGTCGAGGTCGTCGCGATCGACCGCGGCCCCGGGATGGCCGATGTCGTCGTCTCCGGCCAGGACGGCGAATCGACCACCGGGACGCTCGGTCTCGGCATGGGGACGGTGCGCCGGCTCGCCGACACGACCGCCGTGCTCTCCGAACCCGGCCGCGGCACGGTCGTCACCGCGCGCTTCCACTCCCGGCTCACGGCACCGGCCGAGCTGTCCGGGGAGACCGCCACAGGCCTCACCCGGCCGATCGGCGGGGAAGACGTCTGCGGCGACGCCTACGCCGTGCACCAGGAACCCGGGCGGCTGCGCCTGATGATGTGCGACGGGTCGGGGCACGGCCCGCTGGCGGCCGCGGCGGCCCGCGCCGCGGTCGAAACGTTCTGCGCCCACGCGACCGAACGCCCAGAGGCGGTGGTGAAGCGCATCCACGAGGCCCTGCGCGGAACCCGCGGCGGCGCGATCGCGATCGCCGACGTCGACGTGGCCGCGGGGACGGTCCGGTACGCCGGTCTGGGCAACATCGCCGGCAGTGTGGTGGCCGACGGCCGCAAGCAGGGCATGGTCTCGGTGCCGGGTGTCGCGGGTTACCAGGCCCGCACGATCCGCGCCTTCGACTACGCCCTCCCGCCCGGCGCGACCGTGGTCCTGCACTCGGACGGCCTCACCGAGCGCTGGAGCGCCGAAGGCCGCGAGCGGCAGTTCGCGGCCGGCCCGCTCGAGATCGCGGCCTGCCTGCTGCGCGACGCCGGCACCCGCAACGACGACGCCGGCGTCCTCGTCGGCAAACCACGGCCGTGACCGCCCGGCAGCGCGACGAGCTCATCCGCCTGCCGATCGCGGCGGAGCCGGACGTGTTCACCGTGCGCCGCTGCGGCCGGGAGGTCGCCGCGGCCGTCGGCCTGGAGAGCCAGGACCAGGTCCGCGTCGCCACCGTGCTCAGCGACGTCGGCCGCGACCTGGTCGCCGCCGGAGTGCCGGCCACCGTGCGGTTCGTGCTCGCCGACGCACCGGCCGCGCTCGTCGCCGAGTTCAGCTGGCGCGGCCGGGCGGCCGAAGCGGTCCTCGACGCCGGCCGCGCCACCGCGGAACGGCTGATGGACGGCCTGGACGTCACCTGTGAGGCGGGGCAGAACGTGGTCTCCCTGCGCAAGCTGCGCTCCCCCGGGCTCCGCCCGCCCGGGCCCGCCGACCTCGCGCGGCTGCGCGAAGTCCTGGCGCGGCAGGGCATGAGCACGCCGATGGACGAGCTGCGGGCCCAGAACCAGGACCTGCTGGAAACCTTGGAAAGCCTCGAAGCGAAGAGCCGGGAACTGACTCGGCTCAACGAAGAGCTGGAGGAGACCAACCATGGTGTGGTCGCCCTCTACAAGGAGCTCTCCGAAGAGCTCGAAGAAACCAACCGCGGGGTGGTCGCGCTCTACGCCGAGCTGAACGAGAAGTCCAGTCAGCTCAAGGCGGCCAGCGAGGCGAAGACCCGGTTCTGGTCGAACATCAGCCACGAGCTGCGCGCGCCGATCAACTCCGTCATCGGCCTCGCCCGGCTGCTGAGCGGCCCGGGCGCCGACCCGCTCACCGACGACCAGCGGCGCCAGGTGGGGTTGGTCAACGACGCCGGTTCGACGCTGCTGTCGCTGGTCAACGAGCTGCTCGACACCGCGAAGGCCGAGTCCGGCCACCTGGTCGCGCAACCGTCCCAGGTCGACCTGGTAGCCGTCTGCCTCCAGCTGCGCGGCGCCCTGCGGTCCACAGTGGCCTCGCCGGCGGTCGAGCTGGTGATCGAGGTCCCCGAACCGGCGCCGCCGCTGATCACCGACGAGACGATGCTGGTGCGCATCCTGCGCAACCTGCTGTCCAACAGCCTCAAGTTCACCGAGCGCGGCGAGGTCCGGCTGACCGTCGGCACGGACGACGACGACGTCCGCTTCACCGTGTCCGACACCGGCATTGGCATCCCGGCCGACCAGCAGGACCGGGTGTTCGAAGAGTTCCACCAGGTGCACAACGATTTGCAGGCCCGGGTGCCGGGCACCGGGCTCGGCCTGCCCTACGCGCGGCGGCTCGCGGAGATCCTGGGCGGCAGCCTGGAGCTGTCCAGCGAGCACGGCACGGGCACGACCGTCGTGCTCCGCCTGCCACGCCCCGACCCGCGCCGGGCGACCCCGGTCCGCGTCGGCTCGCTGCTCATCGTCGACGACGACGCCGAGTTCCGCGACCGGCTCGCCCGGCTGGTCCACGACCTCGCCACCGACGTCCGGCACGCCGCGGACGGGCGGGAGGCGATCGAGGTGTTCGACCGGCACCGGCCGAACCTGGTCTTCCTCGACCTGCTCATGCCGGGCATGAACGGCCGCGAAGTGCTGCAGGTGCTGCGCGAAAAGCCCGGCCTGCGGGACATCCCGGTGGTCGTGGTCTCCTCGGCCGCGCCGGAGGGGCTGGACCTCACCGGCGCCGGGCTCCGGGCGGGTCTGCTGCTCAAGTCGCAGGTCTCCCCCGAAACCCTCAGACTGGCAGTCGGTGAAGCCTTCGCGGTCGTGGCCAGGACGGTGCCCAGATGAGTGATCCCGGCGAGCGCGCGAGAGCGAACATCCTGGTCGTCGACGACCTCGAGGCGAGCCGGTACCTGACCAGCAGCTGGTTGCGCCGCAACGGTTACCGCGTCACCGAGGCCAAGACC
This sequence comes from Amycolatopsis sp. NPDC104587, assembly GCF_055583645.1. Lineage (NCBI taxonomy): Bacteria > Bacillati > Actinomycetota > Actinomycetes > Pseudonocardiales > Pseudonocardiaceae > Amycolatopsis > Amycolatopsis sp. NPDC104587. The sequence continues at coordinate 178,353 of NZ_JBVJNO010000004.1, forward strand.
GGCCGGGAGGCACTGGCCGCACTGGACGGCGAGCCGCTCGACCTCGTCCTGCTGGACGTCAACCTGCCGGACATGAGCGGTTTCGACGTCTGCGACCGGGTCAAGGGCGACCCGCGCACCGCGGCGATGCCGGTCATCCACATCTCCGCCACCGCCATCGAGGTCGAGGACCGCACCACCGGGCTCGACCGCGGCGCGGACGGCTACCTCGTCGAGCCGGTCGATCCGGGCGAGCTGGTGGCCACCGTCGAGGCCGCCCTGCGGTACTACCGGGCCCGGACGCGGGCCGAGCGGCTGGCGGTGCGGCTGGACCGGCTGACCCGCGCCACCCGCGCCATGAACAGCGCCACCACGTTCGACGACGTGCTCGTCGCGGCCGCCGCGGGCGCCGCGGCCGTCTTCGAGGGCCCGGCCACGGTCCTCAGTTCGAGTCACCACGGCGTGGTCCGCTCGGCCGCCACGGACGGGCCGGGCCGGACGCCGCTCGTGCGCTCGGACACGTTCCGCGCGTTGGCGGAGGTCACCAGGTCGGTGAGCGCGGCGAACCCGGGCACGGAGGCTTCCTTCGCCCAGCTGGTCACCTCCCCGGACGGGACCACCCTCGCGTTCGCCCAGGCGAACCCGTCGCTGGTCCCCCTCGTCCTGACCGTCGAGCCGGGTGCGATCCGGTCCGACGACGACCGCAACCTCCTGGTGCAGCTGGGCCAGGCGACGGCGCTGGCGTGCGAGGCGATGCGGTCGTTCACCGAGGAGCACCAGCTCGCCCTCACCCTGCAACGCAGCCTGCTGCCGCGGGAGCTGCCGGTGCGACCCGGCCTGGAGATGTCCGCCCGGTACGCCCCGGCGAGCGACAACGCCGAGATCGGCGGCGACTTCTACGAGGTGTCCGACCTCGGCGGGCGGCTGCTCATCGCCGTCGGCGACGTCGTCGGGCACTCCCTCGAAGCCGCCACGGTGATGGGTGAGGTCCGCCACGCCCTGCGCGCCTACGCCGTCGAAGGGCACGGGCCGGTCGAGATCCTCGAGCGGCTGGACGCCATGCTGCGCCGCTACCACCCGCGCGGGCTCACCACCGTCAGCCTCGTCGCGCTCGACCCGGCGACGGGCGCCGCGGAGGTCGCGAACGCCGGGCACATCCCGCCGTTGCTCGCCGACGCGTCCGGAGCGCGTTACCTCGGCATCAAGGGGCCGCTGCTCGGCATCGGCCTGCCGCGGCCCGCGGCGACGTCGCTCACGCTCGACCCCGGCACGCTGCTGCTGCTCGTCACCGACGGCCTGGTCGAGCGGCGGGGCAGCGTCGTCGACGACGGCATGGAGCTGCTGCGCACGGCGGTCACCCACGACGCCGATCTGGAAATCCTGTGCGACACCCTGCTCGCCCGCTTCGGCGCGGCCGCGGAGGACGACATCGCGCTCCTGGCGCTGCGGCGCCGCTGAGCGGTGGCGCCCCGGCCCGGCTGCTACCGTCTCCCGCAGACGCGGTTGAGGACCCAGCCGCGGTGCTCTAGCCGTGTGCTCCCTGCCGGCGCACGCCGATCCGGAGGAGCTCACCCTTGGCGGCCCCGCCCGACTTCGCCATCGCCATCACCTCGACTGACCACGAGACGCTGCTCCGCGCGGTCGGGGAGATCGACTCGGCGGTTTCCGAAGACCTGCGCACCCAGCTGACGACCGCGATCGGCGACGGGCGTCCCGTCATCGCCGACCTGACGGACGTGACCTTCTGCGACTCCAGCGGACTGACCGCGTTGATCCACGGCCACACCACCGCCGAAGAGGCGGGCACGGAGTTCGTGATCGTCACCGCGCAGCGCGCCATCCTCCGGCCCGTCGCCCTGCTGGGGCTCGCCGACCTCCTGCGCATCCACCCGGACGTCGAGACGGCCCGGGCCGCGCTGGGCCCGAAACGCGAGTAAACGTCGCGAACATGGGTATTCTCGGCGCGGAGACGATCACATCCCGGCGGTTTTGTGCCGCCGGCTGGTCGTCGAGAGGAGTTCCACCGTGCCGGTAGCCTGGGATCGCGACGACCAGGCCGACTGGCAAAGCCTGGACCTCACGGGCGCCGACCTGACGGACCTGACCGCCGCCCGGCACTGGGCCGGGGCCCGGCTCGCCACGCTCGGCGAAGCGCACCGGATAGACACTCTGCTGGTGGTGGCCGAACTGCTGGACAACGCCTACCGGCACGCCCATGGCCCGGTGCAGCTGCGGATGCTGCACAGCCAAGACCCGTGCGAGATCACCGTGGCGGTCGCGGACACCGTGACCGAAGCGCCGCACCTGCGCACCCCCGACAGCGAGGGCGGCCGCGGGCTGCGGCTGGTCGACCAGATCTGTTCCGCCTGGGGCGTGAGCCACCACGACGAGGGCAAGATCGTGTGGGGCCGGCTGGGCTGCGCGAACTCCGGTCTCGCCTGCCCGCCGGTTCCGGAGTAGCACTCTCCTTTGTGGACGGCGGCCACGGGGTGTCTAGTCGCCGATCTGAGCGCGCAGCTGGTGCAGGGTCTTGGTGAGCAGCCGGGAAATCTGCATCTGGGACAAACCGACGCGGGCAGCGATCTGCGACTGCGACAACCCCTCGAAGAACCGCATCTCGAGGATCGCCCGCTCGCGTTCCGGCAGCCGTTTCAGCAGCGGGGCCAGGGATTGGCGGTCCTCGACGAGCTCCATCCGGGCGTCCGGCTCGCCCACCGTGTCGGCCAGCGACAGCCCGCCTTCGTCGAGCGGGCGGTCCAGGGACGACGTCTCGTAGCAGTTCGCGGCGAGCAGACCCTCGCGCACCGTCTCGACGTCGAGGCCGAGGTGGCTCGCGAGCTCGCTGGGCGTCGGCGCCCGGCCCAGCTGCTGCGCGAGGTGCGTCGTGCCGCGGGAAAGCCGGCCCTGCAGCTCCTGCAGGCCGCGGGGCACCCGCACCGCCCAGCCGCTGTCGCGGAAGAAGCGGCGTACCTCACCCATCACCGTCGGCACCGCGAAGGACAGGAAGTCCGCGCCCTTCGCGGGCTCGAACCGGTCGACGGCCTTGACCAGGCCGATCCGGGCCACCTGCACGAGATCGTCGCGGGACTGCCCGCGCCCGCTGAACCGCACCGCGACGTGTTCGGCGAGCGGGAGGAACTCGATGATCAGCCGCTCGCGAAGGGGTTCGCGGGCGGGGTCACCGTCGGGCAGCGCGGCCAGCCGGTCGAACAGCGGGCGGCAGTGGGAGTAGTCGTCCCGCTTGCGCTGGCGGGGAGTGTCCACAGTGACCGGCGCGCGGGGCAGGACCGCGGGAGCGCTCATCGAACGCACACCCCGCCGGGCCGGGTGGCACTGACACGCACCGCCATGCGATCCTCCTTCGTCGCGCGAGGAAGTACCCACGACGGGGAACCGGCAAACCACGTACCCACCACACTGCGGACATCGCCCGTTCCGGGGAAAATGGACCGGTGTCCGGCAACGAAACCCCCGAAGTCCCCCACGACCCGTCGATCTTCCGGTGCACTGTCAGCCGGCGCGGCGACGCGGTGGTGCTCGCCGTGCTGGACGAGCTCGACCTGTTGACCGTCCCCGAGTTCGGCCGCACCCTGACCGCCGTCCAAGCCGCCGCGACCGGCCCCGTCGTGCTCGACCTCACCGGTGTGACGTTCCTCGACTCGAGTGGCATCAACGCCATCGTGCTCGCGGGCCGTCCCCCCGAAGACTCGTCGCACCGGCTGCGGGTTGTCGCCACCGGTCCCACGGTCCTGCGGACCATCCGGCTCGCCGGCGCCCACGAGCTGCTCGTGCTAGCCCCGACCGTGGACGAGGCGCTCGCCATGCGGTGACCACCGCCCGCTTCGGTGCGTGCCGGTTCACGGCCTGACGCGCGCCATCGCGCCCGCGATCAGCGTCGCGAGCGCGTGCTCCAGCGCGGGCGCCATGTCCAGGCGGAACCCGGCCAGGCACGGGTCCGCCTCGTAGGCGGCGAGCGCGCTGGCCGAGGGCTGGGTGTGCGTCCAGAGTCCGCCGGTCAGGATCATCGCCAGCAGGCAGACCGACTCCGCTTCGGCGCCGACCTCCGGCAGGTAGCGGCGCATCAGGCCGACCATCGTGTCGAGGCCGGCGAGCGCGGACCGCTTGTAGCGCACGACGACGTCCACCGACACGTTGTGCTCCAGGACCGCGGCCTGCGCGGCGACGAGGTCGCACAGCACCGTCCGCCGGGCCAGCGTGCGCGCGACGATAGCGGCGAACGCGTCGGCCCGCGCGCCCGCCGGCAGGCTCGGGTCGACGCCGTCGGCCAGCTCGCCTGCCGCCTCGGCCAGCCAGTCGTCCAGTGCCTGCTGCAGCAGTTCGAGCAGCACCGCTTCCCGGGATTCGAAGTAGCGCAGCACGTTCGACTTGGCCAGGCCGACCCGGCGGCTCAGCTCGGTGAGGCTCACGTCGGCCACCGGCATCTCGTCGAGCATCACCAGCGCGGTGCCGAGGATCTTGCGGCGCCGCTCCTCCCGCTGCTCGGCGCTGCGCGCCCGCTGGAACGTCATGCGACCCAGCGTAACCCCACCGGGGCGGATTACGGACTGGCGGTCTCTTGACAACAGACCGACGGTTCCTTAACGTCGGTCATAACAGACCGACGGTCCGCAAAGACCGGCAACGAGTAGGGGAACCGCCATGAGCAAGCAGTGGAGCGACCAGGACGTCCCGGACCAGAAGGGCCGCGTGGTCGTCGTGACCGGCGCCAACACCGGCCTCGGCTTCGACACCGCGAAGGTGCTCGCCGAGCGCGGCGCGTCGGTGGTGCTGGCCGTCCGCGACGTCGAGAAGGGCAAGCAGGCGGCCGCGCGCCTCGGCGGCGACGTGTCCGTGCAGGAGCTGGACCTGGCCTCGCTGGACTCCGTCCGCGCCGCGGCGGCCGACCTGCACACGACGGTGCCGAAGATCGACCTGCTGATCAACAACGCCGGCGTGATGTACCCGCCGCGGCAGACCACGCGCGACGGGTTCGAGCTGCAGTTCGGCACCAACCACCTCGGCCACTTCGCGTTCACCGGCCTGCTCCTGGACCTGCTCCTGCCGGTGGCCGGCTCCCGCGTGGTGACGGTCGCGAGCATCGCCCACCGCATCCGCGCGGCGATCCACTTCGACGACCTGCAGTGGGAGAGCTCCTACGACCGCGTCGCGGCGTACGGGCAGGCGAAGCTGGCCAACCTGATGTTCAGCTACGAGCTGCAGCGCCGCCTCGCCCCGCACGGGACCACGGCGGCGGTGGCGGCGCACCCGGGCGTGGCCCGCACCGAGCTGATGCGCAACTCCCCCGCGATCACCCGCGCGCTGTTCCCGGTGGTGGCCCCGCTGATCAGCCAGAGCTCGGCGATGGGCACCCTCCCGATCCTCCGGGCGGCCACGGACCCGGCCGCCCTCGGCGGCCAGTACTACGGCCCGGCGGCCCCGGGCGGCTACCGCGGACGGCCGGAGGTGGTGGCCTCCAGCCCCCAGTCCTACGACCTGGCGACCCAGCGGCGGCTGTGGGCGGTTTCGGAGGACCTGACCGGGGTGAAGTACCCCCTCGCCTGACGCGGAGCAGCCGACGGTGCCGGCGGTGCCGGTGCCACCGCCGCTGTCGCCGCCGCCGAGCGCTGAGCGCCGCCACTGCCGCTACCGCCGAGCGCCGCTGCTGAGCGCCGCTGCTGAGCGCTACCGGCGCGGCCGCGGGCGCCGGTGCCGCCGCCGGTGCCAATGCCGCCGCCGATGCCATGAGTGACTCATTCACCTCGCCGGAACGCCATGAATGAGTCATTCATGGCGTTCCGGCCGAGCCAAGCCGAGCCGAGCCGCACTCGGGCATCCCGCAGCCGGATCCGGACACCGGACTCCCGCCCCCGCGACCAGTTCCGGACATTCCCGCCCCATTCCCGGCGAACCTCCCACACCTGCGGGCACGATCGAACCGAACCCCACCAGGCGGCAACAGCCACCCGTGTTGATTGTCTGGTGGTTTCTGAGTTGTTCCGTTTGTCCTTGTCTCGTGTTATGTTCGGTTCGACGAGCCCGCCGTAGTGCTCCGGGCTCCGCGTGCACCCCCGTTCGCCGTCCCGCCCGGAGTTCTCCGCCGTCCCCGCCAGGGCGGTTCACGGCTTCCGTGCGCATTCCGTCCGAGGAGTCCGATGCGCCGCCTCGTCACCCTGGTTCTCGCGCTGCTCTGCGCGATTGTCGTGAGCCCCGCGCTGTCGGCCGCGAACGCAAAACCGGCCGCCGTCGTGCCGAAGACGCCGCCGCTCACCACGCCGTGGACCTCGCAGGTGAGCACCACCAACCCGCTGCCCGAGTACCCGCGGCCGCAGATGACGCGGCCCGAGTGGCAGTCGCTCAACGGCGAATGGGAGTTCCTCAACCCCGCCGCCGGGCCGAACAACAGCGTCGACCGGTACGCCACGCCGCCGTTCGGGCAGACCCTGCCCGAACGGATCCTCGTGCCCTACCCGGTCGAGTCCGCGCTGTCGGGCATCATGCGCAACGACAACCGTGACGTGATGTTCTACCGCCGCACCTTCACCGTCCCCGCGGCCTGGGCGGGCCGGCACGTCCAGCTGCACTTCGGCGCCGTCGACTACGAGTCCACGGTGTGGGTCAACGGTGTCCAGGTGGCCACGCACAAGGGCGGCTACGACCGGTTCGAGGCCGACGTCACCGCCCAGCTCACCGGGGGCACGAACGAGATCTTCGTCCGCGTCTACGACCCGACCGACGGCCGCGGCGAGAAGCAGCCGCTCGGCAAGCAGGTCACCAACCCCTCGGGCATCTTCTACACGCCCAGCTCGGGCATCTGGCAGACCGTCTGGCTCGAGCCGACCGCCGCGTCGTCCATTTTCTCCGTCGACGTCTACCCGAACCTGGCGAACAACACCGCGCGGGTGCGCGTCTTCGGGCGCGGTGACGTCAGCGGGTACTCCGTGCTCGCCGAGTCGATGACCGGCGGCGCCGTCGTGGGCAGCGCGACCGGCGGGTTCACCGAGTTCTCCGTGCCGGTGCCGAACGCGCGGCGGTGGTCACCCGACGACCCGTTCCTCTACGACCTGCGCGTGTCCCTGCGCAACGCCGCGGGCACCACGGTCGACCAGGTCGTCAGCTACTTCGGCATGCGCGAGGTCGGCACGAAGACGATCAACGGCGTGGTGCGCCCGACGCTCAACGGCGAGTTCGTCTTCCAGATCGGCACCCTCGACCAGGGGTTCTGGCCGGACGGCCTGTACACCGCGCCGACCGACGAGGCGCTCGCGTCGGACCTCCGGAAGCACAAGGACCTCGGCTTCACTATGGTCCGCAAGCACATCAAGGTCGAGCCCGCGCGCTGGTACTACTGGGCCGACCGGCTCGGGTTGCTGGTGTGGCAGGACATCCCGTCGACCACGGCCGCCGAGTCGAACCGGACACCGGCGCAGATCGCCGAGTTCGAGACCGAGGCCCGCGAGATCGTCGACGAACACCGCTTCTCCCCCGCCGTCGTGACCTACGTGCCGTTCAACGAAGGCTGGGGCGAGTGGAACTTCGAGGACACCAAGCGCGTCACGAGCAGCCTGGAGAGCTACGACCCGACCCGGCTGATGAACCCGCACAGCGGCATCAACTGCTGTGCCGCCAAGGGTGACCCGGGCACCGGCGACCTCATCGACTGGCACGTCTACACCGGACCGGACGCGGCCCCGCCGTCGGCGACCCGTGCGTCGGTGCTCGGCGAGTTCGGCGGTCTCGGGCTGCGCAACCCCGGTCACGAATACAGTCCGGACGGCCGGTTCTTCGCCTACGAGCAGATGTCGAGCGCCGACCAGCTCAACGACCGCTACACCGGCATGGTCCGCGACGTCCGGCAGCTGATGACCACCAAGGGGGTCTCGGCGTCGGTCTACACCGAGATCACCGACGTCGAAGGCGAATACAACGGCCTCTACACCTACGACCGGCGGGTCCAGAAGGTCGACACCGCCCGCGTCCGCGCGGCGCACGCCGACCTGATCGCCGCGTCGAAGAACCTGAACGCCGCCGTGCCGCTGACCCTGGGGCACCTCCGGTCGTTCAAGGTGACCACCCCCGGGTTCACCGACCGGTACCTTCGGCACGCCGATTCCTCGGCCCGCACCGATATCCTGACGACGGCGAGCCCGGACGCCGCCCGGCAGGACGCGTCGTTCCGCACCGTGGCGGGGCTGGCGAACCCGAAGTGCTTCTCGTTCGAATCGGTCAACTTCCCCGGGAAGTACCTGCGGCACAGCGAAAACCGCGTCCGGATCGACAGCGACACCGGCGGCACCTTCGCCGCGGACGCCACCTGGTGCAGCCGGCCGGGCCTCGCGGCCGGCGGGACGTCGTTCGAGTCGCTGAACCTGCCGGGCCGCTACCTGCGGCGCTACAACGACAACGTCTACCTGGCCGTCAGCGGCGGCCCGAACCCGTGGGACACGGCGACGAGCTTCGCCGCGGACGCGACCTGGAACGTGGCCGCGCCGGCGTTGTGGCGCAGCTCGGCGCCGCTCGCGGTGAACGCGCGGCAGTCCCTGCGCGTGACGACGTGGGGCTACACCGATCGCTACCTGCGGCACGCCGGCGGCCTGGCCTACACCGAGGTGGTCGACGGCGGCAGCAGCGCGCTGCTCAAGCAGGACGCCACCTACACCGTCCGGCGCGGGCTCGGCGAGTCGTCGTGCTACTCCTTCGAGTCGGTGAACTTCCCCGGCCAGTTCCTGCGCCACCAGGACGGCCGGGTCCGCAACTCACCGGACGACGGCTCGGCCCTGATGCGCGCGGACGCGACGTTCTGCACCCGGCCGGGGATCGGCGGCACGGGGGTGACGTTCGAGTCGCTCAACATCCCGGGTGCGTTCCTGCGGCACTACGACTCCCAGGTCTACATCGCCTCGGGGGCGGGGGCGAGCACGGGCTCCGACCGGCCGCAGACGCTGACGGCGGACAGCAGCTGGGCCGTCTCCCCGCCTTGGGCCCCGTGAGCGTCACCAGCTGACCGGGACGGCGGCGGGACCTTGCAGCGTCAGGAACATCCGCCGCCACGGGAGCTCCTCGACCGGCGTCGCGAGCCGCAGCCCGGGTGCCGCGGCCAGCAGCGCGGTCACGCCGGCCGTGAGCTCGAGCCGGGCCAGCGCCGCGCCGAGGCAGTGGTGCGGCCCGTGGCCGAAGGTGAGGTGCCCCGGCGCCCGGCTCGTGTCCACTGTGGCCGGTCGGGGAAACCGCCGGGCGTCGTGGTTGCCCGCCCGCAGGGCGGCGAGGACGAACTCGCCCGCGCGGACCGGCACCCCGCCGACGGTCGTGTCCTCGAGCGCCACCCGGCCCTGGTCGGCGGCCGAACCCTGGTCCTGCCGCAGCAGTTCCTCGACCAGCGCGGGCACCGACGCGGGGTCGCGAGGCAGGTCCGGCTCGGCCGCCAGCCGCAGCACGGCCACGGCCAGCGCGTTCGCGGGCGGGACGTACCCGGCGATGAGGATCGCGAAGGCGAGCTGGGTGACCTCTTCCGGGCTCAGCGCGTCGCCGGCGTCGTCGCGCGCCCGCAGCAGCCCGGTCAGCAGGTCGTCGCCGGGTGTCCGCCGTTTCTCTTCGACGAGCCGGGCGAGGTACCCGCCCAGCTTTTGCGCTGCCTCGGCCATTTCCGCGTAGCTCGGCGCGGTGAACACCGCCAGCACGCCGTCGAGCCAGCCCCGCAGCTCCTCCCGCGCCGACGGCGGGATCCCCAGCAGCTCGTCGAGCACCGCGAGCGCGAGCGGGATCGAGTACCCGGCCAGCACGTCCGCCGACGGACCCGCCGCGACGAGCCGGGCGGCGAGGTCCGCGGCGAGCCGTTCCACGCGCGGGCGCAAGGCTTCCACCCGCCTCGGGGTGAGCGCCTGGGCGGCGATGCGCCGGAGCCGGGTGTGTTCCGGGCCGGCCATGGTGAAGAGCAGACCGCCGGCGCCGGTGTCCGGCGTGCCGGGCAGCCACGGCCGGAACCGCGGATCGGCCAGCAGGGCGCGGATGTCGTCGTAGCGGGTGACGAGCCAGGCGTCCTCGCCGGTCGCGAGGCGCACCCGCGCGACGGGTTCCTCGTCCTGCCGCCGCGCGAACTCGGGCGAGCAGCGCAACGGTTCCTCGCCGGGGAACGGGTAGTCGGTCAAGTTCTCCCCCTCGGTTTGCCGGTCGCCCGCTCGGCCAGGGAGTGCAGCGGCATCAGGGCGGCTTCCCCGCCGACGCCGAGCGCTCGCGCGGTGAGCAGGCGGTACAGCTCCTCGGCGGCTTCGGCCAGCTGCGCGGCGTGGTCCGCGTCCGAGCCGCACTCGGCCAGCGCCGCGGCCAGGATCTGCCCCGCGTCCCGCTGCTGGCGGCCGGCGACCGCGGTGACCAGCCCCTCGACCGGGCTGACGAGGGTGCGGCGGCGGTCGGCGGGGTCCGGGCGCGTGCGCAGCGCCCCCTCCTCCCGCAGTTTCGCGACGGCCGCGGAGACGTGGCTCTGCGCGAACCCGGTGCGCGCGGTGAGCTCGCTGATCGAGATGTCCGGCACCTCGACGAGCACCGAGATGAGCACCAGGTAGATCTCCGGCACGTCGGGATCCGCTTCGTCGCGCATCCCGCGGGCCGCGAGCTCCATCAGGTGCTTGCCGAGCAGGTACAGCTCACCGGCTTTCACATCGGAAACGATACATCTGTAACGATGCATTTGGCCAGCGCCCGTGCCAGTGGCCGGTTCCGGAGCTCCGGAACCGGCCACGGCAATGCGTCAGCGAAGGTCCGCACGGGACAGTTCGACCGGCGCGGGCCGCACCGCGAGCGCGTGCACCGCCAGCCGTTCGGCCGGCTGCACCGACTCGGTCGACGCCGGCAGCCCGTACGGGTCGGCGGCTTCGAGGTCGACCTGGTAGCCGAGGTCGTCCAGCGACGCGGCGGTGAGCCGGCTCAGCGGGTTCGGCGCCGGGTTCACGAAGCCCGTCATCAGCTCGTTGCCGAAGGTGCGGTCCCGCCAGTGGACGTCGCGCGTGCCCGGCTGGCCGGTGTTCTCGACCGGCACCCGCACCGGGTCGCCGGAACCGTTGCGCAGCTTGTGGTACTCCGCCATCGCGGCCGGCCCGGAGAACGCCGGGTCCGTCGTGCCCTTGCCGACCAGCAGGCCCTTGGCCTCCCAGAGCGAGCCGACCCCGACGACGTGGCCCATCTCGTGGGTGATCACGTCGCCGAGGATGCCCTCGGCCTCCATCTTGGCCAGGTCGACCTTGTCGAAGGTCATCTCGCCGCGCGCCGGCAGCAGCGCCGTCCGCTCGCCGCCCGCCGGGCGCACGTGGGTGATGTGCGCCTGGCCGAGGATGTGGCCCTCGCCGTCGATGTCGGCTCCGCGCGCGATGATGAGCACGTCGTCGACCGCCTCGTCGCCGATGACGACGTCCGGCAGGTCACCGACGATCACCTTGGCCCACCGGTCGGCGGCCGCGGCGAAAGCGTCCATCTGCGACTGGGTCAGGCCGCCCGCGAAGCGGACCGTGATGGTGAACGGCGACGTGGTGCCCGCGAGCAGCAGCGCGCGTTCGGCGTCGGCCCGGGCGTGGTAGAGCTGGGGTTCCGGCATGGTCGTTCCTTCCCGATGGTGGGCATACCAGTCGGATCCGGGAACGGCCGGGGAAATACACCCCTCAGTACGTCGGGGCCGCGGAGCTCTCACACCACCGCGCGGTCGGCTTGACGATCGCGAGGGTCAGCGTCGCGCCCGCCGGCAGCAGGACCAGCAGCAGCCCGAAGACAGCGCCGCCCAGGTAGGCGCCGCTGACGCCGCTGGCGAGCAGGCCCACGCCGATCGCGCTCAGCACCAGCGAAACGAGCGCCGTCAGGATGGCGACGCCGCTGCCGATGATCGTGAGCAGCCGGCCCAGCGGCTTGCGCAGGAACAGGAGGATGCCGCCGGGGATCAGCGTGCCCACGAGCACCAGGTCCTCGACCACGGACAGGACGAACACCCAGTGCACAAAACCCCGGCTCAGCGTGATCACGCCGCCGATCAGGCCGATCGCGCTGAACAGGCCGCCGAGGATCGCGAGCACCCCCGCGGTGATCGCAGTGGCGCCGCTCGGCTTCGGCGGCTGCATCCCGTAGCCCGGGTACGGGGCCTGCGGGTACGGCTGACCGTAGGGCTGCGCCGGGAAACCGCCCGTGGGCGACGGGTACGGCGGCTGCCCCGGATACGGCTGCTGGGCGGGGTACGGCGGCTGCGGCTGGCCAGGGTACGGCGGCTGGCCGGGGTTCGGCGGATACGTCATGGCGTCCTCGGTCTCGCTGACCGCCCCCCTGCGGTGCGCCACCTCGCTCCGGCGGCTACGGCCGAGGTCAAGCCTCTCACGAACGGCCCCGCCGTGGCGCCCGCAGGGCCTACCGCGCGCCGGGACCGCGCTCGGACAGCTCGACAACGCGGCCGTCACCCTCGGACGGCGCGTGCTCGGAAGCCGGCTCGTCCGGCGGCCGGGCGTCGAGGATGTCGGTCGCCCGCACCAGTCTCGACGGGGTGTCCGGCGCCGCGCTGCGGGGCCGCACCGGCACCCAGGTGGTGCTGGTGTGCTCGTCGCGCAGGCTGGGGCCGGCGATGGTGCCGGTCCGTTCCGGCGCGGCCGCGCCGGAACGCTGCCCCGGCTCCCGGCGTCCGCGGTACCGCACCTGCCAGCCCGGCGGGTACCCGCCGCCGTGCCGCGCCGGCCAGTGCCGGCCGGCCTCGGTGCCCTCGGCCATGCGTCCACCCCGCTCGCTCGAAGATCGTCCAGGGGCGCCGGAGCGCGGCCCCAGCTTAGGCCAACCGGAGGAGTGCGGCCGTCATCCGGCCGGGTGGTTCCGCCCCGCGGGGTCCATTGAGGACGGCTACTTCTCCGCGTCTCCGGCGGGCCCGGCCTCGAGGCGGGCGTGCAGCCGCTCCCGGATCTCCTCCGGGGTGTAGGCCCGCCGCCGGCGCTCCTGCCGGGCGATCACCACCCCGGTCGCCGCCACTCCGACCAGCCCGGCCAGGCCCACTGTCTTCCACCAGCGCATCGGCCTAGGCTACTGCCGTGCCGGGCACCGAGGTCGAACTGGACGAAGCCGTGGCCGTGACGCGCACCGGCGACCTGTGGCTGTTCCGGGGGCGCTCCGCGGCCGACCGGACCATCCGCGTCGTGACGAACAGCCCGGTCAACCACGTCGGCATGGCCGTGGTGATCGAGGACCTCCCGCCGCTGCTGTGGCACGCCGAGCTGGGGCGCGCCCTGCCGGACGTCTGGTCGGGCACGCACCAGCGGGGCGCCCAGCTGCACGACCTGCGGCGCGCCGTGCTGGTCTGGGCCGAGAAGTACCACCAGCAGGTGTGGCTGCGGCAGCTCGACCACCCGGTCGGCCGGGAGCTGGAGGACGCCGCCCTGCGCACGGTCGCCCGGCTCGACGGCACGCCGTTCCCCTCGACCGCCCGCCTGGCAGCCCGCTGGCTCGGCGGGCGGCTGCCGTCACGCAAGCGCGACAACCGGGACGTCGCGCTCGAAGCCGCCTACTGCGCCGAGATCGTCGCGCTCACCTACGAAGCGATGGGCCTGCTCCCGGCCGGCCGCCGGCCGAACTGGTACGACGCCGGCCGCTTCTGGAGCGGCGACGAGCTCGAGCTCACCGGCGGCGCCGAGCTGGGCGCCGAAATCGCGGTGCGCCTCCCCGGCTGATCCTTCGGTCCACAGTGGACGATCACTTGCGCGGCAGCCCCGGCGGGTCGGCTTCGGACGCGGCCGGCCTCAATCGACGCCGGCGGGAACCACGGCCCCGCCGTGTACGACCTGTGGGAGGGAGAAACGCCGACCACAGGGAGACGGAAATGGAACGCAGGGACTTCCTCCGGGTGTCCGCGGCCTCGACCGGGGCCGCAGCGCTGGGCAGTTTGGCCACGGCGGGGACGGCGTCGGCCCGCTCCGGGCCGCTGGCGGTCCGGATCCTGATGTACGACGGTGTCGAGGAGCAGGACGTCATCGGGCCCGTCGCGGTGTTCGGTCACGCCGGCCACACGGGCGGCGACGTCCGGCTGACCCTGGTCAAGCCCGGCGGCCCCGGCGAGGTCGCAGGCACGTTCGGCACCCGGTTCGCGGTGCCCGCCGCCTGGGACCCGGCCGAGGGCGACATCCTCGTCGTCCCCGGCGGCGGTTACGCGGCGAAGAACGGCCCCGGCGTGAACACGCTGGTCAAGGATCCGGCCGTGCTGCGCGGCCTGGTGCGCGCGCACCGGTCGGGCGTCCTGGTGGCGGGCGTCTGCACCGGCGTCATGGCGCTCAGCGCGGCCGGCCTGACGCGCGGACGTCCGTGCACGACCCACCACCTCGCGAAGACGGACCTCGCCGCCCAGGGCGCCCAAGTGGTCGACGCCCGCGTGGTCGACGACGGCGACCTGGTCACCGCGGGCGGCGTCACGTCCGGGTTGGATCTCGCGCTTTGGCTGGTCACGCGGTATCTGGGCGCCGCGGTGGCCGTGGGTGTCGAGTCGGTGCTGGAGTACGAGCAGCGGGGCGCGGTCTGGCGCCGCCCTTAGTGCAGCAGCCGCCAGGCTTCCCGACGGCGGCGCTGGGCATCAGGATCCGCGACCGGCGCCGCCGACAACAACCGGCGCGTATACGCATGTGCCGGTGCCGTCAGCACCTCCTTGGTCGGGCCCTGCTCGACCACGTGGCCGCGGTGCATCACCGCCACCCGGTCGGCCAGCTGCTCGATCACCGCCAAGTCGTGGCTGATGAACAGGCACGCGAACCCGAACTCGTGCCGCAGCTCGCGCAGCAGGTCGAGGATGCGGGCCTGGATCGTCACGTCGAGGGCGCTCGTCGGCTCGTCGGCGACCAGCAGGTCCGGGCGCAGCGCCAGGGCGCGCGCGATGCAGGCGCGCTGCCGCTGGCCGCCGGACAGCTCGTGCGGGTAACGCGTCCGCAGTGACGGCGAGAGCTGGACCGCCGACAGCAGCCCGGCGACCCGTCCGTCCACTTCGGACGAACGAACGGCCTTGTGCAGCCGCAGCGGTGTCGCGACGCTCTCCCCCACCGTCGTCCGCGGGTTGAGGGACGACAGCGGGTCCTGGAACACCACGCCGATGCGCCGTCGCAACGCCTTCGCCGCGCGGCCGCGGACCCGGGTGATGTCCGCGTCGCCGATGTGGACCGAGCCCGCCGTCGGGGCGAGCAGCCCCGTGACCGCCCGGGCCACCGTGCTCTTGCCCGAGCCCGACTCGCCGACCAGGCCGAGGATCTCCCCCGGCTCGACGTGCAGGCTCACGCCCTCCGCGGCCCGCACCGCGTGGGCCCGGAACCGGCCGCGGTAGGTGACCGAAAGGTCCGCCACCCGCAGCAGCGGCGCTTCGGCAGGAACGTCCGCGACCGACTCGGCGGCGGGGTGCTCGGCGGCGGCCACGTGCCCCGGCGCCACCTCGATGTCCGCGGAGAGGGCCCGTTCGAGCCCGGTCGTGGCCGCGCTGCTCAGCGACACCACTGAACCGAGCAGCTGCCGCGTGTAGTCCTCGACGGGCGTGGTGAAGACCGAGCGGACGTCGCCGTGTTCGACCACCCGGCCTTCGTGCATCACCACGACCCGGTCGGCGAGGTCGGCGACCACGCCCATGTCGTGCGTGATCAGCAGGATCGCCGTGCCCAGCCGCGCCCGCAGGTCCCGCAGCAGCTCGAGGATCTCGGCCTGCACGGTGACGTCCAGGGCGGTGGTCGGCTCGTCGGCGACCAGCAGCTTCGGCTCGTTCGCCACCGCCATCGCGATCACGACGCGCTGCAGCTGGCCGCCGGACAGCTCGTGCGGGTACGACCGGAACCGCTCACCCGGCGAAGGCAGCCCGACGAGGCCGAGCAGCCCGACCGCCTTCTCCCGGGCAGCGGCGGCGGACAGCTCCTGGTGCGTCCGGATCGCCTCGACGAGCTGGTCGCCGATGGTGAACACCGGGTTCAGCGCGCTCATCGGCTCCTGGAACACCATGCCGACCTCGCCGCCGCGGACCTCCCGCAGCTCGGCCGGCGTCATCGTGTAGAGGTCCCGCCCGGCCAGCTCCGCCCGCCCGGAAACCCGGGCCGTGGGCGGGAGCAGGCCGAGCAGGGACATCGCGGTGACCGTCTTGCCCGAGCCGGACTCCCCGACCACCGCGACGACCTCGCCCGCGTGGACCTCGTAGCCGACCCCGCGGACGGCTTCGACGTCCCCGAAGGAAACCGTCACGTCGTGCAGGCCGAGGAGTCCGGTCACTGGACGATCCCGAACTTGCGGTAGTCGACGTAGGCCGGGAACTTCCCGATCTGCACGTCACCGACGTTCGACCCGTGCAGGAACGAGTTGCGCGTGTAGATCAGCGGCACGACCGGCGAGTCGGCGAGGATCTTCTTGTCCAGCGCGGCCCACTTCTTCCCGGCTTCGGCCGGGTCGACGGTGGCCTGGGCTTCACCGATCAGCCTGTCGACGTCGGGGTTGCTGTAGCGCGACTCGTTGTACCCGCCGTTGCCGATCTCGGTCGACTGGAACAGCGGCTGGATGTTCGCGTTGGCCGACGGGATGTCCGGCTGCCAGGAGGTGAGCGTCAGGTCGTAGTCCGACAGGCCCTTGGTGTCCACTTCGGACGTGTAGGTGTCCTGGTCGAGCGGCTTGATGGTGATCTTGATGTTCGCCCGCGCGAGCGCGGCCTGGATCGCCGCGGCCTTCTCCGGGTAGCCGTTTTCGTTGTGGGTGGCCAGGACCAGGCCGTCGAGTCCGTTCGGCAAGCCCGCCTCGGCGAGCAGCTGCTTGGCCTTGGCCGGGTCACCGGACGGCGGCGCCGGGAAGAGGTCGTACTGCTCGCGGCCCTGCAGGCCCGGGGTGATCAACGTGGTGGCGACGTCGCCGGCCAGCTGGGCGCTGCCCGCGCTGGCGACCTGGTAGGCGGCCTTGTCGACGGCGTACTGGAACGCCTCGCGCACCTTCGGGTTCGTCAGCTTGCCCCGCTGGACGTTGAGCGAAAGGTAGGCCAGCGCCCCGGATTCCGACGTCACGAGCCGGGACTTCGCCGACGCGCTGCCCTGGATCTGCGCCAGCTGGGCCGGCGAGGCGAAGGACATGCCGAAGGCGTCGCGGTCGTTGCCGGTGTCGTCGATCAGGCGCTTGGAGATGACGCTGGTGTCCTGGCCGAGCTCGAAGGTGATGGTGTCGGCGTTGGCGCTGCGCGTCGGGTCGGTCGCGCGGTCCCAGTTCGGGTTGCGGACCAGCTTCGCGGACTTGCCGCGCTCGTAGCTCTGGATCTGGTACGGGCCGGTCGCGACCGAGTGGTCACCGTAGTTCGCCTCCGCGCCCTTGCCCTTGGGCACCGGGGTGAACGCCGGCGTGCTGGCGACCCAGTTCCAGTCGCCGTACGCGCGCGCCAGGTGGAAGACGATCGTCTTCGCGTCCGGCGTCTGGATGGAGTCGAGCTCCTTGTTGCCGTCGTACGGGCCCTTGTACGCCAGGCCCGGCGAGAGCAGGTCCTTGTGGTAGGCCAGGCCGCCGGAGAACGCGGGTGCGAACGAGCGTTCCAGGCCCCACTTGACGTCCGCCGCCGTGATCGGCGTGCCGTCGCTGTACTTCAGGCCGTCCTTCAGCGTGAAGGTCCAGGTCTTGCCGCCGTCGCTCGGGCGGCCGGTGTCGGTGGCCAGGTCCGGCACGACCGTGGTGTCCTTGCCCGGCGCGACGTCCCACGACGTGAGGCGGCGGTGGACCAGCCCGAGGGTGGTCACGACGAGGTTGGAGCTCTTCGCCGGGTCCCAGGTGATCGACGGCGAGTCGTTGAGCAGGACCAGGTTTCCGCCGGGCTTGACCGTGCCGCCTTGCGACGTCGGCGCGTCGTTGGCCCCGCACGCCGTCAGCAGCATGACGGCGGCGGTCACCCCGGCGCCGAACCCGAGCCAGCGTTTCATCGTTACCCCTTCAGACAAGGCGGGCTCGCGGATCGAGCGCGCCGTAGCAGAGATCGACCAGGAAGTTCAGGAGCGTGACCAGCAAAGCCGAGAACAGCGTCACGCCGAGCAGGACCGGGAGGTTGAGCGAGGAGATCGCGTCGACGAGCAGCCGCCCGACCCCGGCCATGCCGAAGATCCGTTCGGTGATCACCGTGCCGGCCAGCAGCGACCCGAGGTCGACGCCGAACACCGTGACCACCGGCAGCAGGACGTTGCGCAGCGCGTGCCGGCCCACCACCTTTCGCTCGGTGAGCCCCTTCGCCCGTGCGGTGCGGATGTAGTCCTCACCGAGGGTCTCCAGCATCTGCCCGCGGGTGAGCCGCGCGTAGATCGCGGCGTGCAGGAACGCCAGCACCAGCCACGGCAGCACGAGGTGCCACGCCCACTGCGCGGGATCCTCGGTCAGCGGCACGTACCCGTTCTTCGGCACGACGTCGAGGGCGAACGCGAAGATCGTGATCCCGATCATCCCGGCCAGGTAGGCGGGCATCGACACCCCGGCCATCGCGGCGGCCATGGTGATCCGGTCGACGGCGGAACCGCGGCGCAGCGCGGAAAGCACACCGAGCCCGACACCGAGGACGATCCAGATCACCGCCGCGCCCAGCGCCACCGAGAAGCTGACCCCGATCCGGCCGCCGATCTCGCTGAGGACGTCGACGTTGTTCTGGAAGTCGTACCCGAAACACGGCGCGGTGCAGTGGATCGCGGTGACGCCGACGCCGAACGTGCGGCCGCCGAAGATGCCGCCGAGGAACTCGAAGAACTGCTGGTACCAGGGACTGTTGTACCCCATGAACTCCCGCGCCAGCTCGAGGCTTTCCGGCGAGCACGGGCGGCCGCAGGCCATCCGCGCCGGGTCGGCGGGCAGGACGTAGAAGACGACGAACGTCACGAAGGCGACGACCAGCAGGACCAGCAGCATCCCGGCGAACCGGGTCGCGACGAAGCGGGCGGTGCGCATCAGGCCGTGCCCCCGGACCGCGGGTCGAGCGTGTCGCGGATCGCGTCGCCGACGACGTTGAACGCCAGGGTGACGAGGAACAGCAGCGCCCCGGGGAAGACCAGGTACATCGGGTCCGTCTCGAAGAAGTCGATGGCCGCGCTGATCGTGCGGCCCCAGCTCGGGGTGGGCGGCAGCACGCCGACGCCCAGGAACGACAACGCGGCTTCGCTGCCGATCATCGACGGGATGCCGAGGCTCGCGACGACGATGATCGGCGCCCAGAGGTTCGGCAGCAGCTCCTTGGTGAACACGTGCCTCGGCCCGCCGCCCATCACCCGCGCCGCGGCGACGAAGTCGCGCTTGGCGAGCGTCAGGGCCTGCGCACGCACGATCCGCGCCACGCGGGGCCAGCCGAACAGCCCGAGGACGACGACCAGCGTGAACTGCCGCGGGAAGTCGACCGGCAGCACCGCGCCGAGCGCGATCATGAAGATCAGGTAGGGGAAGCCGAGGATGACGTCGGCGGTCCAGGTGACCAGCCGGTCCCACCAGCCGCCGAGGTACCCGGCGCTGACGCCGACGACCACGCCGAGCGCGGTGGCCAGCACGGTCGCGCCCAGGCCGACCAGCAACGACGTCCGGGCGCCGTGGGCCACGAGCGCGAAGAGGTCGACGCCGGTCAGCGGTTCGACGCCGAACCAGTGCGCCGCGCTCACTCCGCCGAGCGACCCGGCGGGCAGGCCGGTCGGGCCCAGTGTCGAGATGTCCGGGACCAGGCTCTGCCCTTCGGCCAGCACGAACAGGTCGGCCCCGGCGGCCAGCAGCACGATGACGACGACGAGGAGCGCGCAGACGGACGTCCACCACCCCGAGCGGACGGCACGCCACACCGCGGCGGGCAGGGAACGCGCCGCGAGCGGCGGGAGGGCGGGGGCGGACAAAGGCACCTTCAAGGTTCAGCCGATCGAGTGACGTCCCGGACCTTAAGCAGTTCAGCGGGTCAAGAACGGGCCGTCCCACGATGTGGACGGATACTTCCCTTCCTTGCCCGTAGCGTGGAACTCAGGCACCACGACCCGTCACCGGGAATCGCGGACCGGGGCCCGGGTTATTCCCGGGACGGCGAACCGTCCCAGCAGTTGGCCGTCCCGGCCCGGCACCCGCGATCGGGCGCAGACTGCAGGCACCTGCCGAGGAAGGGAACGCCGGGATGGCCTCAGGAAACGGACCACGGATCGCCGTCGCGCTGGACGGCGCCGGCTGGCACCCCGCCGCGTGGCGCGAGCCCGGGGCGCGGCCGGCCGAGCTGCTCACCGCCGGCTTCTGGGCCGACCAGGTCCGGGAGGCCGAAGCGGCCAAGCTGGACTTCGTCACCTTCGAGGACTCACTGGCGCTGCAGACGGCGCAGGCCCTCGACCGGCCCGGCGAGCGCACCGACGTCGTCCAGGGCCGGCTCGACGCAGTCCTGATCGCCGCCCGGGTGGCGCCGCTGACCTCGCACATCGGGCTGGTGCCGACCGCCGTGGTCACCCACACCGAGCCGTTCCACCTGTCGAAGGCGATCGCCACGCTCGACTACGTCAGCGCCGGCCGCGCCGGTGTCCGGGTCCAGGTCGCCGGGCGCGCCGAAGACAACCGGCACTTCGGCCGCCGCGAGTTCGGCGAGTTCCGGCTCGAGGACTCCACCACGCCGGACGTGCCGAGCCCGCTCGCGGACCTGTTCGACGAGGCCGCGGACTACGTCGAGGTGCTGCGCCGGCTCTGGGACTCCTGGGAGGACGACGCCGAGATCCGCGACGTCGCCACCGGCCGGTTCGTCGACCGGGAGAAGCTGCACTACATCGACTTCGAAGGCCGCTGGTTCAAGGTCAAGGGCCCGTCGATCACCCCGCGCCCGCCGCAGGGCCAGCCGCCGGTCAGCGTGCTCGCGCACGCGCCCGTCCCCTACCGGCTCGCCGGGCGCTCGGCCGACGTCGTGTACGTGACGCCGTTCGACCGCGAGCAGGCCGCCACGATCGTCGGCGCGGTGCGCGACGAGCAGGACCTGGCCGGCCGCGGTGGGGAGACACTGCACGTCTTCGGCGACGTCGTGGTGTTCCTCGACGAGACCGACCGAGCCGCCGCCGACCGCAAGAAGCGGCTCGACGAGCTGTCCGGCGCGGAATACTCCTCCGACGCGTTCGTCTTCACCGGCACCCCGGCCGGGCTCGCCGACCTGCTGCTCGACTGGCAGGGCGCCGGGCTCTCCGGCTTCCGGCTGCGCCCCGCCGCGGTGCCGCACGACCTGACCGCGATCACCCGGGGGCTGGTCCCCGCACTGCGGGCCCGCGGGGCCTTCCGCACCGAGTACGAGGCCGGCACCCTGCGCGGGCTGCTCGGCCTCGCCCGCCCCGCCAACCGCTACGCGACCGCCTGAGGAGGCCCGAGATGTCCCAGCCCCGCAAGCAGATCCACCTCGCGGCGCACTTCCCCGGTGTGAACAACACGACCGTGTGGAGCGACCCCGAGGCCGGCAGCCACATCGAGTTCAGCTCCTTCGTCAAGCTCGCGCAGACCGCCGAGCGCGCGAAGTTCGACTTCTTCTTCCTGGCCGAAGGCCTGCGGCTGCGCGAGCAGAACGGCGAGATCTACGACCTCGACGTCGTCGGGCGGCCGGACACCTTCACCGTGCTGTCGGCGCTGGCCGCGGTCACCGAGCGGCTCGGCCTGGCCGGCACGATCAACTCGACGTTCAACGAGCCGTTCGAGGTGGCCCGCCAGTTCGCCTCGCTCGACCACCTCTCCGCCGGGCGCGCGGCCTGGAACGTCGTCACGTCGTGGGACGCCTTCACCGGCGAGAACTTCCGCCGCGCCGGGTTCCTCCCGCAGGACCAGCGCTACGAGCGCGCCGAGACGTTCCTGCGGACCGCGTGGGAGCTGTTCGACTCCTGGCGCGGAGACGAGATCATCGCCGACGCGAAGACCGGCGAGTTCCTCCGAGACCCCGCCGCCGGCGCGTTTTCCCACCACGACAACCACTTCGCCATCGAGGGCCGGTTCCCGGTGCCGCGCAGCCCCCAGGGCCGGCCGGTGGTCATCCAGGCCGGCGACTCCGACGAAGGCCGCGACTTCGCGGCGGCCACCGCCGACGCGATCTTCAGCCGGTACGGGACCTTGGAGGCCGGGCAGGCGTTCTACTCCGACGTCAAGGGCCGGCTGGCCAAGTACGGCCGGACGCCGGAGCAGCTGGTGATCCTCCCGGCGGCGACGTTCGTGCTGGGCGACACCGACAGCGACGCCCAGGAGCGCGCCCACGTCGTACGGCTGCAGCAGGTCAGCGGGCAGACCGCGATCAAGTTCCTCGAACAGCTGTGGAACACCGACCTGAGCGACCACGACCCGGACGGCCCGCTGCCCGCGATCGACCCGGTAGCCGGTGAGAACACGATCGCCCGCGGCCGCGCGAGCGTCCGCATGTACCGCGACCCGCTGGCCACGGCCCGCGAGTGGCGGCAGCTCGCCGAGGCGAAGAACCTGTCGTCGCGGGAGCTGATCATCGAGGTCACCGGGCGGCAGACGTTCATCGGCTCGCCGTCGACCGTCGCCGCCAAGATCGACGAGCTGGTCCAGGCCGACGCGAGTGACGGCTTCATCCTGGTCCCGCACGTCACCCCCGGCGGGCTCGACGAGTTCGCCGACCGGGTGGTGCCGCTGCTGCAGGAGCGCGGCTCGTTCCGCACCGAGTACACCGGCACGACCCTGCGGGAGCACCTCGGCCTCGATCCGCTGCCGTGAGACGCCGCCGGCGGTAGGTTGGCCCGATGGTGCGCGGAGCCGGCCGGGCCGAGGGGATCCTGCTGACCGGCGTGGTGCTCGTCGCGCTGGTCGTGACGGGAGTCCAGGCCCGCGCGCCCGGCACGTGGTTCCTCGAGGTCGTCTGGGCGCTGATCGGCCTGCCGCTGGTTCTGCTGCTGCGCAAGCGGTTCCCGTTGACCCGGCTGCTGTGCTGGCTGCTGGTGCTGCACGCGCTCGTGCTGTGTTACGGAGGGCAGTACACCTACGCGGAAACCCCGCTCGGTGAATGGGTGCAAGCTCGGCTGCACACCCCGCGCAACGACTACGACCGGCTCGGGCACTTCGTCCAGGGGTTCGTGCCCGCGATCGCGGTGCGTGAGGTGCTGCTGCGCCGGACACCGCTGCGGGCCGGCCGCTGGGTGGCCTTCCTGACGGTGAGCGTGTGCCTGGCGATCAGCGCGTGCTTCGAGTTCGTGGAGTGGTTCAGCGCGCTCGCGGCCGGCTCGGGCGCGGACGACTCCTCGCCACACAAGGGGATGTCTGGGACACGCAGTGGGACATGTTCCTCTGCCTCTGCGGCGCCGTGGTCTCCCTGCTCGGGTGGCGGCGGCTGCACGACCGGCAGCTACAACTTGATCACGACGCTACGCGGAGCGGGTGACGCACTGTCCCCATGCCGCCCGTGCCGGCGGCCCCGCAGCGCAAGAACGGGCCGCCCTGTGCACCTTCCATCCCTGAGCTGATCACCGGTCCGGGGTGACCTCGACCAGCCGGTACGGCCGCAGGGCCACCGGTCCCGGCAGCCCGGACGCGACCACCTGCCCGCGGGTGTTCGCGCCGGTGTTGGTGACCCGGACCCGCAAGCGGTTCACGCCTGGACGCAGCGCCGCCGTCACGTCCAGGCGGTACGGCGGCCACAGCCGCGAGCCGACGACGACGCCGTTGAGCTCGACCTCGGCCACGTCGTGGACCTCGCCGAGGTCGAGGCCCCACCGCCGGCCGGGCGACGCCGGTGCGGTGAACTCCTTGGTGTACCAAGCAGAACCGGAGTACGCCGGGTCCAGGTCGGTCCAGGAACCCAGCGGCCGGGTGCACACCGGGGAACCCTCGAAGTTGAACGCCCAGTCGCCGTCGAGCGGGATCGCCGTCAGCGGGTCGGTCACCCGGGCGCGCCCGGTGAACGAGCGGCGGCCGTCGGTCGTGGTGACCGTGATCTCGCCCGGGGAAGTCACCCGCAGAGTCGCGGCCCGGCCGTCGGCACGGACGCGTTCCACCGGCGCCGACGCGGCCACCGCGTGGGCGGGCTCCGGTCCGGCCCGGAACACCACCAGCAGGGTCGCCTTCGGTTCGAGCCGCAGGACGGTCGCCGTGCCGGCGGGCGAACACCGCCAGACTCCCGCCGGTGTCACGGTTCCCGTGTCGGGGTCCCACACCTCGGGCACGCCGGTCGCCGGGAACGTCGCGGTCAGGTCGACGGCTTCCGCGCGCTCGTTGAGCACCACGAAGGTCGCGCGGCCGTCCCCTTCGAGCCGCAGGACCCGGACGTCGGCGTGCGGCGGGTCCAGCACCGCGGCCGCCCTCCCCGACGCGGCCTTGGCCGCCGCGGCGGAGCCGGCCGCGCGGACCACCGAGCGGACGGCGAACAGCTCGGCCAGGGCGGCCCGCAGGCCCGCGTGGTCACCGCCCGCCTCGCGCGCCGGCTCGCCCACGACGATCACCTGGCCGCCGCCGCGGGCGAACCGGAGCAACGTCCGCACGGTGCCGAGCGCGAGGATCGGCGTCCGCGGCACGACCACGGTCAGGTAGGCCTGCTGCCCCACGACGAGCCGCGGCCCGTTCGGCCGGGCGTGGGTCACCAGGGCGGGGTCGGCGTCGAGCGCGCCTTCGTCGAGGAAGTCGAAGTCGACCTGGACGTCTTCCAGCGCGTGCGCGGCGCCCAGGAACTCGGTGTCCAGAGTGGACATCTCCGGAGTGTCCTGAGTGGACTCGGCGGCGCGTTGCGGCTGCAGGAGCGCGGTGCGGGCCTTGGCCGGCAGCCGGCACGCCTCCATCAGCCGCCCGATCCAGTCGTTGAGCGGCGCGGACACCGCCCACCACGGGTTGGCCGGCTGGAACGGCGGCGGGTAGACGATCTGGCTCTCGTCGCTGAACCGGGCGTGCAGCAGCGTGTGGTTCACCCCGCGCACGGCGAACGCCCCGACGACTTCGCGGACCAGCGCCGGCGTGACCGCCCAGCCGGTGCCGCCCATCGCCTCGAGGTAGACCCGCTCCAGCCCGAGCTGGTGGGCGGTGCTGGCCGGCCATCGGGACAGCGTGCGGTGGTACCCGCGCTGGTAGTGGTCGAAGATCAGGTCGGTGCCCGGCACCTGCGCCCACTGGTTGGTCGTGTTCAGGTTGCCGGAGCTGCGCAGCTGCTCCCCCGGCCCGTACTCGTCCCACAGCGGGTTCGAGATCAGCCGCAGGCCGTGCGCGGCCATCCACTGCCCCTGCGTCCGGTAGTACGCGGCCGCGAACCGGTTGCTCACCGCGCGCCAGAAGACCCCGCGCAGCCGCAGGCCGTCCGGACCGAGGTCGGTGTGCACGGCGGCCAGCGCGATCCCCGGCGCCACCCCGAGCCGCTTCAGCTCCGCGTCCAAAGTGGACGACCAGGGCACGGTGTCGAACGGGCCGTCGGCCGAGGCGAGATAGGGCTCGTCGTCGGCGAAGCCGCGCAGGACCGAGCCGACCGCCCACGGGAACCGCCGCAGGTACTCCCCCGGCACGGCGTCGACGAACAGCCGCACCGCTTCGTCGTCGAGCAGGTCCAGGTAGGCACGGCCGGTGCCGGTGGGGGTGCTCAGCGGGCGGAGGGTGAACAGGTCCAGCCGCCAGCTCCCGGCGGGCGGGGTCCACGTGCCACCGGCCCGGGCCTGCTCGGTCAGGTCGACGAGCGAGCCGGGATCGGCCGAGGAGTCCGGCCGCGCGGCCGCGGCGACCAGCGGCACCCCGGTGGCGGGCAGGTCGAAGGCGTCGAGCGCGGCCGAGCTGTCGAACGTCTCCGCGTACAGCACACCGCCGGCCGGGTCCCGCACAGTGAGGCCGGCCCACGACGACTGCTGGCTCGCGACCGCGCGCACGCCGACCCGGCCGGTGGCGTGGGTGATCTCGGCCGGCGCCTGCGCGACGCCGTCCAGCGCCACCGTCAGCGTCGTCCCGCGGACCCGCACGAGCAGCTCGTGGTCCGCGGCGGGGTCGAACCCCGCGACCGGTGAACCGCTCCGGACCAGGGCGAACGCGCCGCCGGTCTGCTGCCAGACGTCGACGGCGCCGTCGGCGCGCAGGTCGGCGAGGACCCCGTCGGCCGCACCGGCGCTGCGGACCATGAGCCCGGCCGTGGCGCGCTCGATCCGGACCACCGCGACGACGTCGTAGTCCTGCCAAAGGGCGCCGTCGCGCAACAGCGTCACGCCGTCCCGCGCGCCCGCGTCGACCAGCAGCCGGCCGCCCGACACCGAGAGCCCGCGGCTCACCAGCGGCACCGGCTCGCCGCCGGCGACGGTCAGCGTCTGGTGCCCGACGCCCTTGAGCCGCAGGTCCGGGCGCGGCTGGTAGACCCGGGTGCCGACCCGGCCGCCGTCGACGACGAGCCCGCCGGCGCGGCCGCTCGGGAAGTAGTCGTCGTTGAACAGCCAGAGGTGCATGCCGTGGCGCTGGGCCTCGCGCAGGGTGAACTCGATGAGCGTGAACCAGTCCTCGGTGAAGAACGCGGGCCGCAGCGCCGCCGTGTCGAACGGGAACACCAGCACCTCGTGGACACCCCGGGCTCGCAGGTCCGCCAGCCCGTCGGCAACGAGGGCCGGGGTGACGGCGCCGTTCCAGAACCAGAGCACGGTGGGCCGCGAGTCGGGCCGTGGGTCCGCGAACCGCTTGGCCGCGTCACCGCTGCCGTCCGGCGCGGCGTAGGCGATCGGGAAGCCGCCCGCCGTCCCGGCGACGGCCGCGGCCGACACGAGCGCGAGTACGCGCCGCCGGGACAGCCGGAAGCCGCCGTCGGTCGCCGGATGGTGCTCGGTCATCGTGGCCCCCCGGTGGAGTTGAAACGATTCAAGGCACGCGGAAAGCTACGTGACCCAGGTCATAACCGTCAAGGATTTGGCCGGTAAGCTGTCCGGTGGTTTTCTCCCCAAGATCATTTTCAACCGGCGGGGCCCGGGACACGTAGTAGCCGGTGTGAGGCCTCGAACCGCCGACGACGGCGAAACCACGCAGTGGGCCCGGCTCGCCGGGCGCGGTGACCAGGTGGCGCTGGAGCGTTTCCTGCGCGCGACCCAGCCCCAGGTCTGGCGGTTCGCCGCCGGGACGAGCGGTCCGCGGCTCGCCGACGACCTCACCGAGGAGACGTACTCGCGCGCGCTCGCCGAGCTGCGCCGCTTCCGCGGCGAACGGCCGGCCGAGACGTGGCTGCTGTCGATCGCCCGGCAGGTGGTGGCCGACGGCGACCGGGAAAGCGCTCCCGCGCGCGGCGAGCCGATCCGCACCCTCGAACCGGATCGCCGGGACGCGTTCGTGCTCACCCAGACCCTCGGACTGTCCTATGCGGACGCCGCCGAGGTGTGCGGGTGCCCGGTCGAGGCCATCCGGACCCGGGTGGCCGAAGCCCGTGAAGACCTCCTTGCGGCCGAGGTCTCCGCCCGGCGCCCCGCGGCCGGCTGATCCCCGTGAGCTGCACGGAACTGCGTGAATCACTCTCGGCCCGCATGGACGGCGAGTCCACTTCGGACGACGGCTTCCTCGACGGCCACGTCGCGTCCTGCGCCGGCTGCCGGACCTGGGAGGAGCGAGCCGTCGCGCTGCGGCGGACGATGCTGCTGCGCAAGGCACCCCCCGTGCCGGACCTGACCGGCCGGATCCTCACGAACGTCCCGGCGCCGCGCGCCGAGCAGTGGGGAGTCCGCGTCGCACTCGCCCTCGTCGCGCTCGTCCAATGTGGACTCGGCTTCGGCGACCTGCTCATCCACAGTGTCCAGAACGCCGGTCACGCCGGGATGGCGGACATGGCCGGGATGTCGATGCCGGGGATGGCGGGAATGGACGGCACGACCACGGCGGCGCACCTGAGCAACGAGAGCGCGGCGTGGAACCTCGCCCTCGGCGCCGGCCTGCTGTGGGCGGCGCTGCGGCCCCGGGTCGCGGGTGGGCTGCTGCCGGTGTTCGCCGGGTTCGTCCTGGTGCTCGGGATCGTGTCGGCGGTCGACGGCTCCGGCGGCCTGGTCGCGGCCGGGCGGTTGTCGGCGCACGTGCTCGTCCTGGCCGGTGTCGGGTTGCTGTTCGCTCTTTACCGGCAGCTGCGGCGGTCGCCGAAGCACCGCTAGGGTGGGCCCCATGGGGACGATCAGGCAGGTCCAAATCACCTTCGACTGCGCGGAACCCGAGCGGGTCGCCCGGTTCTGGTGCGAGGTGCTGGGATACGTCGTCCCGCCGCCGCCGAAGGGGTTCGGCTCCTGGGCGGAGTTCGACCGCTCACTGCCGGCCGACCGCCAGGGCGCGGCGTTCGCCTGCGTCGACCCGACAGGCGCGGGCCCGCGGCTGTTCTTCCAGCGGGTCCCCGAAGGCAAGGTCGTCAAGAACCGGGTGCACCTCGACGTGCGAGCCGGAACCGGCCTCGTCGGCGACGAGCGTCTCGCGACGCTCGAGGCCGAATGCGCCCGTCTGGTCGCGCTGGGCGCGGTCCACGAGCGGACGCTGTACGCCGACGGCGTCGAAGAGTCGTGCATCGTGATGCAGGACGTCGAGGGCAACGAGTTCTGCCTGGACTGAGCTCCGGGCCGCCGGGGACCGGTCCCGAGCCGGGCCCGCCACGCTGGGTACATGATGGAACCGGCTCCGCGACGCCCGCCGGCCCTGGTCGCCGCTCTGGTTGTGCTGCCGCTGGCCGCTTTCCTGTTCGGGATGACCGAGACAGCCGTCGAGGGGACGGCGGCGGGCCCCTGGTCGGTGGCTTTGCTGAGCTCGCTGCTGGCGGTTCGCTTCAACTGGGCTCGGGTGACATCGCTCGTCGCGCTGGCCTTGTTGACTCTCTCGTGGCTGCCAGGTGCCCTCAAGCACGCCGAAGATGAAGCGACGAGCCGGGCGGTGTCCTACGCCCTGATCGGCACAGCCCTCTTCGCGGCGGGTGCCGTGCTGGCTTGCCTGCCCGAGTCGACCCAGTACTACCGGCTGGCCGCGCAGTGGCGAACACGTGCGAAGAAAGCACCCTGAGCAAGTCCACTTCAGGAGGCTTGACGCTGCCCACGTTCAGGTATCTACTTCGTTGTCACATATATGCAAACAGTTCATGTATATGAACGGAGTAGCAGTGTTGCCGCTCAGAACTCTCCGGCGTTTCGGCGTCCTGGCGACGGCGACGGCCGTGCTCAGCCTCCCGCTGACCGGACTCGCCTCAGCCGACACCGAACCCGCGTCCACCTCCGCCTCCGCCGGGCCGTGCTCCCTGCCCGTGCTCTCGCGCCTCTGCCCGCCGAAGACCGTCGTGCTCGACGGGAACCGGTTGCTGCTGAACAAGCTCGCGCTGCTCGTCGGCGACCGGACCACCAAGACCGCGCTCGGCAACCTGCTCAAGCAGGCTGACGTCGCCGTCAAGGCCGGGCCGTGGACCGTGGCCGACAAGGAGCGGGTGCCGCCCAGCGGGGACAAGCACGACTACCTCAGCCTCGCCCCCTACTGGTGGCCCAGCCAACCGAAGACCCCGCAGAACCCGCTCGGCTGCCCGTACGTGCAGCGCGACGGCGTCCTGAACCCCGAAACCACGGCCGTCCCGGACAAGGCCGAGCGGCTCAAGGCGTTCAGCTCGATCTACCAGCTCTCCCTCGCCTGGTACTACACCGGCAAGGCCGACTACGCGAAGCGCGCGGCGCTCGACCTGCGCACCTGGTTCCTCGACGCCGCCACGAAGATGAACCCGAACCTGAACTTCGCCCAGGGCATCCCCTGCAAGAACGACGGCCGCGGGATCGGCATCATCGAGTTCTCCTACACCTTCACCCAGGTCCTCGACGCCGCCGCGATCCTCAGCACCGGCGCGCCCGGCTGGTCGAAGGGGGACGAAAGCGCGTTCAAGAGCTGGTCGGGTGACTTCCTGACTTGGCTGCGCACCAGCCAGTACGGCAAGGACGAAGCCGCGGCCCAGAACAACCACGGCACCTTCATGGACATGCTGACCGCCGGGATCGCGCTCTACACGGGACAGCCCGGCGTCACGAAGGACATCCTCGAGAAGGCCAAGGCGGGCCGGATCGACCACCAGATCGCCGCCGACGGCAGCCAGCCCGAAGAGGTGGCGCGGACCCGCACCTACCACTACTCGACGTTCAACCTGGTCGCGCTGACCCGGCTCGCGCAGATCGGCCGGCACGCCGGCGTCGACCTGTGGGGTTACCGCAACCCGCAGGGCGGCAGCATCTTCAAGGCCGTCGACTTCCTGCTCCCCGCGGCCACCGGCGGCGCGTCCCAGTGGCACTACCCGGATCTCAACTTCCTCCAGTACGCGGCCCTGGACAGCGTTCACGCGGCGGCGGACGCCGGTGACCGTGACGCGCGGGCGGCGTTGCCGAAGGTCCCGGCCCCGCCGGGCGGCGACCTCTACCCCGTCCGCCCGGCCGCCGAGCAGCTGGACGACATCTCCACGACCGGCTGAGGCGCTCCCGTGGTGCCGGTCTCCCCCGCGACCGGCACCACGGGACTCACACCGCTTCCGGCGCGGGCGCCCGGTGGGCGGCCGCGTAGTGCGCGGTCCCGATCGCGCCCGCCACGGCGAGGACGAACCCCGCGACCGCCGCGGCGGTGAAGCCCGCGCGGACGCGGTCGTCCAGCACCACCACCCCGATCAGCGACGACACCGCCGTGTTGGTGGTGAACATGATCGCGGTGACCGCGGTCGCGCGGCCGCGTTGCAGGGCCATCGCGAACGCGATGGCCGCGGCGAGCCCGTTGGTGATCATCGCCCAGATCGCCGGCTCCAGCGCGAGGCGCCAGACCGGGCCCGAGGCGTCCAGCGTCCGCGCCGAGATCCCGACGGCGCTGAACCCCAGCCCGGTGCAGAACCCCAGCACGATCGGCGTCCAGCGCCCATCGACACGCTGGGCGGTGAACGCGGTCGCCGCGATCAGGACCGCCACCCCCACCAGCGCGAGCTTCCAGCCGGTCGACAGCGGCTCGGCCGGCCCGGGGTCCGCGGACAGCCCGAGCAGGACCAGGCCGGTCGCGCCGACGCCCAGCGCGGCCCAGCCGGCGCTCGCCAGCCGGACCCCGAGGATCGCGGAGATCGTCGCGGTGACGCCGACGCTGAAGGCGAGCACCGACTGGACCAGGAACAACGGCAGCCGGTGCAGCGCGGCGGCGGCGAAGACGAACCCGAGCAGGTCCACCCCGACCCCGAGGAAGTACAGCGGCTGCCGCCGCAGCGCGACGAGGTCCTGCGGCGAGCCGCCGTAGGCGCCGGCCTTCCGGACCCCGGCGGACTCCAGGATGGAGCCACTGCCCGAGGCGACGGCGGCCAGCACGGCGAGGACGTATCCGAGGATCACGGCCTGAGTGTCTCAGCCCGGCTCCGGACGCTCTCACCTCGGACCGTCGAGCACGGTTTTCAGGAGTCGGTCGTCTTGGCGCAGGACACCGGCCGGCCGGGGCCGGGGGCCGTCGCCCTGGCCAGTTCCTGCTCGCCGTCCAGCAGAATGCGGCAGCTCAGCGTGAGATCACCCGTCGGGGTGGCCGTGAGCTCCGCCTGCTGGCCCGCGGTCACGATGGCCTCCTGCTTCCACGGCACGCCGACCGGGCCGGCGACCGTGTGCTGCTTGACCTCGTCGTTGTAGCGGTTCGGGGAGTTCGCGTAACCGACCTTCGCCAGCGTCCCGCCACTGGGGCCGGTCACCTCGTAGGTGATCGCCCACGACTTGCCGGTGGGGTTGGCACACGCCGTGACACCCGCCAGCGCGCCACCGAGGACCACCGTCGCGAGGACTGCCTTGATCATCATGGTCAAAACCGTAGGGCCCCCGGACCGCGGCGGCATCGGACCGAAGACCGATCATCCGATAGTGCGATGGTCCTAGTCCGGCACGCGCAGCGCCGGGCCGACCCAGCGGCCGACGAGCGCGCGCAGCTCGTCGTCGGTGAGCTCCGGGGTGGTCGGGAACTGCAGGAACGAGATGAACAGCCGCATCAGGACCTCGGCCAGGCCGCGCAGGTCGTCGTCGGTCTCGACGCCCGCGGCCGCCCAGTCGACCGGCACGGTGCGCAGGATCCGCGCGCCGAACGTGAACGCCTCCGGGGCGAGCACCCCGACCGTGAAGAAGTCGGCTTCGCCCGCCTCCAGCAGCAGGCCGAGGTGGGGCTCGTCGGGGACGGTCCGGAGGGCGAACACCACCGACTCGACCGCGGCTTCGGCGGGGCTGCCGAACGCGGCCAGGTGCCGCTCCATCCGCCCGGCGAACTCCTCGACCCCGGCGAGCGCGACCGCGCGCAGGATGTCCTTCAAGCCCGGGAAGTAGCGGTAGACGGTCTGCCGGGTCACCCCGGCCTCGGCGGCGACGTCGGAGAGGCTGGTCTTGGCGAGCCCGGCGCGGTCGAGGCACGCCGTCGCCGCCTCGACGATCCGGCGGCGTGCCTCGTCTTCGGTGCCGGGCGGGTTGCCCTGCCAGCCGTGGAACCCCATGCGCCCCATCTTCCCCGAGCCGGGCTCAGACGGCGGCAGGGGCAGTCCGCCGCGCGGCGTACAGCGCGGCCAGCAGCAGACCCGCCCCGAGGAAGCAGGCGAGCGCGTACGGGCCGCTCCCGACCGGGGTGCCGTCGTCGGTGACGCCGTCGTGCGCGCCGAGGTACGCGGGCAGCGCGGCGAGCCAGCACACCGCCAGCCCGCCCAGGTAGACCGCGGGGTAGATCCGGGCGAACGCGGTCAGCGGCACGTCCGGCCCACGGTCCGGCGACCGCAGGTGCGCGACGACGATCCCGGCGCCGACGACCCAGAGCAGGGCCAGCTCGACACCGAGCACCCACGCCTGCGCGGGTGTGTTCCCGGCGAAGAGGCTCGACGGCAGCCCGGCGACCGCCATCGTCAGCGGGGTGAGGGCTCCGGCCACGAGCGTGCGCCAGACCAGCGGCCACCCGCGTCGCGGGCCGCCGGTCAGACGCACGACGAGGTAGGTCAGGCCGCCCATCGAGACGGAGGCGAACAGCAGCATGCTGGTCATCGGCACCGCGGCCAGCGCCGGGTGGTTCACGATGCGGTTGCCCGGGTTCCACGCCCACCACCTCAGCTGCGGGCCGAGCTGGTCGAAGACCTCGTAGAACACCTGGCAGACGAAGGCGACGGCCACCGAACCGGCCAGTGGGCCCCGGCTCCGGAAAAGCCCGAGCGACCGCACGAGCTCGTAGGCGAGCTGGCTGATCACCGGGTAGAACGCGACGATGTAGAGCGGCAGCCGGTCCGCCATGAACTGCACGGTGAACTCGTTGTGGGCGAAGATGAACCCGTACTGCCGGTCGAGCCCGAACCACTCCGGGAAGTACAACGGCGGTTCGGTGACGAAGAGGTAGACCAGCGAAGCCCACCACAGCGCCAGGTTCACCGGGTCACCCGCGCGGTACCGGCGGAGCGCGTGCACCAGCGCGAAGACCGCGCCGCCGACGACCAGCACCTCGAGCAGCGGCATCGTCCAGTGCGCGAGTGTCCACGGTGGACGGACCGAGACCACCGGAGCGACGGCGTGGCAGTCGAAGCCGAGACCGCGCGTGACGGCTTCGGCCTCCGGTCCGCACGCGGTGCTCACGCCGCGGCCGGTGAGTGGTCCGTCGCCGGCGGCTCGGCCTGGGGGTCGAACCCGAAGGGCACCCGGTGCCGGCCGAGCGCCGCGCGGACGCGGTAGCGCACGAGCGCGGCGAGCACCCGCGGGTTACGCAGCATCTCCCCCAGCGACTCGTCCATGTTGAACACCTTGGCGAAGTGCTCGTCGACCACTTCGTACTCCCGCGCGGCGCCGACGATGAGACTGAAGGCCGGCCCGGACACCGCGTCGAGGACACGGCGCTTCCATTCGGGCGCCTTTTCGGTGCCCTCGGCGCAGGCGTACCCCTGGTCCCGCGCCATCGCCAGGCGCCACGGCACCCCGAGCAGCTTGCGCTGCGCGCGGAGGAACCGCGGGACGAACGCAGCGTCGAGCCGCCCGGCACGGGCCAGGTGCTCCCGCAGCAGCAGCGCCGACCCGGCCGCGGAGCTGATGCCCTGCGCGTAGAACGGGTTGAACGCGCAGATCGAGTCGCCGACGAACACCAGGCCGGCCGGCGGGGTGCGCAGCCGGTCGTAGCGCCGCCACTTGTTGCCGGTCGAGCGGGTCAGGTGCACCTCCGACGTCGGGGCGCACCGGTCCATGGCGGCGGCGAACAACGGCGTCCGCACCCGGCGGGCCGTCTCGACGAACGCGTCCGCCGTGCGGGGCATGGCCAGGCCCCACGAGCCCATGCACGCGATGACGCGGTTGCCTTCGATCGGGAAGAAGTTGACCAGGAACTCGTGCTCGGCGGGGTGGGCGCCCTTGTCCGGCGTCGGCATGATCACCAGGTGCCGCCACCACCACGACGCCGGGCGCGCCGCGGGCTCGGGCAGGTCGTACCAGCGTGAGGTGTAGGTGACCTTGGCGTCGAGGGTCCGCACCTCGGGCTCGGGCCAGCCGGCCGCCGCCAGCCAGCCGCCGGCCGGGGAGCCGCGGCCCATCGCGTCCACGACGAAGTCGGCGTCGACGTGCTCGCCCGCGAACTCGACCCCGGTGACCGCCCCGGCTCGCACGGTCAAGCCGCTGACCGCGGCTCCTTCGCGGATGACGACGTTGGCCAGCTCCCGCACCTGCTCGCGCAGCACGCGTTCGATGAGGATCCGCGAGCTGTAGATCATCGTCATGGCGCTGCGCTTGCGCGCCGACCAGCCCGGGCCGTCGAGGTAGGCGGCGTCCAGGGACGGCATCAGGTGCAGCCCGCCCGCGGCGATCAGAGCGGCTTCGAAGCCCGGGAACAGCACCCCGATCGCGCGGCGCCCCGAGTTCAGCAGGAAGTGCGGGTGCTTGCTCTGCGGCACGCCGCGGCGGTGCTCCGCCCCGGCCGGCAGCTCGTCGCGTTCGAGCACCAGCACCCGGTCGAAGTGCGGGGCGAGCGCGCCGGCCGCGCACAGACCGGCGGCGCTGCCCCCGAGGACGACGGCGGTGTTCCCGAGCCGCATGCGGACCCCTTCCGTCATTCATACAAATGGACACCAAATGTATGAATGACGGAAGGGCGCTGTCAAGGCAGCTCCAGCAGCGCCAGCGGCACGTGGTGCTGGCCCGCGTGGATGTCCCGGTCCCGCAGGCCGCCCTGGGGAACCGGCCGGGGGAAGGAGATCTTGACGACGTTCAACGCCGGGATCCGGAAGATCCGCACCCCGCCGGTCGGGACGCCGTACAGCCGCGCGACGACGTCCTCGTTGAGGAAGGTTTCGTCCGCCGCGAC
Source organism: Amycolatopsis sp. NPDC104587 (assembly GCF_055583645.1). Classification (NCBI taxonomy): domain Bacteria; kingdom Bacillati; phylum Actinomycetota; class Actinomycetes; order Pseudonocardiales; family Pseudonocardiaceae; genus Amycolatopsis; species Amycolatopsis sp. NPDC104587. The sequence goes on from NZ_JBVJNO010000004.1 coordinate 213,507, forward strand.
GCGGTAACCCGCTTCGTCACGCATGAACAGCTCCATGGTGACCCAGAACGGGCCCGCGTTCTTCGACCGGACTTCGAGGGCGCGGTCCTGCAGGGTTTCAGGCATCGGCACGGGCCTTCCGGAGCTCGGTGCGGAACAGCGCGGTCGGCGTCTCGGCGTCGACGACGTGGTTGAGGACGAACTCGTAGGCCGGGCCGCGCTCGGTCTCCGCCGGCGACGTCGGGAAGGCGAGGCTCGGCAGGTACGGCATGTCCGGGGTCGGCAGGTGCAGCATCAGCGGGTTGGCGATCTTCGCGACGGCAGTGGCGGTCGCCTGGTCGGCCGCGCGCACCAGCAGCATCACGCCCACCTCGCGCGCGGGGGTCGTCGCGGGGTCGAGGTCTTCGAGGATCGCGTTGTGGCCATAGAGCCGGATGTCGAGCTCGTAGCCGTCCTCGCCCAGCGCGAGCGTCTGGTGCACCCGCTCGACGAGCACCTTCCGCAGCAGCGCGGCCCAGTCCTCGATGCCGGCCAGGATGTGCGGGTCGCGGATGGCGGTGAACGACATCGTCTCGTAGCCGGTGAGCCGGGCGCCTTCGAGCTTGATCGTGTGCTGCGCGGCGGGTTCGAACGCCGAGCCCTCGACGCGCACGATCCGCTCGTCGACGGCCCGGTAGGTCGCGGCGGAGACGTCGAGCGTCCCGGCGGGCTCGCGCATCCGGAACGGGTCGGCGGTCTCGTACAGCATGTGCGCGGCCACCGACGTCGGGGTGCAGGCCGCCGCCGGGTCCAGCGGTTCGATCGTGAAGCCGGTGCGGTCGATCCGCGCGAACACCCCGCCCGAGCGCGGGTTGGTCGTGCACTGGCCACCGCATTCGACGATCTTCGACGCGTGCCAGACCGGACCGGCCGGCATCCCCCGCATCAGCGCGAAAGCGGCCGCTACCGCCGTGTCGGTGGCGCGCCCGGCCAGCACGACGTCGGCGCCCGCGCGCAGCGCCGCCTCGATGGGCTCGTGGCCCATCATCCCGACCACGCGCACGCAGCTGTCGAGGGTCGCGGCCGCGAGCGGGCCGAGCGGCGGCAGCGGGTGGATGGCGCCCTCGGCCAGCCGGCGCCGGAGGTAGGCGGGATCCTGCTCGCTGTAGATGGTGGCGACGGTCAGGTCGAGTCCGTCCGCCGCCAGGATTTCCGCGGTGATCGCGGCGAGCCAGTCGACCCCGCTGTCGGCCCCGCTCGTGCCGCAGGACCCGACGACGAGCGGGATCCGGGCCTTCGCCGCGGCGCGCAGCAGCACGCGCATGTCCCGGGCCACGGCCGCGGTCGACGTCTTCGGGGTGCCGGAACCGAGGTAATGGGGACCGGAGTCGGTCGAACCCCCGTCCACGGCGATCACGTCGGCGCCGAGGGCGAGGCCGCGCTCGACCGTCTCCTCGGCGAACCCCGCGCCGATCATGCCCGCGGGCACCAGGACGCCCACTGAGTCGTTCACTCGTTTCTCCTTCGTGTGACGGGAAAAACCGGGCTGCGCGGCGCACCGCGCAGCGAGGCCAGCAGCTCGTGGGCGGCGCCGGCCACGGTGGCCCGGCGGGCTTCGGTGGTCTGGCCGCCCAGGTGCGAACAGACGGTGATCCCGTCGACTCCGCGCAGCGGGCTGTCCGGCGGCAGCGGCTCGGTCGCCGCGACGTCGAGCGCCGCGCCCGCGAGCCGGCCCGAGCGGACGGCCTCGGCCAGCGCGGCTTCGTCGACGAGAGCGCCCCGCGCGGTGTTGACCAGGATCGCCGTGGGTTTCATCAGGGCGAGCGCGGCCGCGTCGACGAGGTTCCGCGTCCGCGGGGTCAGCGCGGTGTGCAGGGACACGAAGTCCGCTTCGCGCAACAACTTCGGCAGCTCGACGAAATCGACGTCCGGGTCGCCTCCGTCCGGGTGGGCGGTGGCGCAGAGGATCCGCAGGCCGAACGCCCGGGCGAGCGGGAAGACGGCGCGGGCGGGGGGGCCGTGCCCGACGAGCCCGAGGGTGGCGCCGCGCAGTTCGCGCCCGCCTCGCCGTGGCCAGTCGCCCGCCCGCACCCCGGCGACCGATTCGACGAGCCGCCGGGACGCGGCGATCAGCAGCCCCATCGTGTACTCGGCGACGGCGTTGCTGTTGATCCCCGGCAGGTTGCTGACCCGGATGCCCAGCCGGGCGGCGGCTTCGACGTCGACCGAGTCGTACCCGACCCCCGACCGCACGATCGCGCGCAGGAGCGGTGCGCGTTCGAGGACTTCGGCGGTCAGCGGGTCGTTGCCGATGATCGCGCCGGTCGTGTCCGCCAGCGCCGCGACCAGCTCCGCACCGCGCGGCCGGACGACGTAACGGAGGTCGTGGCCGGCCGCGGTGAGCAGCGCGTGGGCCTCGTCGCCGGGGCGGGCGTAGTCGGTGGTGACCAGGATGACGCTCACAGCGCGACCTCGGTCCCGGTCGGGCGGCGCCGCAGCACCCGCACGACGGCGGCGACCGCGAAGACCGCGAGCAGGGCCGCGTCGACCGGCATCAGGTCCCAGCCGCTGACGTCGACCATCCCGCCGACCACGGCGGGCCCGAGGAAACCTCCGCCCGCCCAGCCGACGGTGTAGAGCGCGGTGTAGGTCCCGAGCACCCGGCTGGACGGCGCGAGGTTCCACAGCACCACCGCGGCGTTGATGACGAACCCGGCGGCACCGACCGCGGCCACGCACAACGCGACGATCGTCGCGGTGGCGGTGTGCAAGAGCGTGCCGATGGTCAGCGCCAGAACGAAGACCGTCATGCCCAGCGCCATCACGCGCAGCCGGCCGATCCGTTCGGACAGCAGCGCCAAGGGGTACGCGGCGAGCAGGAACGCCACGCCGCTGGGCAGCGTGAGCCCGCCGGCCTTGCCGCGCGACAGGCCGAGGGCTTCGATCCCGTAGTTGGTGACGAGCGAGCGGGACGCCGCCCAGGCCGCGCCGAACAGCAGGATCGCCAGCAGCACCAGCAGCCGGGTGCGGTCGGGGTCACCGGCGAGCTCACGCAGGATGTCGCGCATACGCGGTTTCGGGACGTCTTGCTGCTCCGGCTTTTCGTCCTCCGCCACCGCCGCCCGGTAGGCGGGCGACGCGCTGTCGCGGACCCGCAGCACGAGCACGGCCGCGGAGACCAGCATCAGGGCGGCGGGCACCGAGAAGGCCAGCACCGGGTGCGAGTCGACGAGGAAGGTGCTGATCAGCGCCGAGACGATGATGGTCAGGCTGGACGCGATCTTCACCGCGGCGTTCGCCCGGCTGCGGCGCTCGGGCCGGATGAAGTCGGGCAGCAGCGCCTCCCCCAGCGGCTTGAAGCTGTTCGCCACCAGCGCGTAGGCGAACATCAGCCCGATGAGCGCCGGCAGCGACGACGCGAGCGGGATGGTGGCGAACAGCAGGGCGGCGACCGGCATGCCGGCGGCCAGGTACGGGATCCGGCGGCCCCAGCGGGTGCGGGTGTTGTCCGAGCGGTTGCCGATCCAGGGCTGGATGACCACGCCGAGGATGTTGTCCATGCCCATCAGCAGCCCGATCACGGCGGCGCTCCCGACGTGCTCGCGCAGCAGCGGCGGCACCTGCGCGTCGTAGAAGTTCCACGTCGACTCCTGGGCGAAGACGGCGAGGGCGACGAAGAACGTGATGTGCCGGCCGATCTTCCGCCCGCTCGGGGCGTCCACTGTGGTCATCAGGAGTCCTCCGGGTCGCCGCGGCCGCGTCGCCGCTGCGGTCACCGTAGAGATGCTATAGCAAAATTGTCAACGGTGGCATATCCGGTTGCCATGGCCGGCGCTAGGATGGGTGCATGGAGACGCCCGTCGCTACCGAGACCCTCGCCGACCGCACGTACCGCGCGGTGCAGGCCGCGATCGCGGCGGGTGAGCTGAGCCCGGGTGAGAAGGTCACCGAGCGCGGCCTGGCCGAGCGCTTCTCGGTGAGCCCCACGCCGGTCCGCGAAGCCATCCGGCGGCTGGAGCAGGACGGCCTCATCGAGCGCGCGGGCCCGCGCACGGTGGTCGTGGCGGCGATCGGCGACTCGGCGATCCAGGACCTGGCCGAGGTCGAGGTCGCGCTGCGCGGGCTGATCGCGCGCTTCGCCGCCCGTCACGCGACGCCGGCCCAGCTCGACCGGCTCGACACGATCCTCGACGAGGCCGACGACCTGGTGATCGTCATGCGCCAGCGGCACGCCGGCGGCCAGCCGGTCGACCGGTACGTCGGCACGCTGCTGGACACGATCCAGCGCTTCAACGACGCGGTGAGTGCGTGCGCGGGCAACCCGGTCCTGGTGCGGCTGCTGGAACAGAGCCGCGTGTTTTCCCGCGACGAGCGCCGCAGCCGCCTGACCGACCACGTGCTGGCCGACGACCGCTTCGGCGCCGAGCGTTATTCGAGCCACCGGGCGCTCGTTCACGCCTTGCGCGCCGGCGACGCGGCGAAGGCCGAGGAGATCGTCATGAAGGACGCCCGAGGTGGGCTCGACGACCTGCTGAAGAAACCGGCAGCCGGGGCGAACTAGCCCCAGCACCACCGCATTCCGCGGATCCCGGGCGCCACCCCGGTGCCGAAGACGTGCGCCGGGGACACCGCCGACAACGCCACCTCGGTGACGTCGCGTTCCGGCCCGCCCGGGGAGTCCCGCCGGTACGCGTGACAGCTCGACGGCAGCGCCTCCGGGGCGAAGTGGACCTCCAGCAGGTGCTCGGGCACCGGGTGCCGGAACCGCCGGTCGTAGCTGGCGTCGGGGACGTCGTCGGTGTACTCGAACTCGTACTCCAGGATCGCCGTCTCGCCCAGCGCCAGCGGCCGGCTCGGCACCAGCTCGCTGAGCACGAACCCCGGCTCGGGCAGGACTTCCGTGCGCGCGGGCTCGCAGTAGCGCGTCGACACCAGCCGTGGCGGGCGGCCCGGGGTGCAGCCGCGCAGCGCGACCAGCTTGGCCTGCACCGGTTCGTCGACCGCGCGCACCACTTCGCGCACCCGCAGCCGGGTCAGCGCCCCGTCCGCGGCGACGTGCAGGGTTTCGTGGAGGCTGAGCACCACCAGGGACGTCTCGTCCGCCGCGTCGAACGAGTGCAGCACCGACAGCACGCGGTTGCGCGGGCCCCAAAGCCGTTCCCAGCCCACGACTCCCGGCGCCGCCACGTGGTCGGGCCGGGCGAGCAGGCCGGTCAGCGAACTCGCGGGCAGGCCGAGGATCCCTTCCAGCACCGCGACCGCGCGCAGCGACTCGGGGCGTTCGGGCCGGGTCCGGCCGGTTCGCCAGTAGCTCAGCGTCGTGGTGCTGACCGGGACGCCGGCCGCGGCCAAGCGGCCCTTGAGCCGCGCCAGGCCCAGCCCGCTGCGGTTGATGGCCAGCGAAAGCGCCCGGCTGAACGGGCCGGCGGCGAGCGCGTGCGCCAGGTCCCGCCCGGGCTCCGGGGCGGGGGCCGCGAACAACTGCATCCAGGTCCTCGGTGATCCGGACGGAAACGGCCTGCCCGGCGGATCGCGCCGGTCCGCGTTCGGTCTAACAGCCGTGGACGGCGGCTGTCATCCGACGAACGTCGGCCGTGCCCGGGGAGCGGACGCCCCGGGAAAGCGCAACCCGCCGAAGGAACCGTCCTGTTCCGTTGATCGGCTCGGGCCTTCCAGCGGATTACCCGGAGCGCACCACCCGCTTACGTTCGGTGAGTCCCCACCGGTCCCCCAAGGAGTCCCGAAATGCGTGAAAACCCCGGACGGCTCACCCGCGCCGCCGCCGTGCTCGCCGGTTCCTGCGCCGTGTTCGCGACGCTCGCCGCCGCCCCCGCGTCGGCGAGCACCCCGGTCACCCCGCTCTCCCCCGCCGCCCAGCCGTCGATCATCGGCGGCAGCACGGCGCAGAACCCCGGTTACATCACCCGCTTCAACGGGCACGCCAACGGCTACACGTTCTTCTGCACCAGCACCCTGATCGGCGCGCGCTGGGTGCTGACCGCCAAGCACTGCATGTACGACAACAACGGGCAGCGGCTGACCGACATCGACCTCTACGTCGGCTCGAACAGCGCTTCCGGTGGGGTGCACGCCAAAGCGGCGTCCACCTACCTGTACTCGGGCGGCGACCTCGCCCTGATCAAGCTGAACACCACTGGTGGCAGCACTTTCGCGCGCCTCGCGAGCAGCTCTTCCGACGCCGAAGAGGGTGACGCCGCCCGCGTGTACGGCTGGGGCGCGACCCAGTCCTCCGACGAGGGCAACCACCAGTCGAGCGTGCTGAAGCAGGCGTCGGTCCGGATCTCCGACACGAGCGACACCGACTACTTCGGCGGCCCGGCGATCTCGGCCGACACCCCGAACGGCGCGGTCGCCGGCGGGGACTCCGGCGGCCCGATGCTCGACGGCGGTGTGCAGGTGGGGGTGTGCTCGACCAGCGACCGGTCCAGCACCACCACCTACGGCAGTGTCGCCGCGGGCCGCTCCTGGATCCGCCAGACCAGCGGCGTCTGACCGGTCGCGGGGCCGCCGCCGGCCGGCGGCCCCGCGGCTCACCCGCTCTGGGCGGCGATCCCGCGGCCGATGAGGTCGTCGGCGTCCACACCGGACTCGACGAGCAGCGCGCGCGTGTGCTGCCCCAGCGCCGGAACGTCACCCATCACCGCTTCGACGTCGGCGAAGGTCACCGGCGGCAGCAACGCGTCGACCCGGGCGTGCTCGGTGCCGATCTTCCGCCAGCGGTCCCGGGCCCGCAGCTGCGGGTGGTCGACGACCTGGCCGACCTCCTTCAGCTGGGCGGCCGGCACCCCGGCCGCGGCGAGGCGGGCGTCCAGTTCGGCATTGGTCCACTGCGCCGTCCGGGCCGCGACCGCGGCGTCACACTCGCCGCGATGGGCCACCCGGGAAACGTTGGTGGCGAAGCGCGGGTCGCCGGCCAGCTCGGGCGCGTCGAGCACGTCGGTGACCAGGGTGCGCCAGCCGGTGTCGTTCTGGACGCCGATCAGCAGCCGGCCGTCGCGGGTCGGGAAGGCGTCGTACGGCGCGATCGAGCTGTGGCTCAGCCCCATCCGCGCGGGCTGCGTCCCGCCGTACATCTGCGTGTACAGCGCATATCCCATCCACTCGACCGTCGCCTCGAGCATCGAGACCTCGATCGTCGCGCCTTCACCCGTTCGCCAGCGCCGCAGCAATGCCGCCAGGACCGCCTGCGAGCAGTACATCCCGGACGCGATGTCGGCGGTCGGGATCCCGGTCTTCGCGGGAGCTTCCGGCGTGCCGGTGATCGCGATCAGCCCGGCTTCGGCCTGCACCAGCATGTCGTAGGCCTTGCGCTGCGCCATCGGCCCGCCCACGCCGAACCCGGACAGGTTCACCACGACCAGCTCCGGCTGCCGCGCGCGAAGGTCGCCGAAACCCAGCCGGTCCGCGGCGCCGGGCGCGAGGTTCTGCAGGAAGACGTCCGCCTTCGCGACGAGCCGCCGCACGACGTCGCGCCCCTCCGGCGTCTTCAGGTCGACGGCGAGCGACTCCTTGCCGCGGTTGAGCCACACGAAGTGCGCGCCGCTGCCGTGCACGACGTGGTCGTAGGCCCGGGCGAAGTCACCGCCGTCGACCCGCTCGACCTTGATCACCCGCGCGCCGAGGTCGGCGAGGGTGCGGCTCGCCAGCGGCGCGGCGACGGCCTGCTCGAGGGCGACGACGGTGACCCCGTCGAGCGGGCGCGTCACGACTGCTTCTTCTTCTCGGCCCGCACCAGCCCGCCGCCGATGATCAGCCGCTGGATCTCGCTCGTGCCTTCGTAAAGCCGCATCAACCGGACGTCGCGGTAGATCCGCTCGACCGGGACCTCCCGCAGGTAACCGGACCCGCCGTGGACCTGCACCGCCAGGTCGGCGACCTTGCCCGCCATCTCCGTGCAGTACAGCTTCGCCGCCGACGGCGCGATCCGCCGGTCCTCCCCCGTGACGTACAGCCGCGCCGCCTCACGGGCCAGCGCGCGCCCGGCCAGCACCCCGGTCTGCTGGTCGGCGAGCATCGCCTGCACCAGCTGGAAGTCCCCGACCGGTGTGCCGCCCTGGGTGGCGGTCGCGGCGTAGGCGACCGACTCGTCCAGCGCCCGCTGACCGGCGCCGACGGCGAGACCCGCCATGTGGATGCGGCCGCGCGCCAGCGACGTCATCGCCGCCTTGTAGCCGACCTCGCCGTCCCCGCCGACCAGCGCTTCCGGGCCGACGCGGACCTCCGAGAAGGTGACGTCGGCGGTGCGGGAGCCTTCCTGGCCCATCTTGGCGTCCTTGGGGCCGACGGTGATGCCGGGCGTGTCGGCCGGGACGAGGAACACCGCGATGCCGGTGCCGGCCTCCGACGCGGGCCGGGTGCGGGCGAACACCACGAACAGCCCGGCCTCGGTGGCGTTGGTGATGAACTGCTTGCCGCCGTTGATGACCCAGCCCTCGCCGTCCGGCTCGGCGGTGGTCCGCAGGCCCGCCGGGTTCGAGCCCGCGCCGGGCTCGGTGAGCGCGAACGACGCGACGACGTCACCCGAAGCGATCTTCTCCAGCCACCGCGCCTTCTGGTCGTCGGTGCCGAAGCCGACCAGGACCTGCCCGGCGATGCCGTTGTTGGTGCCGAACATCGAGCGCAGCGCCAGCGACGTGTACCCCAGCGCCATCGCGACCTCGACGTCCTGCACGAGGTCGAGGCCCAGACCGCCCCACTCCTGCGGGATCGCGTACCCGAACAGCCCCATTTCGGCCGCCTGCGCGCGCAGGTCGGCGGGGATGGCGTCCGTCGACATGATCTCCAGCTCGCGGGGCATGACACGGGTGCGCACGAAGTCGTCGATCTGGCCGAGGACGTCCGCGAAGACGTCGTCGGGGACGTCGGGGTTGCCGGTGTACATGACTTTCACTATCGCAGATCCACGCATGACAGTTTGCCTCTCACCAGCCAAGATGGGCAAAGGGGCGATCATGGCGGGAGTACGGGAGCTGACGGCAGCCGTGCGGACAGCGCTCGGCAAGCTGCCCACCGCCAAGCTCAACGAAGCTGCCGACCTGCTCAGTGAGGCCGCGGGGGCCCTCACCCGGACCGGCTCACAGCAGCAAGAGATACAGGATTCCGTCTCCCGGCTCGGTGAGGCCGAGCAGGGCCTCGGCAACCTCGTGGGCGTCGTCGGCCAGGTGGACTACATACTTTCCGGCTACCTTGATCGCATCGGGGCGAGCACTCCTCCGGAGGGTCCCGACACCTCGGCCGAGGTGTCGGCACAGCCGACTGTCACTTCCGTGCCGGCTGCCGCCGCACCGGACGGCCGGCGCCTCACCCGAGACCAAGCCGAGGCACTGCGAGCCTCGCTGCCACCACCCGTGGTGCGGGGTACCGGGCAGAAGACGCACGGCCGCTGGGTCGACGAGCACGGCCGGGCCCACGAGATCGTCAGCGGGACAGATGCCGACTCGCATGCAGCCTGGGCGCTCTTACAGCAGCGAGGCATTCCCCCTGAAGGCCGCGCCGGTCACGGTCAGCCACGCCGAACAGAAGTTGGCCGCGCGCATGGTTGGCGATGGACGAAAGCACGTGGACGTGGTACTCAACAACCGGCCGTGTCGCAGCGCGTTCGGCTGCGACAGCTTGCTGCCCGTTATGCTCCCATCCGGCTACTCGGTGACGGTCCACGCGCCGAACTACCGCAAAACATTCACCGGAGGAATGAACCCGTGGTCACGCTAGAGGTCTGGTACGACCACGAGCCGGAAAACGACCACACCGACGGCGAACCGGCCATTCTGGTACGCACGGCAGGCGACCTCGACGAGCTGATCGCGCGCGTGCAGGCCGACGCCAAGGACGCCGCCGTTCCCTCAATGGTGGAGTGCTCCGTCTCCGGCTCCCCTGGCAAGGGCACCTTCTACTTCGGTATCGGGCAAGAGACCGGCTTCGTAATGTTCCTGGCACCGGAAGCCGTGCACACCGAGGGTGACTCATCGCTCAGTGAGAACGTCATCTACGACTTCCAGGCCAACACCCAGGAAATCCCGAGCCGGTACGAGGTGCCATTGGCCGAGGCGCGGCGAGTGGCAGTGGCGTTCTTGGAGCAGGGAGCATTGCCGCAGAGCGCGTAGTCATGGCAAAGGTATTGCGTGACCGAGCGAGTCGACGAGGCCTTGTATCCGGCCGAGCGGACATCCATGGGTCCGCATTGCCTGCGCCGGCCTACTCGTCCATGGTAGAGCCCGGCGCCCGGAGCGCCCGCTTCCGGAACCGGGCGGGCGTGCTGCCGAGCGACGCGCGGAACGCCTGCCCGAACGCCGACTCCGACCGGTAGCCGACCTCGCTCGCCACCCGGCCCACCGAGTGGTCCGACCGCGTCAGCAGGTCGGTCGCCACCATCATCCGGATCGCCGTCACGAGCGTCGCGACCGTGGTGCCGGTGCGGGCGGTGAAGTGCCGCACGAACGTGGCCCGGGACATCGACGCGGCGGCGGCCAGCCGGTCGATCGTCCACGCCTCCCCCGGCCGGTCGACGATGCCGGCGATCACGCGGCCCAGCGCGTCGTCACCCATCGCCGTCCACAGGGCCGGCGCGCCGAGGCGCGGCTCGGGGCGGCCGCGCAGGGCCATGGCGAGCAGCGCGTCGCACAGGGCGGCGACCACGGCGGCGGTGCCGGGGCCGTCGACGCGGGCTTCGCCGCGCAGGACCTCCGCGAGCGTGCACGCCGGGGCGTCCAGCGAGACGTGCACCAGCGGCGGCAGCAGGCGGAACAGCAACGAGCCGGCGCCCGGCTCGAAGCGGTAGCGGCCGCAGAAGAGGTCCAGCTCGGGCTCGGCGCCGACCGTCCGGCGGGTCGGGAACGCCGCTCCCGGCTCCTCCGCGAACCGCCGCCGCCGTCCCGAAGCGGCCGAGACGGTGTGCGCGCCGCCGTGGGCGAGCAGCACCAGGTCCCCCGGGCCGAGCTCGGCGGTGTGCGGCCCCGAGGTCACCGTGCAGCGGCCGTCGAGCACCAGGTGGAAGGGCACCTCGCCCGGGCCGGCCGCCGGGTGGTCCAGCGCGAAGCGCCCGGCGAGCAGGCACCGCACGTCCACCCCGCCCTCCGGCCGGGCCAGCCGGACCAGGCGGCTCACGCCGTCCATGAGCCGGTTCCGACAAGGATTGAGCTGTTCACGCGTGGTCGTCTCTCCTCGCCCGGCCGATGATGGACACATGGAGCACAAGCACTTCGACCTGCTGGTGATCGGGTTCGGCAAGGGCGGCAAGACGCTGGCCGCCACGATGGGGCGGCTCGGCAAGCGCGTGGCCATGATCGAGCAGTCCGCGCAGATGTACGGCGGCACGTGCATCAACATCGGCTGCGTCCCGACGAAGGCGCTCGTCCACCACGCCGAACACCCCGGCGCCGGCAGCCCGGCGGAGCGCCACCACCAGGCGGTCGAAGACACGCGCGCGCTCACGACCACGTTGCGCGGCAAGAACTTCGCGATGCTCGACACGCTCGACTCGGTCACGGTGATCACCGGCCGGGCGGAGTTCCTCGACGCCAAGACGGTGCGCGTCACCGCCGGCGCGGACGTCGTCGACCTGAGCGCCGACACGATCGTGGTCAACACCGGCGCGGTGCCGACGGTGCCGCCGATCCCCGGCCTGCGCGAGAGCGGGCACCTGCTCACGAGCACGGACCTGATCGACCTCGACCACCTCCCGAAGCACCTGGCGATCCTCGGCGGCGGCTACGTCGGGGTGGAGTTCGCGTCGATCTACGCCCAGTTCGGCAGCGCGGTCACGGTGCTCGACACGGGCCCGCGGATCATGCCGCGCGAAGACGAGGACATCGCGAGCACGGCCACGGAGATCCTGCGCGGCGCGGGTGTCGAGTTCATCCCGGGCGCCCAGGTGACGGCGGTGCGCGACATCGACAACGGCGTCGAGCTGACGTACGAGGTGAACGGCCGGACCCACACCCTGGCGGCCGACGAGGTCCTGGCGGCCACGGGCCGCACCCCGGCGACGGAGGGCCTCGGCCTCGACCGCGCGGGAGTCCGCACCCGGGCGTCGGGCGCGATCGAGGTGGACGAGCACCTGCGCACGAGCGTCCCCCACATCTACGCGGTGGGCGACGTCAACGGCGGCCCACAGTTCACGTATATTTCTTTGGACGACAGCCGAATCGTGACGGACCAGCTCACCGGCGCCGGTTCGCTGTCCACTGTGGACCGGAAGTTCGTGCCGTACACGGTGTTCATGACGCCGGCTTTGTCCCGGGTGGGTCTCACGGAGCGGGAGGCGGTCGACCGGGGGCTGCGGGTGAAGGTGGTTTCGAAGGCTGTCGCGGACATCGCGGGGATGCCGCGGGCGAAGATCGTCGGCGAGACTCGTGGGGTGATGAAGTTCGTCGTCGACGCCGACACGGACCAGGTGCTGGGAGCGGCGCTGCTGAGTGTGGATTCGCAGGAGCTGATCAATGTGGTGACCCTGGCGATGCGGCAGGGCACGACGGCCGGGGTGCTGCGAGACGCGATTTACACGCATCCTTCGTCCACGGAGGCTTTCAACGAGGTTCTGGCGACCCCGCCGGTGCAGACGACCTGAGCCGCTGGACCGCGTCAGGCGCCAAAGAGGTCGCTGATCGCGGTCAAGAGAGCGGCGTCGCCGCGATGCACCGCAAGCAACGCCAGGAAAAGAAGTCCGATGACCATCACCAGCCGAAGCAGTTTTTCCTTGCGATAAACCGCCATCGCGACGGCCATAAGCAGCAGGAGAGCCAGAGCGGCACCAAAGATGACCTCGATGACACCCACGGCCCTCACTTCCCGACGTGTCCTCCTCGGAGCTCCACGCGGAGTCCGTCGCCGTGGTCAGCATGGCCGGAGCCGACAGGCAGGGCTCCCGCCGCGGCCGAGCCCGCAAGCAGGCGGATTGGACCGCGACGGCAGCCTCGCCACGGCGCAACTGGTCTGGTCCAGTTCGCCGAGCCCTCGAGCCGGCGCGCTTGTCCGGCGAAGCCCCCTCCCCGACTCACCCCTCCGCGTCCTGGCTACGCTCAAGACGATCACCTCCAGCCCCCGATGCGCCAAGATACTTGAACGAGCAACTAGACGCGAGTACTAGTGGTAGCAGGACCGGCACGGTCCGTTCGCTCTTCAGGGGAGAATCATGCGCATTGGGTTCAGCCTTCCGGTTTTCGGCAAGGCCGCGGCCACGCCGGGCGGGATTGCGCGGTATGCGCGCGAGGCCGAGCAGGCCGGCGCCGCCAGTCTTTGGGTTGGCGACCGGCTCCTGTCGCCCGTCAAGCCCGTTGTGCCCTATCCGGGTTACGACACCATGCCGGAGGAGTTCCACACCGCCCACGACCCGTTCACCGCGCTGGCCGTCGCCGCCGCGGTGACCGAAACCGCGATCCTCGGCTCCAGCACGATCAACGCCACCCAGTACCAGCCCGCCAACTTCGCCCGGCTGCTGACCAGCCTCGACGTCGCCAGCAACGGACGGCTGCTGCCCGGCCTCGGCATCGGCTGGTCGCCGGACGAGTACGCCGCCGTCGGGATTCCGATGGGTGAGCGCGGGAAGCGGCTCGACGACCTGCTCGACCTGCTCGACACCTGGTGGGCCAAGGACGTCGTCTCGCACGAGGGCGTCGGCTACTCGATCGCGGAGAGCCACGTCGACCTCAAGCCGGTGCGCAAGCCGCCGGTGCACCTTGCCGGGTTCGGGGAGAAGTCGCTGCGGCGGGTCGCCCAGCGGGCCGACGGCTGGCTGCCCGTCTGGTCGGTGCCCGAAGCCTTCCCCGCGGACGTGCTCACCTCGACGCTGGCCAAGCTCCGCGCCGACGCCGAGCAGGCCGGCCGTGACCCGCAGGCGCTCGGTGTCGCCCTGCGCGTGAATGCCGCTCCGGGCACGAAGGCGGAGGACATCGCCGAGTCGGTGACGAAGATCGTCACGACGCTCGAGCCCGACCACACCTTCGTGGACCTCACCTACCTGACCGGCAGCGTCGAGGAGCACCTCGACCTCACCGGCCGGCTGCTCGACCTGACCGCCCAGGGCTGAGCCACCCCCGGGCGGGCCCACCGGAGCCCGCCCGGGTCAGGCCGTCCGGATCCTGATCGGGCCCCGCCATTCGCCGTCGGGGTCGAGGAGCTCGCCGCCCTGGGTCACCCGGACCTGGCCGTCCCGCGCTAACTCCCGGGCCAGTTCGCGGGCCTCGGGCAGCAGGGGACGCCAGTCGTCGGCCACCGCCCGGGCCGCGTCCGACGGGCACGTGCTGCTCTCCGCCCCTCGCGCCGCGGCCAGGGCGAGAATCGCCGCCCGCAGCCGGTCAGGCGCGGTGGTCAACGCGATCCGGGCCTGCTCCGCGCCGGGACCGCCGCCGTCCCGGATGCGCTCCAGCTCCCGCCGTGGATCGCTCATCCCGCCAGGATCGCACCGCGCAGGCCAGCGCGCAGACCGCGAACCCGGCGCCGAGCAGACTCGAGCCCATCCAGCCGGAGGACGTGAAGACGGCGGTCGTCGACGCCGCGCCGAGGGCGGACCCGAGTGCGTAGAAGACCATGTAACCGCCGATGACACCGCTCGGCCGGTCGGGGAACGCCGCGGTGAGCCCGTGCTGGTTGCCCACGTGCACCACCTGGACGGCGAAGTCGAGCACCACGATCCCGACAGTGAGCAGCCAGAGCGACCACGGCAGCTGTGCGATCGCCGCCCACGACACCACGAGCAGGGTGAGCGCGAGCCCGGTGACCGGCGCCGCCCGGCCGGCGTCCGCCCACCGTCCCGCCCGGGCGGCGCCGAGCGCGCCGGCGAGCCCGGCGAGGCCGAACAGCCCGATCCGGCTTTCGCTCAAGGAACCCGCCAGCGCCGGCGACAGGCCGCTCCACAGGGTCCCGAACGACGCGAACAGGAAGAACGCGACGAGCCCGCGAGCCAGGAAGGTCCGCTGCCGGAACAGCCCGCCGAGGGAGACCAGAGCCCGCCGGTACCCTGAAGAAGCGCGCTCGTCCGGCGGCAGCACGACCAGGACCAGGACCGCCAGCCCGAGCGACAACACCGCGAGCACCGCGTAGACGCTCCGCCAGCCCCACGCGTCGGCAAGCAGGCCGGTGACCACCCGCGCACCCAGGATTCCCACCACGACGCCCGAAGTCACGACGCCGATGGTCCGCCCGCGTTCGGCGGGCGCGGAAACCGAAGCGGCGTAAGCCACCGTCGTCTGCACCACCACCGCGAACGCCCCGGCCACGGCGAGCCCGGTGAACGCCATCCCCGCGCCCGGAGCCGACGCCGTCAGCGCCAGGCCCACCGCGGTCAGCGCCAGGTGCCCGGCGATGAGCCGGCGCCGGTCGGCCACGTCACCCAGCGGCACCAGCAGCACCAGCCCGGCGAGATAACCGAGCTGGCCGGCCGCGACGAGCCACCCGGACAGCCGCGCCGGCACCCCGAGGTCGTGCCCCATCGGGCCCAGAACCGGTTGCGCCGCATAGATTCCCGCCACCGAGACCCCGCACACCACCGCGAGCAGCAGCCGCCGTCGCCCGTCCATCACTCCCCCGATCAGTAGCAGTTTGCAACCAAACTGACGGTACGGCAGAATGGTTTCGATCCGCAACTCTTCGGAGGTGTCATGCCCTGGACCGACCCCCAGTGCCCGGTCGCCCGCACGCTCGACCTCGTCGGCGACCGCTGGAGCCTCCTGGTCGTCCGTGACGCGATGGACGGCGCGCGCTCGTTCACCCAGTTCCAGCGCCGCACCGGGATCGCGCGCAACATCCTGACCGACCGCCTCCGCAAGCTCGTCGAACACGGGCTCCTCGCCCAGCGCACGGCAGCCTCGGGACGACGGCAGGAGTACGTGCTCACCGACGCCGGCCGTGACCTCTTCCCGGTGGTCCTCACGTTGCGGCAGTGGGGAGAACGCCATGCCTTCGCCCCGGACGAGCCGTACTCCACGCTCGTCGACGGCCGGGGTGTCCCGGTGCCGGAACTGGTCCCGTCGGGAACCGACGGCGAGGTCGTCGACGCGGACACCACGCACGTGCGGAAGATCGGCTGACCCGGGTGCGCCTGGTCAAACGGGCCGCGGTGAGCAAGGATCCGCAGATGCCCGACATCAGAGGATTCAGCCTCTTCGCCCGGATCGGGCTGACCTGCTACGCCGTGGTGCACCTGGTCGTCGCCTGGCTGGCGGCCCAGGTCGCGCTCGGCGACAACGAGAAAGCCGACAAGGCCGGGGCGCTGCAGCTGGTCGCTTCCGGCGGCGGCGCGTGGCTGCTGTGGCTGATCACCGCCGGGACCGGCCTGCTCGCCGTCTGGCAGCTCACCGAAGCGATCACCGGCCACCGCCACGTTCCCGCGCGACGGCGGCGGATCCGCCGGATCACCAGCGGGCTCGAGGTCGTCCTGTACGGCCTGGTCGCCTACAGCGCGGGCAAGACCGCGGCCGGCGGCTCCGGCAAGGCGGGCTCGATCGTGGCCGCGGCGCTCGGCCAGCCGTGGGGCGCCGCGGCGGTGATCACGGCCGGCGCCGCGGTCATCGTCGCCGCCGCCTTCCTCGCCTACCGGGGTGTCCGCAAGAAGTTCGTGCAGGACCTGGACTTCGGCGGCGCGTCCCGCGGCCTGCGCCGGTCGACCGAGCAGCTCGGCCAGGTCGGCTGGTGCGCGATGGCGGTCGCCTACGGGACGGTGGGCGCCATGTTCGTGCTCGCCGCGCTCACCTACGACCCGGCGAAGGCCGGCGGCCTGGACCCCGCGCTCAAGACCCTCGCCGCCCAGCCGTACGGGCAGGTCCTGCTGCTGACGCTGGCCGCGGGCATCGCGGTCTTCGGGGTGTTCGCGCTCCTCGAGTCCCGGTTCCGCAAGATCTGACCGCTCGGGTGAGCTTCGCCCCGATCACCGCTCGGCGAACCCGACTCGCCAGTAGGCTCCACCTCGTGAACGGCCCCGAGCCCTGGCACGCCCGCACCCGGCGGTTCCTCCGCACGACCGACGAGCGCGACCGGCTGGTGCGCGCCGCCCGGCTGGTGCGGCGGCTCGTGCCCGGTGACGACCGACCCGACGACCCGCTCAGCCCGTCCGGCGTCCGGTCGTCCGACCGGATCGCGCGGCTGCTCACCGACGCGGGCGCGGACCGGCCCAGCGCGTCCCGTGAGCTCGGGCTGGCCGCCGTCCAGGCCTGGCAGGCGGCGACCCGCCGCACCACGCACCCCGACACCGCCGCCGGGATCACCGTCCTGTTCACCGACCTGGTCGGCTTCTCCTCGTGGGCGCTGCACGCCGGCGACGACCGGGTGCTGGCCCTGCTGCGCTCGGTCGCCGACGTCAGCAAGTCGGTGATCACCGGGCACGGTGGCTCGGTGGTGAAGGGCCTGGGGGACGGCGTGATGGCGGTCTTCACCGACACCGCCCGGTCGGTGGTCGCCGCCCACGAGACCTGCTCTGCCGTCGCCACGGTGGCGGCCGAGGGTTACCACCCCCGCCTGCGCGCGGGACTGCACCGCGGGCACCCGCAGCGGGTCGGCGCGGACTACTTCGGCGTGGACGTGAACATCGCGGCCCGCGTGATGGCCGCGGCCGGCGGGGACGAGGTCCTCGCGAGCGCGGCGGTGCTCGACGCGCTCGACCCGGACACGGTCATCACCCGCCGGCGGCGGGGGTTCCGCGCGAAGGGTGTGCCGGCCGATCTGCAGGTGTACTCGGTGGTGCCGACGTACCGCTCGTGACCCGCCCGTCGCCGTGCCAGCGCAGCAGGAAGCGCAAGGCCTCTTCCGACGGTGAGCCGGGCTCGGCGGTGTAGGCGACCAGCAGCTGGTCGGGGTGGGTGTCGACGGTGAACTGCTGGACGTCCAGCTCGACCCGGCCCGCGACCGGGTGCGCGTAGGTCTTGACCAGCTGCCGCGGCCCGCGGACCTGGTGGCTCGCCCACCAGGCACGGAAGTCCGGGTCGCGCACGCTCAGCTCGCCGACCAGCGCGCTCAGGGCGCGGTCGTGCGGGTCGCGGCCGGCCTCCATCCGCAGCACCGCCACGCACTCGCGGGCCGACCGCGGCCAGTCCGCGTACACCGTGCGGAACTTCTCGTCGAGGAACGTCAGCCGGATCAGGTTGCGCTCCGCCGCGGGCAGGGCGCCGAAGTCGGTCAGCAGCGCCTCGGCGCCGCGGTTCCACGCCAGCACGTCCATCCGGCGGTGCAGGACCAGCGCGGGGACGTCCGCCATCGTGTCCAGCAGCTGCCGCAGCCGCGGCGCGACCTCCGGCCGGGCGGGCCGCCGCGCCGGGGCGGTGACGTCGGCGACGGTGAACAGGTAGTCGCGTTCGTCGGCGGTCAGCCGCAGCGCGTCGGCGAGCGCGTCGAGGACCGGGCGCGAGACCCGGCGGGTCCGGCCCTGCTCCAGCCGCACGATGTAGTCGACGCTCACGTGCGCCAGCTGCGCCAGCTCTTCCCGGCGCAGACCGGGCACCCGGCGCAGCCGGCCGTCGTCGGGCATTCCCGCGTCGCGCGGGTCGAGCGCGGCGCGGCGGACCCGCAGGAACTCGCCCAGTTCGGTGCTCACGCCCCCAGTCTTCCGGAGCGGGCCGACGCCGTGCCTGGTACCAGGTTGCCCAGGCAGCTCCTTCCCTGGCACCCGCCCGTCCGCCGGACCGAACCTGGAGGTCCACACCGGACCGGATCGGAGCACCCGTGAACGTCACCTTTCCCAGCGCCGGCCTGAAGATCGCGGGTCACCTCCACCTGCCGGAGACGGCCACGCCGGGCCCGGCGATCGTCGTCGGGCACCCCGGCACCGGCGTCAAGGAGCAGACGGCGGGCCTCTACGCGCGGCGCCTCGCCGAGCAGGGGTTCGTCACGCTCGCCTTCGACGCCGCCTACCAGGGTGAAAGCGAAGGCTTCCCGCGCGGCCTCGAGGATCCCGCCCAGCGCGTCGAGGACCTCAAGGCCGCGGTCTCCTTCCTCACCACCCGCGACGAGGTCGACCCCGCGCGGATCGGCGTGCTGGGCATCTGCGCCTCCGGCGGGTACGGGCTGACGGCGGCCGCGACCGACCACCGCGTCCGGGCGCTCGGCACGGTCAGCGCGGCCGACATCGGCCGCCAGTTCCGCCTCGGCGCCGACGGGACCCAGGACCCGGCCGTGTTCGGGCAGCTCCTCGACGCGGCCGCGGAAGCGAGGACCGCCGAAGCGCGCGGCGAGGAGGTCCGGACCTTCGCGCTGTTCCCGGAAACCGCGGACCAGGCCCGCGCGGGCGGCCCTCACGGCTACGACGGCTGGGAGTACTACTGCACCCCGCGTGGCGAACACCCGCGGTCGGCGAAGCTGCTGCCCTGGTCGAGCGTCGACCGCATCGCCGGCTACGACGCCTTTTCCGCGCTCGGCCTGCTCGCGCCGCGCCCGCTGCTGATGATCGCCGGCCGCGGCGCGGTGACGTCCTGGATGAGCGTCGAAGCGATCCAGCGCACGACCGGCCCGCGCGAGCTGCACTGGATCGAAGGCGCGTCCCACGTCGATCTCTACGACAAGGACGAGTACGTCACGCCCGCGGTCGCGAAACTGGCCGGGTTCTTCAAGGAGCACCTGGGCTGAAGGTCCGGCCGTGCACGGCGGGGCGGCCGCCGTACGGGTCGTTCTCCGTCCACAGCGTCGTGGGCGCCGCCTCGCGGACGACCGGGACGACCTCGCCGTCGGCGAAGGCGAGACTCGGGTCGTGGGCGTGCTCGGCGTACTGCTTGCGCTAGTGCTCGATCAGGACGGTGTAGAAGCGATGTCCAGGACCTGGAATCTCATTTTGTGCTCCGTTCTCACGCTGGTCGATCGGATCATGACCTGCGCTTTTGCCGCCGTGGCAGCGGTTCCGCATCCTGAGCGGCCGTGCGCTCGCCGCGGCTTGCGGGGATAACTGGGAACCATGCCCGACGTCCCCCTCGCGGTGCTCGACCTCGTCCCGATCAGCTCCGGGTCCGACGTCACGCAGGCCGTGCGCAACACCGTCGACCTCGCGCGGCGAGCCGAAGAGTTCGGCTACCACCGCTACTGGTTCGCCGAGCACCACCTCAGCCCGGGGATCGCCGGAGCGTCGCCGCCGGTGCTGATCGCGCTGGTCGCCGGGGCCACCACGCGGATCCGGCTCGGTTCCGCCGGGGTCCAGCTCGCGCACCGGACCCCGCTGGCCGTCGTCGAGGAGTTCGGCCTTCTCGAAGCGCTCCACCCGGGCCGGCTCGACCTCGGGCTCGGCCGCAGCGGCAAGCAGCTCGTCCGTGAATACACCGCCGCGGCCCAGCGGCCGCCCGCGCCCGAGCGGGTCGCCGACGGCGTGCTGATCCCGCGCAAACCCGACTTCAGCAGGCTGGTCGCGTCCCCGCTCGTCGGGCTCACCTTTGCGCTCCTGCAGCAGCCCGGCGCCGAGTCCCCCGACTACGGCGAGCAGGTCGACGACATCCTCGCCCTGCTCGGCGGCACCTACCGCTCCGCCGAAGGGCACGAAGCCCACGCCGTGCCCGGAGAAGGCGCCCGGCCGGAGATCTGGATCCTCGGCAGCAGCGGCGGGCAGAGCGCCGCGGTGGCGGGCGCGAACTCCCTGCGGTTCGCGGCGAACTACCACGTCAGCCCCTCGGGGGTGCTCGACGCCGTGGCGGCCTACCGGCAGGCGTTCCGCCCGTCCGACGCGCTGCCCCGGCCCCACGTCGCGGTGTCGGCCGACGTCGTCGTCGCCGAGGACGACGCCACCGCGCGGGAGCTCGCCACCGGGTACGCCCTGTGGGTCCGCAGCGTCCGCCGGGCCGAGGGCGCGATCCGCTTCCCGAGCCCGGCCGAAGCCGCGGCCCACCAGTGGACCGACGAAGACCGTGCCCTCGTCGCCGACCGTGTCGACACCCAGTTCACCGGCTCGCCCGCGACCGTGGCCGCGAAGCTGCGGCAGCTGCGTGACGCGACCGGCGCCGACGAGCTCGTGATCACGACCATCACCCACGAGCACGCCGACCGCGTCCGGTCCTACGAGCTGCTCGCCGAGCACTGGCACGGCTGAGCCGCCCACCTCAGCCCGGGAGGGAGTCCTCGCCGCCGGTGAACATGGCGGCCAGCGCCTCCGGGACCTCGTCGCCGAACAGGCTCTCCAGCAGGAAGGCCTCGTCGAGCGGGGTCGCGCTGCGGGTGAACATCGCCTGCTCGTACTCGGTGAGGGCGGCTTCGACGTCGCCGGGGTGCGCGGCGAGGGCCTGGCCCAGCTCGGCGCCGTCCAGCATGGCCAGGTTGGCGCCTTCGCCGTTCGGCGCGGTGAGGTGGGCCGCGTCGCCGACGAGGGTCGCGCCCGGCACGCGGTCCCACCGGTGCCCGAACGGCAGGGTGTGGTGCGGCCGCAGGACCGGAGCGGTGTCGGCGTCGGTGATCAGGGCGGTGAGCTCCGGCGCCCAGCCGTCGAACTCCCGCGCGATCCGCGCCCGCGCCGCGGCCGGGTCGCCGAAGTCGATCGAGTCGAACCACGCCAAGGACTCGGTGAACGCGATGTAGGCGTGCAGGGTGTCCCCGCTTTCGCGGTGGGCGTTGATCGCCCGGCTCTCGGTGGGGCCGTTCGCGACCATCGTCCCGCCGCCGACCGCCTTCGCCGTCGCGGGGTGGCGCGTGTCGGCGTTGAAGAGGTAGGTCTCGACGAACGCCGTGCCGACGTACTCGGGGGTGGCATCGGTGAGCAGCGGCCGGATCCGCGACCACGCGCCGTCCGCGCCGACCAGCAGGTCCGTGACGACGCTGCTGCCGTCGGCGAAGGTCACCTCGTGGCGGCCGTCGCCGAGGGTGCGGCTGCCGGTGACCTTGTGGCCCCACTTGACGGCGCCGGCCGGGAGCGCGTCGAGCAGCAGCTGCCGCAGCTCCCCGCGCTGCACCTCGGGGCGGCCGCCGGTGCCGTCGTCGACCTTCTCGAACAGGACTTCGCCGGTCTGGTCGAGGATCCGCATCGCCTCGCGGCCCTCCAGGACCAGGCCGCGGAACTCGGCCGTCAGTCCCGCGGCCGCGACGGCGAGCTGCCCGTTGTAGTCGTGGATGTCGAGCATCCCGCCCTGCATGCGTGCCATCGGGGACGGCTCCGCTTCGTAGACGGTGGCCGGAATGCCGTGGACGTGCAGGACGCGGGCGAGCGTGAGGCCACCGAGCCCGGCGCCGATGATCGTGACTGGGGTGTTCATGCGAGCTCCTTCGCCGTGTCTGGAATTACGTTCCAGACTCTGGCGCGGGCGGCTGGCACCGGACGCACACGGCGCTGGCACCGGCCTGGCACCCGGTGTCAGCGGCCGGCGAGCAGCGTCTCCGCGAGCCGCTTCGCGACGCGGAACGGTTGTGCGTCCTGGGAAACCACCGACCGGACGGTCGCGCCTTCGAGCAGGAGCATCAGCTCGTCCGCCAGGTCGGACCCGGTCCGCTCGAGCTGGGCCCGCAGGTAGCCGTGCAAAGCGGTTTTGTGGTGACGGACGACTTCGCGGACCGGGTCCGCGGGATCGGGGAACTCCGAAGTGGCGTTGAGGAACGCGCAGCCGCGGTAGCCGTCGCGGGAGAGCCAGGCCTCGTAGGCGTCGAACACCGCCAGCACCCGCTCGTGCGGGTCGTCGTGCTCGGCCGTGATCGTGTCGATCTGCTCCTGCCACCGCCGGTCGCGCTCGCGCAGGTAGGCGACGACCAGCCGGCTCTTCGACCCGAAGTTGCCGTAGAGGGCCGCCTTCGTGACGCCCGCCTCGGCCGCCACCGTGTCGACCCCGACGGCGTGGATGCCTTCGCGGTAGAAGAGCGTCGACGCGGCTTTGAGCACCTTGGCTCCCGCGTCGCCGGGACGAGTCTTGCCCACGCTTCCTCCGAACCGTTCGGTCTGCACTCTCGCCTGCAATGATCCTGCATCTGGTTGACATCATACAGACCTGTCTGTTCAGTGGAGGACATGGCGACCAGGACAGCGGAACGGACGGCGCGGTGGTGGCCCACCGCCGCGCTCGGCGCGGGCGTGATCGCCCTCTGCTACGGGTTCGCGCGGTACGCCTACGGGCTGTTCGTCCCGCGGTTCAGCGAGACGTTCGGCCTCACGACGGTCGCCGTCGGGGTGCTCGGCGGCCTGTCCACCGCCGGGTACGGCCTGGGCCTGCTGCTGGCTCCCCTGACGTCGGCACGGTCCCCGCGCGGCACCGTGCTCCTGGCCGGGGCGGCCGCCACGACGGGACTCGCTGTGATGGCGCTGACGCCGGACGTCGTGCTGTTCGGGGCCGGGATCGTCGTCGCGGGCGCCAGTGCGGGGCTCGTGTCTCCCGGGGTCGCGCAGCTCATCGGCGAGACGGTCGGCGTGGCGGTACGGGCTCGGGCGCAGACCTGGGCGAACACCGGCACCGGCCTCGGGCTCGCGGCTTCGGCGTTCACTCCCCTGCTGACCTTCGGCTGGCCGGCGATCTGGGTGACGTTCGCGGTGCTCGGCGCGGCGATGACCTTGCTCGCGTGGCGGACGCTGCCCCGTGCGGAACCCGCCGAAGCGGCCACGGGTTCCGCGCACGGCGTGGGGCCGCTGGTGCTCAACTCCGTCATCATCGGAGTGACCAGCGCTCCTTATTGGACGTTCTCGAGCACCCGGCTCACCGAGGCCGGGCTGAGCCCGGTGGCGGCGACCTGGTGCTGGTTCACCATCGGGGCCGCCGGTCTTCTCGGTGGTGTGGCGGGCCGCGCCGCGGAACGGCTCGGGCTGCGCGCGGTCAACCTCACGACGTGGACGCTCGCGGCGATCGGCATCGCTTTGCTCGCCCTGCCCGGCCTTCCGGCGGCACTGCTTTCCAGCGCCCTCTTCGGAATCACCTACATGGCACTGACCGGGCTGTGCATCCTTTGGGCGGCGCGGGTGTTCCCGACGCGGCCCGCCCGCGGGGTCACGTGGTCGTTCGCCGGGCTCGGGATCGGCCAGACCGCGGCGTCTCCTTTGGCCGGCGCGCTGGCGGCCGGCGTCGGGCTGCCCACGGTCTTCGGGCTGACCGGGTTGGTCGCCCTGCTCGCCTGGAGCCAGCTCCACCCGCGGCTCGCCCCGCGGGCGAGCTAACCCGCGGTCAGGCTGATCAGCTCGCCGAGGACATCGGCGAGGATGTCGGCCAAGGAACGCTCCTCGCCATCGCGGATCCACTGCGTGAACGCGATCCCGAACACCGTGGTGCCCGACTGCGCGGTCAAGGTCGCCGCCGGTTCCTCGATCCCCCGCGCGCGGAAGGCCTCGGCGAGCGAGGTCGCGAGCCCGGCCAGTTTGTGCAGCTCGCGTTCCTGCAACGCCGGGTTCCGCTCGATCACGGACTGGCGGACCCGCGAATGCGGCCGGCGCTCGTCCGGGAACAGCACCGCCGCCGACCGCAGTGCGGCGGCGAGGACCTCGATCGGTGGCGCGTCCGCCGGGGCCGCGTCGACGCCGTCGAGGAACGCCTGGACGAACACCTGCTGGCCGTGGAAGAGGACTTCGCGCTTGTCGCTGAAGTGGCGGAAGAAGGTGCGTTCGGTGAGGCCGACCGACTGCGCAATCTCCGCGGCGGTCGTCTCCTCGAAGCCGCGGTCGGCGTACAGCTCGAGCGCGGCCCGCTGCAGCCGCTCCGGGGTTCCCGGTTCCCAACGCACCATGCCGCCGAGTCTAGTGATTCCGAGCCGGTGATGACAGCGGCTGACTTCAGAGCGTAGGGTCTATGTCAGTCACCGACATCAGTCACTGACATCACTGAGGAGTGCACGTCATGCGTGTTTTTGTCACCGGAGCCTCCGGCTGGATCGGCTCCGCCGTGGTCGACGACCTGCTCGCGGCCGGCCACGAGGTCACCGGGCTCGCCCGGTCGGACGCCTCCGCCGCGGCCGTTGAGGCCAAGGGCGCCCAGGTCCGCCGCGGTGACCTCGACGACCTCGACGGGATCCGCGCCGGCGCCACGGCCGCCGACGCCGTCATCCACCTGGCGAACAAGCACGACTTCGCGAACCCGGCCGTCTCGAACGCGGCCGAGCGCGGCGCCGTCCAGACGATCGGCGACGCGCTGGCGGGCACGGGCCGGCCGTTCCTGCTGGCCTCGGGCATCGCCGGGCTCGCCCAGGACCGGCCGGCCACCGAAGCCGACGCGTCCCCGTTCCACGGCCCGGACGCCCCGCGCGGCGGCAGCGAGAACCTCGCGCTCGAGTTCGCCGAGCGTGAGGTGCACCCGGTCAGCCTGCGGTTCTCCCCGACCGTCCACGGCACCGGCGACCACGGGTTCGTCGCCGTGCTCGCCGCGGTCGCCCGCGAGAAGGGCGTCTCCGGTTACCCCGGGGACGGCGCCAACCGCTGGGCCGCCGTGCACGTGGCCGACGCCGCCCGGCTCGTCACCCTCGGCCTCGAGAAGGCCCCCGCCGGCAGCCGCCTGCACGCCGTCGCCGAGGAGGGCGTGCCGACCCGCGAGATCGCGGAGGCCATCGGCCGCGCGTTCGACCTGCCCGTCGCGTCCGTCCCGGTCGACGACGTCGTGGACCACTTCGGCTGGATCGGCCGCTTCTTCGGCATGAACGGCGCCGCGAGCAGCGCCCGGACGCGCGAGCTGCTCGGCTGGACCCCGGCCGGCCCGACACTCATCGAGGACCTCGACGCCGGCGCGTACGGGACGTCCCGGTAGGCCTCAGGCCCCCTCGGCCAGCCGCGCCCGCCGCTTCTCGAGGAAGGTCCGTTCGGTGGTGTTGCCGGCCAGGCCGATCGCGTCGTCGTACGCGGCGAGGGCGGCCGCGGTGCGGCCGAGCCGGGTGAGCAGGTCCGCGCGGGTGGCGGGCAGCAGGTGGTAGCCCGGCAGGTCGAGCTCGTCGACGATGGCCAGCGCCGCCGCCGGGCCGTGCACCTCGGCGACGGCGACCGCGCGGTTGAGCGCCACGATCGGGGTCGGGGTCTGCCGCAGCAGCTGGTCGTAGAGCGCCAGCACCTGCGTCCAGTCGGTCGCCGGGCCGTCGGTGTGCACGGCGTTGATCGCGGCCTGCAGCTGGTAGGGCCCGGGCTGGTTGCGGCGCAGGCACCGCCGCACCAGCTCGTGGCCTTCGGCGATCAGCTCCCGGTTCCACAACGACCGGTCCTGCTCCGTGAGCACCACCAGCTCACCGGCCGGCCCGACGCGCGCCGGCCGGCGGGCTTCGGTGAGCAGGAGCAGGGCCAGGAGCCCGATCACCTCGGGCTCGTCGGGCATCAGGTCGGCGAGCGCCCGCGCCAGCCGGAGGGCTTCGAGGCACAGGTCCGTCCGCACCAGCTCCCCCGACGTCGAGGTGTAGCCCTCGTTGAACACGAGGTAGAGCACGGTGAGCACCGGGCTCAGCCGGTCCGGCAGCTCCGCGGCGGCCGGCACCCGGTACGGGATGCCGGCGTCGCGGATCTTCTTCTTCGCGCGGACGATCCGCTGCGAGATGGTCGCCTCCGGGACCAGGTAGGCGCGGGCGATCTCGGGGACCTCCAGCCCGCCGAGCAGGCGGAGGGTCAGGGCGGTCTGCGCCGGCGCCGACAGCGCCGGGTGGCAGCAGGTGAAGATCAGGCGGAGCTGGTCGTCGCGCACCGGTCCCACCTCCTCCGGCTCGTCGGGTTGGTTCAGCAGCAACGCCTGCGCGTGCCGGGCTTCCCGGGTGGACTCCCGGCGCAGGCGGTCGATCGCCCGGTTGCGGGCGGTGGTCACGATCCACGCGCCGGGGTTGGGCGGCAGCGCGTCCGCCCACTTCTGCACGGCCACCGCGAAGGCGTCCTGCACGGCCTCCTCGGCGAGCCCGATGTCACCGAGGAGGCGCGTCAGCGTGGCCACGCACCGGCCGTACTCCGCGCGGTAGACGCTGTCCAGGTCCATCCGCTCAGACCCCGGACGCGCCGTCGAACGGGCGCACCTCGATCGGGCGCCCGCAGGCCAGCGCGCACTTCTCACCCCAGGCCAGCGCCTGGTCGAGGTCGTCGCACCGGATGACCCAGAACCCGGCGAGCTGTTCCTTCGTCTCGGCGAACGGGCCGTCGGTCATCGTGGTCGCGCCGTTGGCCGGGCGGATGACGGTGGTGGCGTGCGAGGGCAGCAGGCCCCCGACGAACACCCACGCGCCGGCCGCCCGCATCTCGTCGGTGACCTGGCCGGTCCGGGCCATCTGCGCCCGGGTTTCCGCTTCGGTTTCCGGAACGCTTTCGTCGAACTGGACGGCGAGCAGGTACTGCTTCACGGTGAGCCCCTTCCCCGGTTCAGGCGGCCAGCCGGCGCGCGACGGCCGGGATCACGATCGCGGCGGCGGCGAGGTGCGTCAACATCAGCAGCACCTTCGTGGCCGAGGAAGCGTCCGCGAGCACGTCCGGAACCAGGGACAGCGCGGTGAGCACGAGCGTCGTCCGGACGAAGACCGGGCGCGGGTGGCGGGCCAGGCGAGCCGGCACGAGGGCCAGCACCAGACCCACGACGGAGAAGACAGCGGTCAGCACGGCGAACCCGGAAACCGGGATCGGCGCCCCGCCGACCTCGACGGGAATCCCGGCGAACCGCCCGGCGGCAGCGATGGCCGAAGTCGCCACGGTGGCGACGGCGGCCGCGGTCAGACCGCCGGTGACCAGGGGTTTCGCGGGAGCGGTGGTGGTGACGGACATCGTGACCTCCGAACAACGGCGGCCGGCCCGGTGCCGGCCTCTCACCTTGGCTACGAACGGCCGCGACCCCGTTCGACATCGCCGTGGAAAAAGTTCTGCCGGATCTTCCGGCACCGGGTCCGCCGCCTCAGCCGGGCCGCACGGCGGTGGCGAGAATCCTGGCCACCGCCGCCATGCCCGCCGCGTTCGGGTGGTACGGGTACGCCGGGGACGCCGGTGTCGCGCCCTCCAGCCAGCGGGTCGCCGGTTCGGCGCACAGGCCGTGGCGGGCGCTGGGCACCCTGATGTCCACATAGGACGCACGATGGCGCGCGGCTTCCCGCGCCAGCGTCACCGCCAGCCGGTCGAGCGCCGACTGGATGAAGGCCGCGTCCGCCGGGGTGTACGGGTCCGCCGGGTGGCAGCCGCCCGGGCGCCAGTACGTCAGGTACCCCGTCACCACCACGCGGGCGGCGGGTGACCGGCGGTGGATCTCCGCCAGCGCGGCCGCCACCTTCGGCGCGGTGGCCTCGATCCGCCGGGTGAACTCGTCGCCGTACTGCTCGCGACACGACGGCCGGACCGGCTCGGCCGGGCTCGCGCACGACACGAACGCCGAGCTCAGCCGGATGTCGTTGGCGCCGATCGCGACCGTGACCAGGCCGGTGTCCGGGCGCAGCGCGTCGAACTGCGGCGCGAGGACCCCCGCTTGGCGGCCGGTGAAGTCGGCGGTCGTCGCCCCGGAGCAGGTCACGTCGGTGAGCTCGGCGCCGAGCCGCGCGGCCAGCAGGTGCGGCCAGTCGTGGTCCGAACGCAGGCACACCGGGTCGATCTGCGCGGGGATGCCCGGCCCGGCGGCCGAGGAGTCGCCCAGCGCGACGTACCGCAGCGGTGCCGGGGTCACGACCAGCCCCGCCACGAGCGCCGCCACCAGTGCGAGCTTCACCGGACCGGCTCGGGCGTCACTACGCGGTTCTTCGCCGCGTCACGCCGGATCGCGATCGCCAGGGCGGGCACCAGCGCGACGGCGATCGCGGCCGCCGCGGCGAACACGTAGTACGGCGCCACCAGGCTGTGGGCCGAGCTTTCGATGAGGCCGTAGACGTACGGGCCGATGAACCCGCCGGTGATGCCGAGCATGTTGATGAACGCCAGCCCGGCCGCCGCCATCAGGCCGGACAGCCGGGACATCGCGACCGACCAGAACAGCGGCAGCGTGCCGAAGGCGAAGAAGTTCGACACGAACAGCAGGCTGATGCTCCACACCGGGTTCCGCGAGACGAGGAAGCCGACGAGCACCAGCAGGACGGCGCTCGCGCAGATCCCGATCAGCACGACCTCGTGCCCGTGCCGGCGCTTGAACCAGGGAAAGAACAGCACCCCGGCCAGCGCCGAGATGCCGCCGCTGCCCGCCACCAGCCCGATCAGGAACGGGCTCGAGAGGCCCAGTGACTGGATGTAGGCCGGGAAGTTGAAGCCGATGCCGCCGCCGATCGACTGGTTGATCAGGTAGATCGCGCCGAGCAGCAGCACCGTAGGGCGGCCGAACGCGAGCCTGAGGTTGCCGCGGACCCGCGTCGGCGAAGGGGCGTCCTGTCCGGACGCGCCGGCGGTCAGCGCGGCGGCTTCCTCGGCGGTGAGCCACTTCGCGTCCTCCGGACGGCTGGGCAGCGCGAACCAGACCACCACGCCGACGAGGACGGTCACCAGCCCTTCGACCAGGAACATCCACTGCCAGCCGCGCAGCCCGCCGACGCCGTGCAGCTCCATCAGCGCCCCGCCGAGCGGCGACCCGATGATCACCGCGACGCACGGCGCGGTGTAGATCAGCCCGACGATCGTGACGCGGTGCTTCTGCGAAAACCATTGCGTGACCATGTACATCATCGCCGGGAACAGACCCGCCTCCGCGGCGCCGAGCAGCAGCCTCAGGACGTAGAAGGACAGGTCGTTCGAGACGAACATCATCGCGGCGGAGACCAGGCCCCAGGTCACCGCGATGCGCGTGATCCACAGCCGGGCGCCGACCCGGTAGAGGACGAGGTTGCTCGGCACTTCGAGCAGCGCGTAGCTGACGAAGAACAGGCCGGCGCCGAGACCGTAGGCCGCGGCGCTGATCCCGACATCGGCCGCCAGCGCGGTCTTCGCGAGCGCCACGTTGGTCCGGTCGACGTAGGACATGAAGTAGGCGATGCCGAGCACGGGCAGCAGCCGCGTGACGGCCTTCTTGGTGGCGAGTTCGTGCACGAGGTCTTTTGCGTTCGTCATTGGACGCCTTCCCGGACTTCCAAGCCGTCTGACCTGCAATACTACGGAGTATCACGGTAGAATCGACCGCGTGGCGGTGTCAACCGCCGGACGTCGCCCGTGCGACGATGGGCGGCGGCGAGGAGGAGGACGGACAGGTGAGCGCGAGCCCCGATCTCGAGCCGGACGCGCGGCGCAGGATCCTCGACGCCGCGGCGGAGGCGTTCATGGCGCACGGGTTCGCCAACGCCACGATCGACGACATCGCCCGCGAGGTGGGCGCGACCAAAGGGCTGGTGTACTACCACTTCCGCTCGAAGTTCGACATCTTCCTCGCCGTCTACGAAGAGGCGATGGGCCGCGTCCGCGACCGGGTCGAGCTGCACACCCGCGGCCCCGGCACCGGCCGCGACCGGCTCGAGGCCATGGCGGTGGCGCACCTGGTGAACCTGATGACCGACCTGGCCTACCACCACGTGGTGCACCAGGCGGTGCGCGGCCAGGTCGCGGTCGCGCTCAAGACCCGCCAGCGCGACACGCTGCAAGAGCTGAACAAGCTGCGTGCCGACTACGAGCAGCTGTTCCGCGGGGTGGTGGCCGACGGCGTCGCCGACGGCTCGCTGCGCGCCCTCGACCCGTCCCTGACGACGCGGACCCTGCTCAGCAACCTCAACGCCGTGGACACGTGGTACCACCGGGTCGGCGGCCAGACCGCCGCCGAGCTCGAGGACCTCGCCCGCCGGATCGTCGACCTCCTGATCGGCGGCCTCGGCGCCCCGGCGAGTTGATCGTCGGCCGCAACCTTCCGCCCCCTTCGCGCGTGTTCACCTCGACGGCCCGGGCAGTCCGGGCCGCCGAGCACAGGGGGTTTCCTTGACCATCCGGAAAAGATCGGCGCACCGCCGGGTTTTCACCGCGGCCGCGCTCACGCTCGGGCTCCTGACCGCCGGGGCCGGGGTCGCCTCGGCCGACCCCGGTCCCGCCCCGCAGGCCGACGTCGCGCTCAGCGTGTCCGCGCCGCGCCACATCCTGCCGGCGGGCGGCTGGACCTCGGTGTCGGCCGAAGTCCGCAACGCCGGCGACGCGCCGGCGTCCGACGTCACGGTCAGCATGGCGCTGTCGAACGGCCTGCAGATCACCGGCACCTCGACGAGCAGCGAGTGGGACTGCACCCTGGAGGGGCAGGTCATCCGCTGCTCGCACGTCGGCGACCTCGCCCCGGGCGCGACGGCCTACCCGGTCTTCGTCACCGCGGGGGTCACCGGCGTGGACCCGGGTGACACGCAGTCCGCGACGGCGTGGGCGACCACCACCTCGCAGGAAAGCCAGGCGGGGAACAACAACGCCTACCAGGCGATCACGATCGTCGGCAAGGGCACGGTCCAGGGCCTCTTCTGGAACGACCGCAACGCCGACGGCGTCCGCCAGGACGACGAGCCGGCCGTCAACGCGGGCAGCATCACGATCCGCGCGCTCGACGACGAAGACAGCTACGGCTGGGCGAACACCTCCGACGGGACGTTCTCGTTCCCGGTCCCGGCGAAGCGCTACCGCGCCGAGGTCCGCGTCTGGCCGGACGAGTGGACCTTCACCACGCCGAACGTCGGTGACGACGCCACCGACTCGGACTTCACCGAGATCCCCGACAACGGCTGGCAGCGCACCGCCGTGACGGACGCCTTCACCGTGGCGCCGGGCGGGACGATCACCGTCAACGTCGGTCTGGTCGCGGTTCCGCGGAGCTGATGTCGAATCGGGGCGGGCCCGTTCGTAGCCACCGTGAGAGCCGGCTACGGACCGGCCCGCACCCGAGGAGGACACCATGACCGCGACCTACACCTTCGACGTCTTCTCCAGCCTCGACGGCTTCGGCTCCCACCACGGCGACTGGGGCGGTTACTGGGGCAAGCAGGGCCCCGAGCTGCTCGAACGCCGGCTGTCGCTGTACGAGAACGACCAGCGCATGGTCTTCGGGGCGGCCACGCACCGGACGAACGTCGAGCTGCTGGGCGCGTTCACCGGCCGGCTCGACCCCTGGGTCGAGCGGATGCGGAGCCTGCCCGCGACGGTCGTGTCGAGCACCCTGCGCGAACCGCTGGACTGGCCGGACGCGACCGTCGTGAGCGGGGACGCCGTCGACGTCGTCGCCCGGCTGAAGGCGGAGTCCGACGTCCCGCTGCGCTCCCACGGCAGCTTGTCGCTGAACCGGGCGCTGCTGGCCGCCGGCCTGGTGGACCGCATCCAGGTGACGCTCTTCCCCGTGATCACCGGGCAGACCGGAGAGGGCCCGATCTTCCGGGACGCGGCCGACTTCGACCTCGAGCTGCTCGAGAGCCGGACCCTCGACGGCCACGTCCAGGAGCTCGTCTACCGGCCCACCCGGCACGCCTGATCAGCTGACGAAACCCGCCGACTTGAGCCAGTCCCGCGCCACGGCGGCGGGCTTCTGGCCGTCGACGCTGACCTTCTTGTTGAGGTCGGTGAGCGTCGCCGTGTCGAGCTTCGCGGCGATCGGCGTGAAGACCTGCTCCAGCTGCGGGTACTTCTGCGCGACGGCGCCGGCGATCGAGATGGCCGGGTTGTAGGTCGGGAAGAAGTGCTTGTCGTCGTCGAGGACGGTCAGCTTCTGCCCGGCCACGCGCCCGTCGGTGGAGGCCACCGACCCGAAAGCGCAGGTGTCCCCCTTGCCGATGCTCGGATAAACCACGGCGTCGTTGAGGACGTGCACCTGCGCTTCGGGGAGGGTGAACCCGTAGGTCTTCTCGACCCCGGGGAACCCGTCGTCGCGGCTCTTGAACTCCGGGCCGATGCACGTCGAGGCCGCCGCCGGGTCCCGCTTCGCCAGCGCCGCGTAGTCGGAGATCGTCTTGACGCCGGTGCGGGCGATCGCCTCGGCGTTGCCGGCGATGGCGTAGGTGTCGTTCGCCGGTGAGCGGGCCCACCAGGTGACACCGTGGGCCGCGTCGGCCTGCTTGACGGCGTCGTACTGCGCCTGCGGGTCGGCGATCGGCTTGGTCTGGTTGAGGTAGCTGATCCACGCGGTGCCGGTGTACTCCCAGTACAGGTCGACCGCGCCGCTGGTGAGCGCTTGGCGGACGTTGCTCGACCCGGTGATGTTCGTCTTGTCCTGCGGGCTCGCCCCGGCCGCCTGCAGCGCGACGAGCGCGATCTGGCCGAGCAGCAGCTGCTCGTCGAACTCCTTGGAGCTGACCCGGATCTGCGCGCCGGCCAGCGCGTCGATCTTCTTGATGGAGCCCGCCCCCACCTGGGCCCCGGTCTCGTCCTTGCCGATCGTGCAGCCGGCCGCGAGCGCCGCCGCCGTGGTGAGGGCGAGCGCGGCGGCCGCCGTGCGCTGGAACATCCGCATGGGTTGGTCCTCCTTGGTTCGGTCGGGCTACAGGCCGCGGGGGTGCAGAACCTCCTCCGCGACCAGCCCCAGCCAGTCCGCGAAGAGCGCCAGCGCGGCGACGATGATGCCGAAGGTCAAGCTCAGGAACGGGCGGTACAGCCCGATCCCGGCGACGAGCCCGCCGCCGAGACCACCGCCGTCGATGAACGTCGCCAACGTCGCGCTGGCCACGGTGAGCACGAGCGCCGTCCGGATCCCGGCGAGGATCACCGGGACGGCCAGCGGCAGCTCGATCCGCCAGAGGATCGCCGTCCGGGTCATGCCCATGCCGCGTGCGGCGTCGACGAGCGTCGGGTCGACGCCGTCGAGCCCGACCATCGTGTTGCGCAGCACCGGCAAGGTCGCGTAGACGACCAGCGCCGTCACCGCGGTCGCGGTGCCCGTGCCGGCCCAGAGCGCGAGCAGCACCACCAGCCCGATCGACGGGATCGCCTGGCCGAGGTTGCCCAGCCCGAGGCCGATCGGCCGGGCCCACCGGGTGCCGGCGCGGGTGAGCAGGATGCCGAGCGGGAGCGCGATGACGATGGTGCACACGGTCGAGATCAGCGTGAGACGCAGGTGTGCGCCGAGTTCGGTGAAGATCTCGCCGCTGGTGAGATAACGCTGCTCGATCGAGTCGGCCGGGTGCGCGCGCACGATCAGGAACAGCGCCAGCAGCCCGAGGGCCAGCAGGACCGGGCGCACCAGCAGCCCGAGCCGGCGCCGGCGCGGCCGGGTGGCCGACGCCGGGGCGAGGGTGTCCTCGGCGGCCGCGACCACCGGCGGGGCCGGCTCGCCGTCGGGCCGGAGCGCGGCGAAGATCGCGGGCCCGTCGCACACCGTGCCGTCCTCGGGCACCACTACCGCCGTGCTTCCGGTGCGCACCATGGTGTCCAGCGCGTCCCGCAGGGTCGCTTCGCGCGAGACCGGCGGCAGCCCGTCCGGCCCGTCCGCCGGCCGGAGGTCCAGCTCGCCCACGCGGATCAGCGCGAGCCGCTTCAGGTTCCGCTTCGAGCCGGCGAAGCTCGCAACGTAGTCGTCGGCCGGCGCGGCGAGGATCGCCTGGGGCGTGTCGTACTGCGCGAGCACCGACCGCGGCCGCAGCACCGCGATCCGGTCGCCGACCTTCAGCGCCTCGTCGAAGTCGTGCGTGACGAACACGATCGTCTTGCGCACTTCCCGTTGCAGGCGCAGGAACTCGTCCTGCAGCCGGGCGCGCGTGATCGGGTCGGTGGAGCCGAAGGGCTCGTCCATCAGCAGCACCGGCGGGTCGGCGGCCATCGCCCGCGCGACACCGACCCGCTGCTGCTGGCCGCCGGAAAGCTCACGCGGGTACCGGGTGCCGTGCTCGCGCGTCAGGCCGACGACGTCGAGCAGCTCTCGCACGCGGCCGGCGACGCGCTGCCGCGTCCAGCCGAGGACCCGGGGCACCACCCCGATGTTGGCGTCCACCCGCAGGTGCGGGAAGAGCCCGACCTGCTGGATGACGTAGCCGGTGTGGCGCCGGTGCTCGTCGAGGTCGAGGGCGGCGACGTCGGCGCCGCCGACCGTGACCACGCCCGAGGTGGGCTCGACGAGCCGGTTGATCATCCGCATGGTCGTCGTCTTGCCGCACCCGGACGGCCCGGTCAGCACGACGATCTCCCCCGCGGGGATCCGCATCGTCAGGCGGTCGACCGCGGGCGCCGCCTGGCCGGGGTACTGCTTGCTGAGCTCCCGCAGCTCGATCGTCTCGCCCGCGGTGCCGACCACCTGCGCCGGGGCCGCGGTTTCGCGGGTGCGCGGACGGCGCCCCGCCGTCAGCTTGCCGACCAGCACGAACGCCAGGTCGAACAGCAGTGCCAGCACCACGATCCCGAGCGTCCCGGTCAGCACCTGGTTCAGCGAGTTGACCGAGCCGAACCGGCCGAGACCGTCGAAGATCTCGTTGCCCAGCCCCGGTCCCTTGACGTACGCGCCGATGGCCGCGATGCCGATCGTGATCTGCGTCGACACGCGGATGCCGGAGAGGATCACCGGCCAGGCCAGCGGCAGCCGCACCCGCCACAGCAGCCGCATCCGGCCGAGCCCCATGCCGCGCGCCGCGTCCACCACGGCCGGGTCGACCCCGCGCAGGCCGACGATCGTGTTGCGCGTGATCGGCAGGAGAGCGTAGAGCACCAGCGCGCACAGGACGTTCGTCAGCCCCAGCCCGAACGGGCCGATCAGGATGCCCAGCAGCGCGATCGACGGGATGGTCAGGAACGCCGCGGTCGTCGTGGTCGCGATCGACCCGAGCCACGGCCGCCGGTAGGTGAGCAGGCCGAGGGTCATCCCGATCAGCACGGCCAGCGCCATCGCCGCGAGCGTGAGGTCGACGTGCAGGATCGCGTCGTTGACCACGTCGATCCAGTTCTCACGGAGGTAGTCCGAAAGGCTCAGGGCCGCGCTCCTCACTCCTCGCCGGGCGGAAAATGACCGCCCGTCCCCTCCGGGGCGGGTTCAGCCCAACACGTCCGCGGTCTCCTGTCCACCGGCGTACCGTGACAGCTCCGGATCCTGCTCACTCCCCCGCCGGAGCGGCACATGGACGCACCGAGGAAGACCGCGCTCGTCGCGGGCGCGCTCTACCTGCTCACCTTCGTCTCGATCCCGACCCTCGCGCTCTACGGCCCGGTGCGCGAGCGCGGCTACGTCACCGGGCCCGGCCCGGACACCGGCGCCGTCGTCGGCGGGATCCTCGAGGTGGTCGTCGCCTTCGCCTGCGTCGGGACCGCGATCGTGCTGTTCCCGGTCGTGCGGCGGCAGAACGAAGCGGCGGCGCTGGGCTTCGTCGGCTCACGGCTGCTGGAGGCCGCCGTGATCATCGCCGGCGTCGCGTGCCTGCTGACGGTCGTGACGCTGCGGCGGTCCGGCGCCGGTGACGGCGCGCTGGTGACGGGCCAGGCGCTCGTCGCGCTGTACGACCGGCTGTTCCTGCTGGGGCAGAGCCTGATGCCGGTGGTGAACGCGCTGCTGCTCGGTTCGCTGCTGTACCGGGCGCGCCTGGTGCCGCGAGCCTTGCCGGTGCTCGGGTTTGCCGGCGCACCGCTGCTCGCCGCGGCGACGCTCGCGACGATGGCCGGGGCAGTCGAGCGGGACGCGCCGTGGGTGGCCGCGGCCGCGCTGCCGATCGCGCTGTGGGAGCTGTCGCTGGGACTGTGGCTCGTCTTCAAGGGGTTCAAGCCGTCGCCGGTGCTCTCGGCGGACTCTCCGCTGCCCGAAGGTCTTCCGCAGGCGCGGTGACCGATCCGAAAAGGAGGCAGCGATGGCGGAACCGGCCTACGTGCCCGCGGCGGAAGCGGACCTCGTCAGCGAGCTGACCGTCGGCGAGCTGCTCCGCGAGGCGGCCGGACGAGCACCGTCCGCGCTCGCGCTCGTCGAGGGTGTTCCCGAACCGGCGGCCCGGCGTCGCTGGACGTACTCGGATCTCCTCACGGAAGCCGAGGCGGCGGCCCGGGCGCTGCTCGGCCGGTTCCGGCCCGGCGAGCGGGTGGCCGTGTGGGCGAACAACATTCCCGAGTGGGTCCTGCTGGAGCCGGCGGCCGCGCTCGCCGGGATGACGCTCGTGACGGTCAACCCCGCTCTGCGCGAGGGCGAGCTGCGGCACGTCCTGAGCCAGTCGCGGGCCGCCGGGATCTTCCTCGTCGCGGAGTACCGCGACAGCCCGATGGCGGACCTGCTCGACCGGGTGCGGCCGGGGCTCCCGCACCTGCGTGAGACGGTCCTGTTCCAGGACTGGCCGGCGTTCCGCGCTTCGGGCTCCCCCACCGAGACGCTGCCGGTGGTGCACCCCGGCGACCCCGCCCAGATCCAGTACACCTCCGGCACGACCGGCACCCCCAGGGGAGCGGTCCTGCACCACCGCGGCATCACCGGCAACGCGCGGCTGTCCTACGTGCCGGACGCTGGAAATGCGGCCCGGGGAAGCCTTCGTCGACCCGATGCCGCTGTTCCACACCGCCGGTTGCGTGCTGGCCACCCTGGCGCCGATCGCGTCGCTGGGCACCCAGGTCCTGCTGCCGTGGTTCGACCCCGGGTTGCAGCTGGAGCTGATCGAAGCCGAACGCGGGGTGGTGTTCGGCGGTGTCCCCACCATGCTGCTGGCCCTGCTGGGCCACCCGCGGTTCGCCGGGACGGACCTTTCTTCCGTGCGCTACGCCCTTTCCGGCGGCGCGACGGTCCCGCCCGAGCTGGTCCGGCGCGTCGAGGCCGCGGTGGGGGTCCCGATGAGCATCGTCTACGCGCAGACCGAGGCCTCCCCCGGCATCACGATGACCCGGCTCGACGACGGTCCCGAAGACCGGGCCGGCACGCTCGGCCGGCCGCTGCCCGGCTGCGCCGTCAAGATCACCGACCCCGCCACCGGCGAGGTGCGCGCCCGCGGCGAGGTCGGGGAAGTGTGCACCCGCGGCTACCACGTCATGACCGGCTACTTCGACCGGCCCGACCGGACGGCCGAGGCGATCGACCCGGCGGGCTGGCTGCACACCGGCGACCTCGCCGCCATGGACGACCGCGGGTACCTGCGCATCGAGGGCCGGGTCAAGGAGATGATCGTCCGCGGCGGCGAGAACATCTACCCGCGGGAGATCGAACAGGTCCTGCTCGACCACAAGGCCGTCCACGACGTCGCGGTCGTCGGCGTCCCCGATCCCGGATGGGGTGAACAGGTCGCCGCGTTCGTCCGGCTCGCGCCGGGTGAGACCGCCGGCGAAGCGGAGCTGTCCGCCCACGTGCGCGAGAACCTCGCGCCCCACAAGACACCCCGGGTCTGGCGTTTTGTCGACGAGTTCCCGTTGACCGGTTCAGGGAAGATCAAGAAGCACGTGCTCCGCGACTCGCTCGCCGCCTCCTGAGCTACTTGCGCTTTCCCCACCGCTCGTCGGCCGGCTCCTCGCCCCGGCGCAGCGCGTCGAGGTAGGCGCGGTCGACGGCGAAGCGGGCCGCCACCTCGGGGCCGGTGGCCACGGCTCCGTGGCCCGGAATCACGACATCGACGTCCTTGGCGGCCTCGGCCAGCCGGTCGAGGGCCGCCGGGTAGGCGTCCTCCTGGCCGGTGCGGCGGGGGTCGAGGAGCGGGATCAGGACGTCGGAGAGCATGTCGCCGGCGAGCAGGACACCGCGGTCCGCGAGGAGGACGGCGGCGTGGCCGACGGCGTGCGCGTCGTGCTCGATCACCTCGCCCGGCACGGGTCCGCCGTCCGCGGGCAGCGGCGTGACGAGCGCGACCAGGTCGAGCGGAACACCGGACGTGCTTTCCGCCGCCATCGCCTGCGCCCGCTCGCGAGCTTCGGCGGCGACCGCGGCCGCGGCGGCGGTGGCGTACCGCGGCACGTCGCCGAAGCGGGAATGCCAGAGCAGGTGGTCCCAGTGCGGGTGCGTGCAGAACCCGGCGACCACCGGGAACCCGAGCCGGTCCAGGTCGTCGGCGAGCTCGTCCAGCTCGGCGCCGCTGATGCCGGGGTCGACGAGGACCACCCCGTCCTCGCCGCGGACGACGGTGGTGTTGCTCCAGACCCATTCGCTTTGGCGGACCCACACGCCTTCGGCCACCTGATTCAGCATCGGCACACCGTGTCAGGCATCCCCGCCGGGCGCAATATCGCCGTTTCCTCGTATCGGAGCGTGACACCTCCTACTCTCACTTGAGTGGACGGCATCGACAGTCTCCGGCACGCCATCGAAACGATCCCCATTCCCGGCGCCCCGCCCCGGCTGTCGCGGCAGGGCGCCGCCGTCGGGCTGGCGCTCCTGGACACCTCCTTGCGGCTCAACCACGTGCGCCGGCTGACCGAGCGGCTGACCGTCGTCGAGCACGGGACGGCGCGGCGCAGCACCGAGGTCGACGTCAGCCTCAAGCTCCTCGACGAGGGCCAGCGCCAGGCCACCGCGCAGCTGCAGGACCTCATCGGCCAGGAGCACGGCGAGCGGGCCGCCTCCCGGCCGGCGCGGCAGCGGTCCCTGTGGGTGCCGCTGGCCCGGCTGCCCCGCCGCGACGTCTCCCCCGTCGACGTCTTCGACAGCGCCGGCCAGAAGCTGCCGCGGCTCACCCAGCACGAGGCGTCCCGGCTGGTCGCCGCCGGGCTCTACCGGCTGCTGCGCGGAATCCTCGCCGGCGACGAGAACGCGCAGACCGCGAAGCACGAGCTGAACACCTTCCTGTTCCAGGTGCACGAACCGCGCTGGCTCATCCAGCAGGCGCTGCTGACCCTGCTCACCGAACGGAACCACCCGGACGCGGAGTTCACGATGGCCCCGGCCGAGGGCACGGTCTCCGGGTACGGGCGGCAGTGCCGCGAGCTGGCGCTGGACATCCTCGCCGGCTGTTCGGAGCTGCTGGTCGAGTACGCGTACCTGCTGAACGTCGCGGTCCGCGACTACATGCTGGTGGTGGCGCTGGACGACTCGGTCGAGGAACACCGGCTCAGCTACGAAACCCCGCTGCACGTCGACGCGCGCCAGCCGGCCGCGAAGGAGCAGTGGCGGCGGCTGGCCTCCAGCCAACGCGGGTACGTCGTGAGCTACGAGACCATGATCCCGGCGACGCTGAAGTCCTACCACCTGGTGGCCAGCACGGCGCCGGAGGCCGAGATCGCCCGGATGTACCTGTCCACCGACGCCGACCAGCACCAGGTGGACGGCCTGGCCGAGGACCTGGTCTCGCTCGCCGAACGGCAGGACGCCGCGCCGCTGCAGGAGGCCGACGGCGCCCGGCACAAGATCCTCGAGCTGCAGGCGCAGACCGTGCTGCGCCGGCTGGCGGACCTGCTGCGCCGCCGCAAGTGGGAGGCCGGCCAGTCCGGGGTGGAGCTCTCGCCGCGCAGCCTGCCCGCCTGCCACCGGCTCGCTGCCGCGGCCACGACCGGCGAAGCCGTGCGGACGGACTCCGGCGAGCTGGACAACTCGCTGCGGCGGCACCCGGTGTTCACCGCGGCGAACCTGCGCAAGGCCGCGCAGGAGCTGACCGACCGGGAGTTCGGGCAGGACCTGGTCCTGGTCAACGGCATCGCCGACAACGAGGCCCGCGCGTACTGGCGCCGGTCCGGCGGCCGCGACTCGCGCGGTGACCACGTCCGGGTGCGCGCGACGCTGGTGCTCAAGGACTCCACGAAGTCCGGCCCGCTCAACGTGACGTTCTACGCGCTGGCCGTCGCGACGGTCTCGTTCGTGCTCGGCTGGATGCTGGTGGGCAGCCCGTGGCCGTACGGGCGCGCCGCCACCGAAGCGCTCGGCCACATCGGTGACGGCCAGTCCGTGATCACGATGTTGCTGCTGCTGCCGGGTTTCCTCTACAGCCGCCTGTCGCTGCCCCCGCGCCGCACCGTGCTCGGATACCTCGGCACCCTGCCGCAGGCGCTCGTCCAGCTGAGCATCGCGGCCGTCGCCGGGTTCGCCGCGGCCGTCGCGACGCAGAGCCCGGGCGAGGTCGTGCAGGTCACGCTCACGATCGCCGTCGGCTTCCCGGTGCTCGCCGCGCTGGTGCTGCTCGGCCAGGCGTCGTGGCGCGGCTCGGCGATCCCGTTGTCCCGCATCGGGGCGCCACGCTGGGCCGGCGCGGGCGCCTGGGACCGGCACCAGACGCTCGACGCCGACGTGCGGTTCGACTCGTCCGGCGGGTGGTGACCGTGCGCAGCCGGCGGATCTCCGTGCGGAACGTGGCCGACCTGGCGCGGGCCGGGTTCGAGATAGCCCGGCAGCCGGTGACCAAAGTGGACTTCGAGGTGCACCACGCGATGGCGCGCCACGGCTACCTGCGTGAGCTCGTCTCCGCCGACCCCGACAGCGCGATCTTCCTGGAGACGCTCTGCTCGGCGACGAACGGCGCCGGCGTCGTGATCGGCACCCGCACCCGGAAACCCCTGGACGGCACCGAAGTCGTCGAGCGGGTCGACGGCCACCAGCCGGCGGAACGCCCGCAGCAGAGCCCGGGCGCCTGGACCTTCCACCAGACGACCTCGCCCAACCCGACGTTCATCTACGAGTCCGCGCAGACCTTCGAGGGCCTGATCGCGATCGACCCGGGCGCGCGCGAGGTGTGCGAGTGGCACGGCCTGGCCATCCGCGACCTGGTGCGCGAGATCTCCGACGCCGCGTCCGCGCTCCTCGGCGCGCCGCTGCTGTCGCTGCAGTGCCCGGCGCAGCTCCCGACGATCGTCAAGACCCGCAACCACGACCTGCGCACCCGCAAGGAGGTCGCGCCGCCGTGCGCGTCGCTGGCGGTGCGCTTCGCGATCGCGCTGCGGGACGTGTCCGCGGCCGCGCGGTTCGAGCTGGCCGACCGGTTCCGGGAGCTGTGCGAGAAGCACGGCTACAGCTTCTGGCTCGCCGACACGCGCCCGGGGCACCGGCAGGGGAACTGGTTCGAGGTCTACCACGCCGACGGCGAGTTCTCCCCGCTGTACAAAGGTGATCTCCGGTCCCGGCAGCGGATCGGCGCCTGCCTGCCGGTGACGTTCGTCGGGCCGGCCCGGATCGGCTCGACGCACGCGACCGCCTCCTTCCTGCAGCGTTATCCCCAGGTGGGGGTGGTCGGCTGCGCCGGCACCACGCTGTCCGACGTCGCGTTCGTCCACCTGCAGCTGGCGATCCACGGGGTCGCCGCCGACCGGCTGAACCGCATCCTGGGCAAGCTGCTCGGCGAGTCCTCGACCCCGGCCCGGCCGCAGAAGCTGCTGCGCGAGCTGTTCAAGCGCCTCGGCCTGCCGCCCGACCCCGACGGGCCGAACCCGCCCCCGGCCGATCCGACCAGCGACTACCAGACCTTCGCCGGACCCGCGTTCGCCTACCGGCCGTTCCAGATGCCCGACTGCATGGCCGTGTGGGTGTCCTGGGAGATCGCCCGCCAGCACCAGGGGCTCGCCGCGCCGCTGGACTGCCTGTACCGCGCGCTGGCCCAGGTCGCGCCCACGGCGTCCCCGGACACGCCGGGCTCGGCGGGCGACCTGGCCACCGTCGAGTACCTCATCTGCCGGGCGACCGAGCAGTCGGTGGTGCGGGGCAAGGCGAAGCTGGCGGTGCCGAAGACGGTCCTGCGCCAGTTCTCCTCGGGCGGGGTCGAGCTGCCCGCGTCCAAGCTGTGCGCGGCGCTGGAGGAGGCGTGGAAGGCGCACGTCGATCAGTCCGATGTGGACGGTGTGAGCGAGCTGACGGTGGCCTGGCGCGAATCCTGGCTCGGCCACTGGACCTACTCCTGATCCTCCGGGAACACTTCGTCCAGGTCACCGAAGGCGCGCTCGAAGAACCCCGTGCCGCCGGTGTGCCCGGCGGTGCGGGCGAACATCGCCCGCTCGAACTCCGCCAGTGCCGCTTCGACGTCTTCGGGGCGCGCGGCCAGGGCTTTCCCGAGCTCGGCGCCGTCCGTCATCGCGTTGTTGGCGCCTTCGCCGTCCGGCACCGCGAGGTGGGCGGCGTCGCCGATCGCGGTCACCCCGGGGACGCGGTCCCACCGGTGCCCGGCCGGCAGCGTGAAGAAGGGCCGCGGCACGGGCGGGACGTCGCCTTCGGTGATCAGCGCGGTCAGCTCCGGCGCCCAGCCGTCGAACTCCCGCGCGATCCGGGCGGGCGTTCGAGCGTCGGCGAGGTCGAGCGAGGCGAACCAGTCCTGCGACCGGGTGAGGATCGCGTAGGCGTGCAGGGTCCCGCCGCGCTCCCGGTGGGCGATGATCGCCCGGTCCGCGCCGGGCACGACCAGCGACCCGCCGCCGACCGCCTTCGCGGCGGCCGGATGACGCTCGTCGGCGTTGTACAGGTAGGTCTCGACGGCTGCTTCGCCGGTGTAGGCGGGCACAGCGCCGGACAGCAGCGGCCGGACGCGGGACCAGGCGCCGTCGGCGCCGACCAGGAGGCTCGTGACGACGCTCTCGCCGTCGGCGAAGGTCACCTCGTGGCGGCCGTCGCCGAGGCCGCGGACGGCCGCGGCTTTCCGTCCCCAGTGGACGGTCCCGGGCGCGAGCGAGTCGAGCAGCAGCCGGCGCAGCTCGCCCCGCTGGACCTCCGGGCGGCCACCGGTGCCGTCGTCGGGGTGGTCGACCAGGACGGTCCCGGTCCGGTCGAGGATCCGTGTCGCCTGCCGGCCGTCGAGGACGAGGCGGCGGAACCCGTCCAGCAGACCGGCCGCGGCCAGGGCGTGCTGCCCGTTGTGGGCGTGGATGTCGAGCAGGCCGCCCTGCGCGCGGGCGGCCGGGGACGGCTCGGCCTCGTGGACCGTGACCGGGAAACCATGGACCTGCAGGACCCGGGCCAGGGTGA
Source organism: Amycolatopsis sp. NPDC104587 (assembly GCF_055583645.1). NCBI lineage: Bacteria > Bacillati > Actinomycetota > Actinomycetes > Pseudonocardiales > Pseudonocardiaceae > Amycolatopsis > Amycolatopsis sp. NPDC104587. Next base: position 256,928 of record NZ_JBVJNO010000004.1, read on the forward strand.
GGCCGGCCAGGCCGGCGCCGAGGATCGTGACGGGAGTGGGCATCGGGCGCTCTTTCCGGGTTCGGGGACCGCCCGGTGGTCCCAGGCGGTCCCCGAACCATCACCGGAGCCGCTGCCACGGCGCGCACGCGCGGCTGGCACCGGCCTGGCAGCGGCCGTCACGCGCAGCTGGCGGCGTCCTCGGTGAGCACCGGGTCCGTCACGGGACGCCCGCTGAACGGCGTCGACTCCTGGACGCTCAGCGCGCCGTCGCGCAGCGTGTACACGGTGCGGGTGCCCGAGTAGGTGAGCTGGTCGACCGGACGGCTGATGTCGTCGGTCTCGGCGGCGACCGTCGCGAACGCCCGGCCCCCTTCGAACGGCGTGCACTGGTAGCCGAGGTGGGCGGCGATCCCGCCGCCTTCGGCGACCGAGAACGGCTGGTCGTCGGCGCCGACGACCTGGCTGAGGTTGCGGCCGTCGTAGTGCAGCACGGAGAAGAACGTCGTGTTCGCGCCCACGGACTGCGTGACGACGAGCTCGGCCCGGCCGTCGCCGTTGAGGTCGGTCACCCGCGGCGACTGGATGCCGAACTGGCTGTCGGCCGGCAGGTGGATCGAGGTGTAGGTCCCGTTCACCGTGGCCGAGACGAGCTGGTCGCTCTCACCGGTCAGCTGGGTGGTCACGGTTTCGAGCTCCCCGTCACCGTTGAGGTCGGCGACCGTGGTGACCGGGTCGGCGGCGGGCGCGGCCAGGGCCGGCACGGCGGCGGCCAGCCCCAGCGCGGCGGCCAGGCCGGCGACGGTGGTGGTGCGGACGAGTCCGATGCGGTTCATGAGATCTCCCTCCGTCTTCCGGTGATCTTTTCACCGAAAATGCTCTCACGAAGAAAGACGGTCACTGGCCGCCTGCGTGCAGCGCGAGTGTGATGTGCCACACGGGCGCAACCCGCGTCGACGGTCAGCCCGGCCGGGTCTCCGCGGCGCGGGCGGCCCGCCCGGCCAGCTCGGCGAAGGCGTCGCGCAGCTCCGGCGGCCCGACGACGTCGATCTCGCTCCCGAACCGGGCCAACCCCGCGGCGAGCGCGGCCCAGGACCAGGACCCGGTCGTCAGCCGGGTCCGGGCGGGGCCCAGCTCCTCGACCACCCCGTCCCCGGCGAACGGCGCCACCTCGGCGGCGGGCAGCCCGAGGACGACCTCACCTCGGCACGGCCACGCGTTGACGGTGTCGGACCCCTTGAACCGCGCGGAAAGGAACGTCGCGACGTCGCCGCCCGGCACCTCCCGGGGCGCGAACCGCGGACCGTTGGGGACGCGCAGGGTCATCCGGTCGGCGCGGTACGTCCGCCAGTCCGCGCGCTCGGGATCCCAGCCGACGACGTACCAGCGGCCGCCGCGGACCGCGAGGTGGTGCGGCTGGACCCGGCGGGGCGGGCGCGAACCGTCGTCCGCCGGCCGTCCGGGCGAGCGGTAGTCGAACCGCAGCTCCTCCCCCGCCCGCACGGCGGCGCTCAGCGCGAGCAGGACGTCGGTGCCGACCTGCGGCTCGGCGCGGTGCCCGGCGGTGCTCATCTCGAGCGTGTCGACCCGCTGCCGCAGCCGCGACGGCAGCACTTGGCGCACGGTCGCCAGCGCCCGGGCGGCCGCCTCTTCGATGCCCGCGCCCGTCCCGACGGCCATCCGCAACGCCACGGCGAGCGCGACCGCCTGCTCTTCGTCGAACAGCAGCGGAGGCACCTGGCTGCCCGCTTCGAGCCGGTAGCCGCCGTCGGGCCCCTTGACCGCCTGGATGGGATAACCGAGCTCGCGCAACCGGTCGACGTCGCGGCGCACCGTGCGTTCGCTGACCCCCAGCCGCTCGGCCAGCAGCACCCCCGGCCAGTCGCGCCGGGCCTGCAGCATCGACAACAGCGACAGCAGGCGGCTCGACGTCGTGGTCGAAGAGGCGATCGGCATGGTTTCAGGATGCCACGAGAAGCGGACGTTCCCTGACCGCTACCCCTGACACAGTGGCCTCACTGCCGGAGACCTCCGGCGGAGAACCCCTGGTCGAAGGATCGGAAACCATGTCGCTCAACGCTGTCGCCCACCTGAACTTCCGCGGTCAGGCCCGTGAGGCCCTGGAGTTCTACCGGTCGGTGTTCGACGGGCAGCTCACCGTCGTCACCTACGGCGACTTCGGGATGCCCGCCGAGCTGCCCGGCGCCGCCGACGTCGTGTTCGGCCAGGTCGTCGCCGGCAACGGCTTCCGGGTGATGGCCTACGACGTGCCCGGCGAGCACCGGCCGGTCGCCGCCGGCGCGCCGACCACGCGCCGCGAGAACGGCACCACGCTCACCGAAGAGCCGTTCTTCCTCTCCGTCCGCGGCGAGACCGTCGACGAGGTCACCCCGGTGTGGGAGCGCCTCGCCGACGGCGCGACGGTCATCGAGGCGTTCGGCCCGGCCCAGTGGGCGCCCGCCTTCGGGATGCTGGCCGACCGCTTCGGCGTCACCTGGATCGTCGACGTCGCGGCCGCGTACTGACCCGCGGGGGGGGGGGGGGGGGGGGGGGGGAGCCACCCCCCCCCCCCCCCACCCCCCCCCCCCCCCCCCCCCCCCCGCCCCCCCCCCCCCCCCCCCCCCCCCCCCCCCCCTCCCCCCCCCCCCCCCCCCCCCCCCCCCCCCCCCCCCCCTCCCCCCCCCCCCCCCCCCCCCCCCCCCCCCCCCCCCCCCCCCCCCCCCCCCCCCTACCCCCCCCCCCCCCCCCCCCCCCCCCCCCCCCCCCCCCCCGGGACCGTTTCACCGGCCGGAAGCCGGCCCCAGCTTCTGCTCCAGATCGTTCAGAATGGCGTGCACGGGGGCCCAGCAGAGCATCACACTGTCCGCGTCGAACCGCGGTTGCTCCGACATTTCCTTGTTGGGGTGGATGAAGTTGCGGAAATCGCGCACCCGGTGCGCGAAGGTTTTCGCGTCCAGCTGAATCCAGTCCTTGGCGTGCGCCGTGTCGATGAGCAGCTCCAAGGTCGCACGATTGGGCTTGACTCGCTGCTGGTCTCGCCGGGGGTCCGGAAAGCCGAGAGTGCCGATCTCGGCGTCCCGTTCGGTCAGCACGGTGAGAAGCAGACCCTCGACAAAACTGCCGATACCGATGATCGCCATCGTGTAGGCGCCGCCCGACTCGCAGACCTGGGTTTCTTCCACCCGCCGGCTCAGCATCTCCACCGCACCGGCGTCGTCGATCAAGGCGTCCAGCCGCTTCCGGAGATCGGGGGGCACGCTGTACCTCGGCTGGTCACCGTCCGCGGTGAGCTCCCCGAGCACCGGCCGGCCGCCGACCGAGGTGACCACAAGTCCCTCGGGGGCCAGCTTCTCGTTGACCACCGCACGGAATTCGCCGGCGGTCACCGCGCCGTCGTCGTACTCGATCGGATCACAGACCCGGCAGATCAACCGCTCGATCGCCGGGCGGTCGTCCTGGCGCTCCGTGAGCTGCTCACGCAGCCACGGCACCCGCGGCGACCCGTCGTACTCGGGCGGTTCCGGCCAGCCGGACCCTCGCAGCAGCTCCTCGAGCTGGTATCCCTTCCGCTCGTAGGGCCCTCCCATGTCGACGATCACGTCGGCCAGCCGGTCGACGGTCCGCGGGTCCAGCGGGAACATCAGTTCTCCTCTTTGTCGGCGAGGTGCTGCGCGATCTCGATGGCCCGGCTCAGTGCCGCGACGATGCGCGGTCCACGGCGTTGGAAGCCCAGCTCGGCCATCACCTGCCGGAGCCGTTCATCGCGGTCGAGCAGCAGTCCGTCGCTCATGTGCCAGCGGCAGATCTCGATGAGCTGCCGCTCGCTGTACTCCTGGATCTGCAGTCCGGCCGGGACCCGGGGTCGTGGTCCTCGCACGGCGGCAGGCGGCGGGGCCGCGGGAAGGGGTCGTGGCGCCGGTTCCGGCACGGCAGCCGGTGCCGCGTCGGCCGCTGCCATCGCCTGGTGCCAGGCCACGACGATGTTGTCGGCCTCCTGCGCCGGGTTCGCGAACCACGCCGAAGACCAGACGCGGTGGAACCGCCAGCCGAGGTTCTCCAGGTGCGCCTGGCGGAGCCGGTCTCGATCGCGGGCGCTGTGAGACTGGTGATAACGGTGTCCATCGGCCTCCACAGCGAGCACCATCCGCCCCGGGTGGTCCCGGTGCTCGAGAGCGAAGTCGATGCGATAACCCGAGAATCCCCACTGCGGGTGAACCGGGACACCCCGTTCGACGAGTGCGTCGCGAATCGAACTCTCGAACCCGTTCAAAGGCAGGTCGTCGGGCCGGCCGACGTGGTCTATCTGGAGGTGGGTCGCGAAATCCAGGTAACGGCGAAGCAGCTCGGTCCCGGTGACTTCGTCCGACGGCGTGAGGTCTGCGTGGCTGAACGAAGCCACCACGGTCATCCGCCGTTTCGCACGGGTCACGGCGACGTTGACACGCCGCTCGCTGTCCTTGCGGTTCAGGATGCCGAACGCCGTGCGGTTGATCTTGCCCGCCGCTGTCCGGGCGACACCGACGGTGAGGATGATCGCGTCCCGCTCGTCACCCTGGACGCTCTCCAGGTTCTTGACGAAGAAGCGGCGACCCAGCTCCTGCTCGTCGGAGAAGAATTCGTCGAGGTCGGGTTGCTCCCGGCGCGCCTGCGTCAGGCGCTGTTCGACCCGGGCCTGGTGCTTGACGCCGGGGGTGATGACACCGAGGCTCTCGTGGGGCCGGTTCCGGGCGTGCTCCATGATCAGCTCGACAACACGATCGACTTCCGCCGGAGCGGAGCCGTTCTGCCCGGGTGATGCCTCGCCGTCGACGGTGACGAGCGTGACCGGGGTATCCCGCTGTGCGCCGGGAAACGTCACGAGGTTGTCGCGGTAGATCTCCCGGTTCGAGAACGCGATCAGCCGTTCGTCCGTACTCCGGTAGTGCCAGCGCAGCATCTCGGTGGCCGGCATGATCGGCCGCAAAGCGGTCAGGATCGATTCGTAGTCCGAGAGGTCGCCTTCGTCTTCGTCGTCCTCTTCGTCGATCGAGATGGCGCGGTCGAAGAAGTTCGACGGCGGCAGCTGCTTCTCGTCCCCGGCAACCACGAGCCGGTCACCACGCATGATCGACGTGATGGCGTCGTGGGGCCGGATCTGGCTCGCCTCGTCGAAGATCACCAGGTCGAAGAGCCGCTCGGCGGGCAGCATCCGGCTCACCACCAACGGCGACATCGCCCAGCACGGCCGCAGCGAAAGCAGCACGTCCGGGGCCTTCTCGACGAGCTTCCGAGTCGGCATGTGCCGGGTCTTCAGGCTCGCCTGCTTCTTCAGGATCTGCGCCTGGTCCGGGTAGGTGTCCTGGGCTTCGCGAGCGCGCCTGGCCACCTGCCTGCGGACCCGCCGCGCCGCGGTCGCGAAGTGCTCACGATCCGCCGCGCGGAAGTCGGCCGCGGCGCGGCTCTGCCGCTCGGCAACAAACTGGCCCAGCGCCGGGATCCGAAGCTTGAAGTCGTCTTCGATCGACGTGAGCCAGATGCGTTCGAAAGCCCGCCAGGCGTCGTCGGGCCGCAGGTTCCGGCTCGCGATCTCGGTGAGCAGCGGCTCGAGACCGAGCCGGCGGAACCGATCGAGCAGCTCGTTGAGCCGCGGCATCAGGAACAGCATGTCCTTGTCGTCGGCCAGCGCCTTGAGCCGCTGTTCCACTTCGGGCGCGGGTCCGGAGTCCAGCTCCGGCCACTGGGCCGACATCGCCACCGCCGCGAGCTGCCGGCGGAGCTCGACGTAGTCCCGCACCACGTGGTCCAACCCGATGATCTCGGCGGGAGCGACGTCCTGGCCACCGAGTTCCCGCCATCGCTGCCGTTGCCCGGTCACAGCCGCGAGAGCCGCGTGCAAGGCGGCTTTCTTGACCAGCCCGGCGCGAGACATCGTCCGAAGCTCCTTGACGAGTGCCCGGCGCCTTCCCCACGACAGTTTCTCCGGATACCGCGCTCGCGCCGACCGGTCTCCGGTCGCCTGGACGAAGTCGTCCAGCCGGGTTCCGAAGATTTCCGGTCCGAATGCCTGGACACTCTGGGAGACGCCGTCCAGCAGGTGAAGCACCTGATCCCAGGCGACGAAATCCTGCGGTTGCCGCAGCCCTACCCGCGCCACGAGCCGGTGCATGCCGTGCTGGCTCCGCTTCAGGGTCTGCCCGGCGACCTGATCGAGCTGGACCAGCACCGCTTCAGCCTCGTCCGCGGTCCTGACCTGCGTGTTGCACCAGGGCGTCTCACGACGAAGAATCCGCAGCCCACCGGCTTCCACGAACTCCTGGAGCGACTCCTCGAGGTCGGCGACAACGGCTGCATCGAGTGCACGCAGGTGATTGCCGCGGAAGGCGCCGCGAATGTCCGTGCCCGGCGGCAGGTCGAGCAACCGGCTCCGGACTTCGTACGCGCTCAGGCCCCACGGCTGCCGGCGAGTGTGCAGCTCGTGTGCGTGTTCGAGCAGCCGGTGCCGGGCGCCGAGCAGGCGGCCGTGCAACGCTTCGACGTCGACCGGCGGCTCCTTGGCCACCCGATCCAGGCTGCTGGCCAGCTGCTGGGCGACCTCTCGTTTGTTGATCTTCCGCTGGTGCAGGTCGAACATGAGGCCGTCCAGCTCCACGGCGGCCAGCCGGTTGAGGACGGCCTCGATCGCCGCTCGCTTCTCGGCGACGAACAGCACCTTCTTGCCCGTCGCCGCGGCTCCGGCGATGATGTTCGCGATCGTCTGGCTCTTCCCGGTTCCGGGCGGCCCCTCGATGAAGACGTGCCGGCCGGACAGAGCGGTCATGATCGCCCGGTGCTGCGAGGAGTCTGCGTCCTGGACCAGGAACTCGTCGGCGGGCCGCACCGAGTCGACCGCGGGCGGGGTGTACTCGCCCGCTCCGGCGAGGGACTCGTGTGCCGGTGCGAACCCGGCCATGGCCGCGACCAGGTCGTGTGAGGCCAGCAGTTCGGTCGCGCTGGCCAGATCTTCCACCATCGGCAGCTTCTCGTAGTTGAAGGTGCCGACCACTACGGCCGGCTCCAGCTGCAGCTCGATCCCGTGCACCGCCGCGACCTCGGCGAGCCGGGCGTGCGCCAGCTCCACCTGGGTCGTGTGGTCCGGCGTCCCGTCGATCACCTGCGTCAGCCGGTCGGCCAGTCCCTCGCTGTCGACTCCGTGCTGCTCGTTGAGCGCGTGCAGCAGGACGGGGTTGAGCTCCGGTTCGTCGGTGAGCTCGAGCGTGTAGTCGCTTTCCGAAGTCGTCCTCGTCTTGAGCACGACCGGCCGGAGCAGGAGAGGCGCCCGCAACGCCTGCACCGGCACCGCGCCACGCCGCTGGCCGGGAGTGGTGCGAACCAGCCCGAACGCGACGTGGCCGACGTCGACACCCTGCTCTTCTTCGAAGAGCTGGATCCGCCTGCCGAGGCTCTTCGCCCGGCTGCAGGCGTCCTTGAGCTTCTCGGCCTCTGGTACCAGCTTGCTCAGCCGGACCTTGCCGCCCGCTATGAGCTCCGCCAAGGCCGCGGGCTCGGCCGTCGTCAGATCGAGGCAGCCCTGCTTGGTGTTCTTGAAAAAGAGAAGAGTGTTGCGGTAGCTCAGATCGATGAGGTTGCGTCGCCATTCGGCCGCTTTCGCGGCCACGGCGTCAACGCGGCCGGTGTCCAGCTGCGCGGTCATCCTGCGTCCCCTCGCCAGAACGGTGTGCTCGACCAGACGTGACCAGCACGTGAGGGCCCGCCGTTCTGAGACGAGCCCTCCAGCATGCCAGAAGATCTTTCCGAACGGAATTCACTCGATCGGTGGATGTCACGCATGCTCGCCCCTCGCTCCTTTTCCGGCTCCCGGGCAGAGATCGTTTACCGGGACACGCCTGTCACGACTTGGCGGCCAAACCACCCGGATGGCCGCACGAGACGTGATCTAGCCTGGTCCGATGACCACCGCCGACGAACTGCTCGGCAGGCTCGCGGGCCTCGACCGGGCCGGGCTGGCGAAAGTGCTGGCCCACCGGCCGGACGTGCTCCAGGAGCCGTGGCCGCGCCGGCTCGACGTCGTCGCGGCGCGGCTGGCCGAGCCCGAGTCCGTGGACGAAGCCGTGCTCGGGTTGCCGCTGCCACACGTCCAGGTTCTGCGAGCCTTCCAGGTCTGCCACGCGATCGGGCCGGCGTCCGTCGCCGACGTCGCGCGGCTGCTCGGCACCGGTCCCGGCACCGTCGAGTCCTTTGTGGACGATCTGGCCGAGCGGGCGCTGGTGTGGCGCGACGACTCCGGCGACGTGGTCCTGCCGGACCTGCTGCAGCGCACCAGCTTCCAGGCCGAAGGGCTCGGCCCGCCGCTGGCCGACCTGCTCGAGGAGCTCGGCCGGGCCCGGATCGGGCAGCTGTCACGGGCCCTCGGTCTGCCGGACGGCCGCCCGGAGCTCCTCCGGTTCTTCCGCGACGGCGACCGCGTCTGCGAGCTGTTCGCCACGGCGCCGGAGCCGACGCGGAAACTGTTGCGGGACATGGCCGGCGGCGTCCCCGAGGTCGAGGGGATGACGCCGTTCGACGGCACCGGGACCTGGGCGTTCGACCACGGTTTCCTCTTCGGCACCTACTACGGCAGCACGGCGATGCCGCTCGAGGTGGCGCTGGCGCTGCGCGGCCCGGACCACCAGCTGCCGTTCACGCCCGACGAGCCGCAGTGTCCCGTCACGCAAAGCGGCGCCGACGCGGTCGAAGCCCTCTCGTCGGCCGCCGCGCTGCGGTTCCTCGACCGCGTCTCGGCGATCCTCGACCTGGCCGCCGCGGAGCCGTTGCCGCTGCTCAAGGACGGCACGATCGGGACCCGGCTGGTCAAGAAGCTCGCCAAGGACACCGGGGGCACGCCGGGCGAGATCGAGCTGGCCGTCGACCTCGCCGCGCAGGCCGGGCTGCTGGTGGCCGACGAGCCGCCGATCCTGCGTCGCGGCCAGAAGGCGCCGCCGCCCACGCTCGCGCCGAGTCCCGGCCTCGCCCGGCCCGCGCCCGCACTGCTCTACCGGTTGCTGCTGAGCACCTGGTGGGAGCTGCCCACCTACGAGACCGACGTCGCGACGCTGGTGCGCCACGCCGTCGTGCGGCTGCTGGCGCGGCTCGAACCGGGCGGCGCGATCACCGACACCGGCGAGCTCACCCGGCTCGCCCGGTGGCACGCGCCGATGCTGCCGACCGAAGACTTCGCCGGGCACATCGAGGACGCCGTGGCCGACGCCGAGCTCCTGGGGGTCGTCGCGCACGGCGCCGTCACCGCCGCCGGACGCGCCCTGCTCTCGGAAGAGCGGTTCGTCGAGGTCACCGACGAGCTGGTGGCCCGCGCGCGGACGACTGCGTTGTTCGGCACCGACCTGACCGCGATCGTCCCCGGCTCCCCCGACGCGCGGCTCGCGGCGCTGCTGGACCGCGTCGCCGACCGCGAGGCCCAGGGCGCCGCGACCAGCTGGCGGTTCGCGCCGTCGACGGTCCGGCGCGCGTTCGACCAGGGCGCGACGGCCGCCGAGCTGCTCGACGAGCTGGCCGCGATCGCCACCGGCGAGCTGCCGCAACCGCTGGTGTACCTGGTCAACGACGTCGCGCGGCGGCACGGTGAGGCGCAGGTGCTCGACGTCGCGAGTGTCGTGGTCGGTGAACCCGCGGTGCTCGCCGAGCTGGCCGCGCACCGCAAGCTCGGCAAACTCGGTTTGCGCTCGGTGGCGCCGACTGTTCTGACGTCCACTGTGGACGCGTCCGGCACGCTCGAGGCGTTGCGCGAAGCCGGTTATGCGCCGACGCGGCACGCGGCCGACGGCAGCATCGTGCTCCCCGCGCGGGAGCAGGCCGAGCCCGAGGTCGTCGTCCGCGACGCCGAGCCCGCCGACGGGCCGCCCGATCCCCTCGACCACGCCGACCGGCTGCTGGCGGCCCCGGCGATCGGCCCGGGCCTGCTGCGCGGGCAGCTCGCGCGGGTGTTGAGCGACCGGTACGCGGGCCGGCTCACCCCCGCCCAGCAGCAGCTGTGCCGGCAGCTCGAAGCCGGGCTCCCGGCGGAAGTCGGCTACCGCGCGGACGGCGGCGAGCCCACGCGGCTGGTGATCGCGCACCCGGAGCTCGACGGCGACGTCCTGGACGTCTGGTCGCTCGGCGACCGCGCGTACCGCCGGCTGGCGGTGGCGCGGATCGACCTCACTCAGGCTTCGACGGCGGTGAGCCGCGCGTAGACCACGACGTTGTCGAGGTAGTTGCCGCTCGACCGGTCGAACTCCCCGCCGCAGGTGATGAGCCGCAGCTCGGGATCGGCTGTGTCGCCGTACACCTGCTCCGTCGGGAAGCCGGCCTTCGCGTAGCGGTCGACGCGGTAGACGGTGAAGACCGTCGTCCGGCCGTCCGCGAGGCCGACGCGCACCTCTTCGCCGTCGTGCAGCTCCTTCAGCCGGGAGAAAGCGCCGGGCACGTGTTTGTAGTCGACGTGCGCGGCCAGCACCGCCGGGCCGACCTCGCCGGGCGACGGCGCGCCGGTGAACCAGCCGACCGTCTTGGCGTCGCCGGGGACTTCGAGCTCCCCTTGCGGGGTCAGGCCGAGGTCCTTGAGGCCCTGGGCCGCGACGCCGATCGCCGGGATGGTCAAGGACGCGGGTTTCGCGGCCGGCAGCCCGGTTTGCGTCGTGACCGCCGACGTCTGCGATGGGACGGTGACCGGTACGGGCTCCGGCAGCCGCGCCGGCGGCGTCGAGAACGCGAAGATGAGGGCGACGACCACAACCGCGCCGAACGCGGCGACGACCGCCGCGACCGCGGGCCACAGGCGCGGATGCCTCAACTCGGCCGCCGGCGCAGGTAGAGCACCATCCCGCCGGACGCCGCCGCGGCGAGCAGGGTGCCGCTGAGCACGAGGAAGGCCGGCGCGCCGTCGTCGGGCTCACCGCCGCCGGTGGCGACGCCGCCGACCGGCTTGACCTTGACCTGGCCGCCGGTGGTGGCGGGCTTCTTGGTGGCGGTCGACTTCGGGACCGTGTGGGTCTTCGTGGTGGTCGACGGCTTTTCGGAGGTCGCGGTGGTGCTCTGCTGGCCGCGGTGCGGGAGCTTCTCGCAGGCGATGCCGTCTTTGTCGTCGTCCAGGTGGTTGGGGTCGCCCGGCGTTGCGTCGAGGACGGCCTGGGCCTCCTCCTGGTAGGTGAAGTCCGAGCAGTTCTTGTCCCCGGCCGGGGCGGCGGAGGCGAAGGGGACGGGGCCGAGGAGAGCGAGCCCGGCAACGGCGGCAGCCGTCGTCAGGGCGCGACGAAACAAGGACACCGGAAGTCCTTTCGAGGGAAGAATCGGGGATGAACGCGGCGGTTGGTGCCGCGATTGCGTGGTTACTATCGTGACGCCGTCGAGGCTGTTACGGACTATTCCGGAATTTCGGAAATGCCAGCACCCAACGAAAAACGAGCCGTTTCGTGATTCTTCCCCAGTGGCCCTTGACCTGCGGAATCAGCGCCGGAAATACGTACCGGTGAGAATGTTACGGGTCCGCGGTCACACGTTGGGGTAGTACCCCGTAACCTCGGGGTATGCCGATCCAGGTGCTGCTCGTCGACGACCACGAGGTGGTCCGCCGCGGACTTCGCGACCTTCTCGGCGACGAGCCGGACATCGAGGTCGTCGCCGAAGCCAGCAGCGTCGAAGAGGCGCTCGCGGTGGCGATGCACGTCGAGCCGGAGGTCGCGGTGGTCGACGTCCGCCTCGGCGACGGTGACGGCGTCACGCTCTGCCGCGAGCTGCGGTCCAAGCCGAACCCGCCGGCCTGCCTGATGCTCACCGCGTTCGACGACGAGGAGGCGATGGTCGGCGCGATCATGGCCGGCGCCGCGGGTTACCTGCTGAAACAGGTGCGCGGGCAGGACGTCGTGAACGCGGTCCGCGAGGTCGCGGCCGGCCGGTCGCTGCTCGACCCGGTGAGCACCGCGCGGGTGCTGGACAAGATGCGGCACCCGCCGACGGACGAGCTGGCGACGTTGACCGAGCGCGAGCGGGACGTGCTGGAGCTGATCGGCCAGGGCCTGTCGAACCGCGAGATCGCCGAGCGGCTGTTCCTCGCCGAGAAGACGGTCAAGAACTACGTCACGTCGGTGCTGGCGAAGCTCGGCATGCAGCGTCGCACGCAGGCCGCCGCGTGGATCGCGCGCCGGGAGAAGTGACTCCGCGCGACGATCACGTCCGCAAGCCGCCGTTCGCTGCGTCCTTTTCAGCCGTCGTCACGGACCGCCATCTCGATCATCGGTAAACCGAGGCTAGATTCACTCGAACGTGAGTCGAATATATGTTCGACAATTCGGTAAGATCCTTCCCGAGGGCGAGGAAGGGAGGCTTGGATGACCCGAGAAGGGTGAGGCCGAGTCAGTCGAGAGGCAGGTCGAACGCGACGAGCGTGCCGAGACTGGGCGAGGAGTTCAGGAAGAACTTCCCGCCCGCGGCGTCCGCGCGTTCGGCGAGATGACGCAGGCCACGGGTGGCGACGCCTTGGGGGACACCGGAACCGTTGTCGCGGACACGGAGTTTCACGCCGCCGGAGTCCCTGGTCAGTGTCACGCGGGTTTCGCTGGCCCCGGAGTGTCTGACCACATTGGACAGTGCTTCGCGCAGAGCGGCCCGGATGTGGTCGGCCCGTTCCGCGGGGACGTCGGCGAATTCGCCGGACAGTTCCAAGGTCGGTGGGTAACCGAGAAGCTCACCGGCGATCCGGACCTCGCCGCGCGCCGACTCGGCGAGGTCGGTGGGCGTGCCGGTGTCGTGGCGAGGCTCCGGCGACCGCAGTGCGCGCACGGTGCCCCGGATCTCCTCGATGGTCTGGTCCAGCTGGTCGATCGCGTCGGACAGCCGCGCGCCATCGGCCTGGGCGAACCGCTTGCGCATGTTGCGCCGAACCCGGTCCAGCTGCATCCCGGCGCCGTAGAGCCGCTGCACGATGACGTCGTGGAGCTCGCGGGCAATGCGTTCGCGCTCTTCGTAGAGAGCGACGCGGTGACGAGCATTGGCGCCTTCGGCGAGGGCCAGGACGACCCCGGCTTGAGCGGCGAAGGCGACGAGCATCTCGACGGTCCCGGCGGAGAAGGGCTCACGGCCTTGCTTCCGGTAGACGGTCAGCGCCCCGAGAACCCGACCCCCCGACCCGAAGGGCGCGGCGGCGAAGGGGCCGTAGCCGTGGAGTTCGACGGGGACGAAGGGCGCGGTCCGGGGGTCGACGGTGAAGTCGGCACTGGCCACGGGTTCCCCACCCCGAGCAACCCGGCCGGCGGCGGAGTCGGCGGGGAGTGAGAGGCCTCGGAGAGACTCCCCGGCGGCCACGCCCGGCTGGGTGGGCTGCGGCCCGGGAGGCGCACTCGCATCGCCGGGTGTTGGGCTGCCTGCGGCGGATCCGGCGTTCGCGCCCAGCTTGGTGGGCAGCGACCCGGAATCCGGGCTCCCGGTCGCGGCCGCACGCGCGTCGCCGGTTGCCGCGATGCCCGCCGCGGATTCGGCGCTCGCGCCCGGCTTGACGGCCGAGCTCGCGGTCGCACTCGCGTCCCCGGTTGCGGCGCTGCCCGCAGTCTCCCCAGCCTTTGCGGCCGGCTCGCCGCTAGGTGCGGCCGGTTCGATGCCCGGCTGTGCCGCCGAGGTCTCGGCTGGCCGGGTCTCCGCGGACGGATGCGGCGTGGCGTAATACGCGGCCTCGACCACCACCCGGCCGTCGTCGGCGCTCACCATTGCCAAGCCCAGGTCCGCGTCCGCGAGCTCGGCCGCCCTGGCGACGACCGTGTCCAGCACCGCGCCCGGGTCGTCGCCGGACAGGGCGGTGCTCGTGATCTCGGTGGCGGCGGACAGCGCCCGCGCGGCAAGCGTCGGATCCATGAGTTCCGTCATTATCGCGCGGCGGGCGGGCGGCCCGGCAAGCACACGGCGGGAATCGATCACGGCACCGGCACCCGCGCCACCACCCGGCCGTCGCGGACCTCGAGCACCACGTCCGCGTTGTCCGCTTCGTCGGCTCGGTGCGTCACGTGCACCACCGTCCGGCCCGCCAGCGCCTCCCGCAGCTGCGCGCGCACCACCCTCGCCGTCGGCTCGTCGAGGTGCGCGGTGGGCTCGTCGAGCAGCACGAGTCCCGCCGACGGCGCCCCGAGCAACGCCCGCGCCAGCGCGACCCGCTGGGCCTGCCCGCCGGACAGGCCGCTGCCGCCGCTGCCCAGCAGCGTCGCCGGGTCGAGGTTGTCGAGTGCGGCCTGGCGCAACGCCTGCCGCAGCTCGGCTTCGGACGCGGCCGGGCGCGCGAGCCGGAGGTTCTCGGCGACCGTCGTGGCGGCGAGCATCGGCTCCTGCGGCGCCCACGCCACCCCCTCCGGCACGGCAACCGCGCCGCGCCGAGGTGCCAGAAACCCGAGAAGCGCCGCGACGAGCGTCGACTTGCCCGCGCCGCTCGGGCCCACCACCGCGGCATACGTGCCCGGCGCCAGGTCGAGATCAACCTCGCGCAGCACCACCGGACCGTCCGGCCAGCCGAGATCCGCTCCCCGCAGCACCACCCCGGCGCCGCACTCGACCTCGGCCGCGTCAGACGCCGGTGTGTCGGCCAGCCGCTGACGAGCGCGTCGCAAGGTGTCCCAGTGCTGCGCCACCGGCGGGAGCAGCGCCAGCACGTCCGCCACCGCGAGCGGCACCAACGCCAGCACCGGCGCCAAGACCGGGTCGAGCCGTCCGCTCGAGACCGCTTGGGCGGCCAGCGCCGTGCTCACGACCGTCGCCGCGCCGCAGACCAGCGTCACCAGCGCTTCCGCCGCGCCCACGCCGAACGCCTGGCGACGCGCCTGGGTCACCAGCCGGGTGTCGGCGTCCGTCAACGCGCGGCGATGCTCCCTAGCCGTGCCGAAGGCGAGCAGCTCGGCCGCCGCCTCGAACAGCACCAAAACCCTCGACGCCACTTCGCGACGGCCGACCGCCAACACCGAAGTCGCCCGGCGTTCGGCGCGCAAAGCGACCCACGGTGCGCACAACCCCAGCGCCACCGCCGCCGCGAGGGTCAGCCCCGCCGCGGGCAGCACCCACGTCTGGACGGCGATCGCCCCGGCCGCGACCAGCGCGACCACCAGCGGCGGCGACACGACGCGCGGCAGCAGGTCGCGCACGGTGTCGACGTCGGCGACCAGCCGGCGCTGCCCCTCCCCCGCGCGCAGGCTCCGCGCGGGCCCGAGCCGCACCAGCGAGTTCCACAACCGCACTCGCAGCCGGCCGGCGATGCGGAACGCGGCGTCGTGCGTGACCAGCCGTTCGACGTACCTGAGCCCGGCGCGGCCGAGCCCGAACGCGCGCACGCCGACCACGGCGACCGTCAGGGTCAGGATCGGCGGCTGTTGCGACGCCTTGGCGATGAGCCAGCCCGACGTCGCGGTCAGCGCCACCCCGGCCAGCAACGCCACCGCACCCAGCACGGCGCCGCCGAAAAGCCGTCCGTCAAGGAGCGCGCGCCACTTCAGCGGCGCACTCGAAACGTCCTCTGTGGACACCTCAGCGGTGACCGCGTCGGAAGTCGACATATCGACCGCAGTCGTGCGTTCGTGGGCCGCGATGACCGCCGCGGCGCCGTTGTCGACGGCGCGCTGCACCGCGTCGAGCACCAGGCGCGCGCTCGTTTCGTCGAGGTGTGCCGTCGGCTCGTCGAGCAGCAGCAGCCAGGCGCCGTCGTGCACCCGCTGCAACGCGCGAGCGACGGCGACGCGCTGACGTTGTCCCAGCGAAAGCTTCGCCACCGGCCGGTCCGCGAGCCCGGCCAGGCCGAGTTCGGCGAGCACCGTGTCCGAACCGGCTTCTTCGCGGACCGTGCCGCCGGCGAACACCGGCGACTGCGGCACCCACGCGACCTGGTCGCGCCAGCGCGCGAGGTCGGCGTCGGCGAGGTCGGTCGAGCCGACCGTGATGACGCCGTCGTGCGCCGGGACAAAACCGAGCAGCGCCGAGAGCGTGGTCGACTTGCCGCCGCCGCTCGGCGCGCGGAGCCAGACCGTCTCGCCGGGACGGACCGCGAACGTCTCGCCGTCCGGCGCGAAACCGCCACGCCGGGCGACACGCAGGGAAGACACTCGCAGTTCGCCGCGCGAAGGAACCGCGGTGCCGGACGCGGGCGCCGGCGCGGCCAGCAGGTCGGCGACGCGCCGGACCGCTTCGACGCCGTCCTCGCTGGCGTGGAACGCGGCGCCCACCGCGCGCAGCGGCTGGTAGCACTCCGGCGCGAGGATCAGCACGCCCAGCCCGATGGCCAGCGGCAGGTGGCCGCCGACGAGCCGGACGCCGATCACCACGGCGACGAGCGCGACCGACAGCGTCGCGATCAGTTCGAGCACGAACGCCGAGGAGAACGCGACCTTCAACGTCTTGAGCGTCGCGCGGCGGTGGCGTTCGGACAGCCCGCGGACGGTTTCGGCCTGCGCGGCCGCGCGGCGGAACGCGGTCAGCACCGGGAGCACCCGGACGAGCTCCAGCAGCCGGCCGGACATGCGGTGGGTCGCGTCGGTCGCGCCCGCGACGCGCCCGGCCGTGTACTTGCCGACGAGGATCGCGAACATCGGGAGCAGTGGCACCGTCAGCGCCACGATCACCCCCGACGGCCAGTCGGCGAACAGGATCGCCGCGCCGGCGCCGAGCGGCACGACCGCCGCCGTCACCAGGGCGGGGAGGTATTCGCGGAAGTAGGCGTCGAGCGCGTCGAGGCCGCGGGTGGTGAGCGCGGTCAGCTCGCCGTGGCCACGCTGGGCGATCCACTCGGGGCCGAGGCGCAGCGCGTGGTCGACGGCTTTCGCGCGGAGCTCGCGTTGCGCCGTCGCGGCCGCGCGGGCGGAGACCGTGCGCACCGCCCAGCCGGTCAGCGCGCGCGTCGCGACGAGCGCGAGCAGCGCGGCCAGCTGGGCGGTGCGTCCCCCGGAGCCTGCTCCGACGATCGCCGCGAGGACGTCGGTGAGCAGGAACGCCTGGGCCACCAGCGCGGCGGCGTTGAGGAAGGCGAGGAATCCCACCAGGGCCAGCGCTCGGCGCACGGCCGGCACGAGGGCCGGCAATGCGCCGAGCGGGCCCTTTCCCGGCCGCACCGAGTCCGTTGTGGACTCCGAGGCGGGAAGAGGAGCGCGGCCGGGAAGTTCGGTCATGGCGCGTGGACCGCCGGGATGTGCTGGGTGCCGATGCGCTTGCGGAACACCCAGTAGGTCCAGCCCTGGTAGACCAGCACGGCCGGCGCGCCGAAGACGGCGACCCAGGTCATCACGGTCAGCGTGTACGGGCTCGACGCGGCGCCTTCGATCGTGAGCGTGTTGGCGGCGTCGAGCGTCGAGGGCAGGACGTTCGGGAAGAGCGCGCCGAACATCAGCACCGCGGCCCCGGCGATGACCACGCCGAGCGCGGCGAAGGCCTGCCCGTCGCGGTCGGCCCGCAGCCGCAGCCAGGCGACGACCGCAGCGAGAGCACTGATCCCAAACGCGAGCAGTGTCCACAGATTGCCCGCGCGCCACTGCACGACCGACAGGAACGCGACGATCGGCACCATCGCCGCCGGCAGCAGCTTGAGCGCCAGACCGCGAGCGCGTTCCCGCAGTTCACCGCTGGTTTTCAGGGCGAGGAACGCGGCGCCATGGGTGAGCGAGAAGGCGGTGATGGCCACGGCGCCGAGCAGGGTGTCCCACCGGAAGGCGGCGAACGCGGAGCCGACGCGGTTGCCTTCGGCGTCGAGCGGCAGGCCGAGGACGGTGGTCGCGAGGATGAGCCCGACGGCGAGCGGCGGGATCCACGAGCCGGCCATGATCACGCGGTCCCAGGTGCGGCGCCAGCGGTCGGAGTCGACCTTGCCGCGGTATTCGAAGGCGACCCCGCGGCCGATGAGGGCGAGCAGCAGGACGAGAAGCGGCAGGTAGGCGGCCGAAAAGAGGCTCGCGTACCAGGCGGGGAAGGCTGCGAACATGGCACCGCCGGCGACGATGAGCCAGACCTCGTTGCCGTCCCAGACGGGCCCGATGGTGTTGACCATGACGCGGCGTTCGGTGTTGTCGCGCCCGAGGATCGGCAGCAGCATGCCGACGCCGAAGTCGAAGCCTTCGAGGAAGAGGTAGCCGAGCCAGAAGAAGGCGATGACGACGAACCAGACGGTGGCGAGGGTCATCGGGACCCGCCTTTCGCAGAGTGGCCGTGAGTTATCCACATCCGGGCGAGTTGTCCACAGATTTGCTGTGGGTAACCCGCGAGAGTGACCAAGCCGATACGCTGGGTTCGGGGACGCCCCCCGGGAAGGGTGGGGGCTGGTCTGGGGGAGTCTGGGGCTGCTGCACAGCCCCTGATCTGCAGGTTTGGCATTCTGTCCCCCTCAGTACGCGAAGGCGAGTGTGTCGCCGTCGGTCTGGTTGGAGTCCTTTTTCTCCGGGGGCATCACCGCTTCGACGCCGCCGCGGATGTACTTGCGCATCAGGTACAGCTCCACCACTCCCAGCGCTGCGTACACCGTGGTCAGGGCGATCAAGGACGTCCAGACCTCGCCGGTCGTCAGCCGGGACACCGCCTGGGCCGTGAACATCCAGACTCCGTCCACACCGCTCGGGTTGGGGACCACCACGAACGGCTGACGGCCCATCTCCGTGAAGATCCAGCCCGCGCTGTTGCCCAGGAACGGGGTGGCCACGCCGAGCAGCACCAGCAGCGGGAACCAGCGGCCGGTCGGAATCCGGTCTCGGCGCGTCAGCCAAAGGGCCAGGAGACCGATGCCCGCCGAGATCGCGCCGAAGCCGATCATCATGCGGAAGCCCCAGTACGTCACCGGGAGGTTCGGGACGTAGTCGATCGGCTTTCCCGCGAGCGAGCCCAGCGCGGGGTCGTCCGGGTAGTTCGTGCCGTACTTCGCCTGGTACTCCGTGATCAGGTCCTCGACGCCCTTGACCTCGGTCTTGAAGTCGTTGTGCGCCAGGAAGGACAGCAGCGCCGGGACGTTGAACGTCTTGACGTCCTCGCAGTTCGACCCCGTGACGTCGCCGATCGCGATGATCGAGAAGCTCGCCGGCTGTTCGGTGTGGCACAGCGCTTCCGCCGACGCCATCTTCATCGGCTGCTGCTCGAACATCAGCTTGCCCTGCGTGTCCCCGGTGATCGCCAGCACCGCGAACGCCGCGATGCCGACCCAGCCGCCGAGGCGCAGCGACGACCGCCAGACGTCCTGGTTGGTCCGACGCCGCCACAGGTGCCAGCCCGCGATGCCGACCAGGAACGCCGCCGCCACCGAGAACGCGCCGGCCAGGGTGTGCGGGATCGCCGCCAGGGCCGTGTTGTTCGTCAGCACCGCCCAGATCGAGTTCATCGTCGGCTTGCCGTTCTCGAACGTGACGCCGACCGGGTGCTGCATCCACGAGTTCGCGGCCAGGATGAAGTACGCCGACGCCATCGTGGCCAGCGAAAACGCCCACGCGCACGCCAGGTGCACCTTCTTCGGCAGGCGGTCCCAGCCGAAGATCCACAGGCCGAGGAAGGTCGACTCGACGAAGAACGCGACGAGCCCTTCCATCGCGAGCGGCGCGCCGAAGACGTCGCCGACGAAGCGCGAGTACGCGCTCCAGTTCATCCCGAACTGGAACTCCTGCACGATGCCGGTCACCACGCCCATGGCGAAGTTGACCAGCAGCAGCTTGCCCCAGAACTTGGTCATCTTCAGGTGCCGCGGATCGCCGGTGCGGACCCAGCGGGTCTGCATCGCCGCGACCAGGATCGACAGCCCGATGGTCAGCGGGACCATCAGGAAGTGGTAGACGGTGGTGATGCCGAACTGCCACCGCGCTAGCTCAAGGACCTCCACGTGGTCCAGCGTGCTCCGGCGGCCGGGACCCGACCAGTTCAAGTGGTCCCGTTCCGCCCAGGACCAACGTCCTGGGTGAGCTACGAACGGGTGAGTGCGAGCCGCGCCTCGTCGGCGACCGCCCGGCGCGGGCCTTCGTCACCCAGCTCGAGCACGTGCGCGAGCGCCAGCTCGTACGCCGTGTCGAACGCCTGGTCCGCGGCCACCGGGAGGTCCGGGCGGACGCCGACGCCTTCCCAGTTCTCCCCCGTCTCCGGGTGGAGCGACCGCGCGATCGACACGGTCACGTCGAGGTAGGTGTCCACTTTGTACTGCTCACGCGGGTGGGCGCCACCGCGCGTGGCCTCCCCCACCGTCTTCGCGCGGCCCTGCTGCTGCAGGGAGAACGCGAGGTCCTCGCCGCCGGAGAACGTCTTCGGGCCGGTCAGCACCCAGACCGGCTTCGTGCCGCCGAACCGCAGGCCCGGGACGTAGGGCAGGGTCCACATCTGCGTCGTGCGGTGGCCTTCGCGCTCGTAGATGTCGAGGTAGTGGGTCTGCTCGTCGACGAGGTAGGTCTGGAGCAACGCGCTCGTCCCGGGGGTGCCGCCGCGGTTGCGGCGCACGTCCAGCAGCAGCGCGTCAGTGGGCGCGAGCAGGGTCATCGCCGCCGCGATCGCGGGCCCGGCCAGCTCGGGCGGGTAGAGCAGCGTCGTGTCGAGGTATCCGACGTTGCCCGGCAGCCGCCGCACCTCCGCGATGCCGAAACCCTCGAGCTCGGCTTCGATCCGGAACCCCTCGGAGTTCATCGCCTCGTCGCCGTCTTCGGCCACCGGCTCGAGGTGGTGGCGGAGCCGCAGGTGCTGGTCGCCGTTCACCGACTGCAGGTCGGCTGTGACGAGCGTCGCGAATTCGGCGTCACCCAGACCGGCGTACGCGCCATCGCCGAGACGCTGGCGAAGCACCTCCGACAGCTTCGCCGCGACGTCGGGGAACACGTAGTGCTCCTCCAACCGGCGGATGACCTCGTTGACCTGCGCGACACGCGCCTCTGACCCCATGCCCGTCAACCTACCGCAGGGCACAAACCAAAATTCGGCGCACCGAAAAAAATTGTGCGCCCCGGCTGGATGACAAATTCATGACCGCCGATCGGCCGAATTCGCGGAAGCCATCAGCTTGCGATGTTCCGAATCGCCCCTTTATCGTTGCAGTGAAAGGGGCGAAATTACTCATGACTGCCGCGATGGTGGCGTTGATCAGCGCGTTTGGCCTGGTCCTCGCCGTGGAACTGCCGGACAAGACGCTGGTGGCCACCCTGGTGCTGACCACCCGTTTCCGCGGCTGGCCGGTTTTCGCCGGGGTGTGCGCGGCGTTCGCCGTGCAATGTGTCATCGCCGTCGCGTTCGGCAGTGTGCTGACACTGTTGCCGGACCTGGTCCTTTCCCTGGTCGTCGCCGCGATGTTCGGGCTCGGCTCTTTCATGCTCCTTCGCGAGGGATTCCGCGAAGGGGACGAAGCCGGTGACGACGCTTCGCGCGTCGGCCCCACCCCGCTGTCCTTCATGCGCTCCGCGATGACGTCCTTCGGGGTGCTCTTCGCCGCCGAGTGGGGCGACGCCTCCCAGCTCGCGACGGCCAGTCTCGCCGCCCGGATCGGCAACCCCGTCGCGGTCGGCGTTGGCGCCTTCGCCGCGCTCGTCGTGGTCGCCGGTCTGGCCGTCTTCATCGGCGCGAAGATCCGCGACCGGATCCGCCCGAAGCTGATCCAGCGCTGCGCCGGGTTCCTGTTTGCCGGGTTCGCGGCCTTCGCGCTGCTGCAGCTCGCATTCTGAGCACGGAGGCGTACAGCTCCTTCACAGGGTCACGCGGTAACCTTTCGGGAACAAAAGGGTGAGGGCAAGGTGAACACCACCTTGCCCTCAGCCGTGTCCCCGACAGGCCAGGAGAACGCAGGTGACCGCAGTGAAGCCCCGGTCCGCCGCAGTCTCGCCGGTGCACGGCCGGCTGGCGCTCGGCGGGATCGGCCTCGCCGTGGCCATCTCGATCGACCTGCACCTGCGGCTGTCGGGCCAGGTCAGCCCGGTCTGGCAGACGCTGTCGGAGTACGTCTACGGCCGGCTCGGGCACGGCTCGGCCGCGCCGCTGTTCAGCGTGATGTGCCTGGCGCTCTCCCTCGGCTCGGTCGCCCTGCTCGCCGGCATCGCCAAGGCGCACCGGCCGGGCACCACCGCCGTCTGCGTGCTGCTCGGCGTCTGGTCGGCCGGGCTGCTCGTGTGCGGGCTCGTGCCCGTCGACCCGGACGGGCAGGCGCGCACGCTGTCCGGGCAGGTGCACAACATCGCCGCGCTCACGGCGTTCGTCGCGCTGCCCGCCGCCGCGTTCGTGCTGACCAAACGCGGCCGTGAGCGCTGCCCGTGGGAGCCGCGGCGGACGACGATCCGGCGGCTCGCGACAGCGAGCTTCGCCAGCATCGCCGTGGTGCTCGGCGGGTTCGTCATCACGCTCGTCGTCGGGCCCACGCAGCAGGACGTCACGCTGGGCCTGTTCGAGCGCCTGCTGTTCACCATCGACGTCGCCCTGCTGCTGACCATGGTCCGGCCGCTGCTGGCGGTCTCACGCCGCTAAGCGCGCAGGATGTCCGCCAGCCGGACGGCGGCCGCGAGCACCTGCGGGCCCACCTCGGCCGCCTTGAGCGGCTCCATCGAGACGACTCCCACGCTGGCCTTCAGCCCCGGCACCCCGCGCACGGGCGCCGCGACGCCGGACGCGCCCGCTTCGAGCTCGCCGCTCGAGGTCACCCAGCCGTCACCGCCGGGCCGCAGGGTCATCGCCTTGCCGGCCGCGCCCGCACTCAGCGTGTGCCGGCTGCCGACGCGGTAGGCGACGTGGAAGCTCGTCCAGGAGGGCTCGACGACGGCCACCGCAAGCGCTTGCTCCCCCTGCGCGACCGACAGGTGCGCCGTCGCGCCGACCTTCTCGGCCAGCTCGCGCAGCACCGGGCCGGCCGCGTCCCGCAGCTGCGGCAGCACCTGCCCGGCCAGGCGGAGCAGGCCGACGCCGAGCCGCACCTTGGTGCCGTCGCGCCAGACCAGCCCGCGCTCCGACAGCGGCACGAGCAGCCGGTAGACGGCGGCGCGGCTGGCCCCGATGGCCACGGCCAGCTCGGAGATGGTCGCCGCGTCTCCGCCGGCGTCGGCGACCGCCTGCAGCAGCGCCAAGCCCCGGTCGAGCGTCAGCGACCCCTCCCGGCTGGTCACAGCAAGCCGAGTTCGCCCATGTCGGCGACCGGCTGCTCGAACGACGCGGCCGCGTACGACGCGAAGAGCGCCCGGACGGCCTTCGCGGCCTGCTCGGACAACCCGCGAGCCTCGTCGGCCAGCGCTTCGGCGTCGGTCGACTCCAGCGCGCCCCGGACGTCGCCGCCGGAGAGGCTGCGCCCGGAGGCCACCAGCAGGTTGAGGAAGCCGTGGTGCACGAACCCGGTGTCCGGGTCCGTGTGCCGCACCGCGCGGTGCAGGCTGTTCGTCGCCTTGAACGACGCACCGCTGGAGCCGGAGACGACGGCGAGGAAGTCCGCGACCTCGTCGACGTTGGGGAAGTTCTCCCCCGCCTTGCCGCCGCAGCGGATCTTCGGCCAGCTGCCGTGCTCGATCACCTTGCGGACGCCGTCCAGCCAGCCGACGCCGCGGCGCGGCTCGACGACGCGGATGACGTCCTCGGGGACGAACTCCGAGACCCGCTCCAGCCAGACCTCGTCGACGTCCGACGGCGCGGGCATCTCGACCATCCGCAGTGCGAGCAGCTCACTGCGCGACTCGACGATCGAGATCGCCTTCGGCACCCCTCCGAGACCGGTGTCGATGATCAGCGACAGCGGCAGCGGCTGCTTCGGCTTGATCTTGATCAGCTCGGTGATCAGCTCGGGCAGCCGCGAGGCCTGACAGAGAAAAACCCCCAGTACACCCGCGTGTTCGGACTCCCGGCTCGCGAAGTGCGCGCGCAGGGCTTCGGGCATGGCCGCATCGCCGGGAGGGAACAGCGCCGAGTCGTCGACGAGCCTCGCGAACAGGGGAGGAATCCCACGGGGGCCGGGGGGCGTGAGTTCCACAGCGCTTGACACGAATGACACGCTAGTAGCGTACGACATGAGGACAAAATCGTTCGCACAGCGGACGCTTCAGAAGGGGTTGTCGATGCCTTACTACCGGCGGGTAGGCGAGATCCCGCACAAGCGGCACACCGCGTTCCGGAAGCCGGACGGCGGCCTCTACGCCGAGGAGCTGATGGGCGTCGAGGGCTTCTCCGCCGACTCCGCGCTGCTTTACCACCGCGGCCTGCCGACGGCGATCGTCGACGCGGTCGCCGTCGAGGAGGATCGCGGCTCGCTCACGCCGAACCACCCGCTCAAGCCGCGCGCGTTCAAGACCCAGGACCTCAAGTTCGGCGGCGACACCGACGCCGTGACCGACCGGCGGCGGCTGTTCGCCAACAACGACGTCACCATCGGGTTCGTCACGGCGACCGCGCCCAGCCCGCTCTACCGCAACGCGGCCGGCGACGAGCTCTTCTACGTCCACGGCGGCTCCGCGACGGTCGAGACGATCTACGGCAGCCTCGAGGTCGGCGACGGCGACTACCTGGTGATCCCGACGTCGTGCACCTACCGCGTCCTGCCCCACGGCGAGGTCAGCCTCTTCACGCTCGAAGCGCGCGGGCACATCGGGCCGCCGAAGCGGTACCTGTCCGCGAAGGGCCAGTTCCTGGAGCACTCGCCGTACTGCGAGCGCGACGTCCGGGGCCCGTCCGAGCCGCTGCTGGCCGACGGCGAGGACGTCGAGGTGCTCGTGCGCCACCGCGCCGGCCTGACGCGCTACACGTACGCGACGCACCCGTTCGACGTCGTCGGCTGGGACGGCTGCCTCTACCCCTGGGTGTTCAACATCGACGACTTCGAGCCGATCACCGGGCGCGTGCACCAGCCGCCGCCCGTGCACCAGACGTTCGAGGGCCCGAACTTCGTCGTGTGTTCCTTCTGCCCGCGGAAGGTCGACTACCACGAGGACTCGATCCCGGTGCCGTACAACCACGCGAACGTCGACTCCGACGAGCTGATGTTCTACGTGCGCGGCAACTACGAGGCCCGGAAGGGCTCGGGGATCGGCGTCGGCTCGCTCTCGCTGCACCCGTCCGGGTTCACGCACGGCCCGCAGCCGGGCGCGGCGGAGGCGTCGATCGGCGCCGAGTTCTTCGACGAGACCGCGGTCATGGTCGACACCTTCGCGCCGCTGGAGCTCGGTGAGGCCGCCGACGCGTCCGAAGACCCCGGTTACGCGTGGACGTGGTCGCGCCGCGGACCTAAGGGATAGTCAAGTTTCGGAATTACCGTCCCCTTTCCGTTCCGCTGCCGGATAATGGTATTCCGGCGGCGGAACGGGGAGGGTTCGATGATCAATTCCCAACCAGCACGGCGAAAGAGAAAGATTCTCCCGTTCCTGGCCGCGATCGTGGTCGCCGCCGGGCTGATCATCGGAATCCGGGCCTGGACCAGCGGCTCGGGCGACGAGGCGGACGCGCCGAAATGCACCGGCTCGGACGCCATCGCGCTCAACGTCACGTCGTCCCCGGAAAAGGTCGGAATAGTCCAAGAGGCCGCGAAGGCCTACTCCGGACGGAGCGTCGCCGGGCACTGCGTCGACGTCGTCGTGAAGTCGAAGTCGTCGGGCATCGCCATGCAGGCGCTCGCCAACGGCTGGAACGAGGCCACCGACGGGCCGCGCCCCGACGTCTGGACGCCCGCCGCGAGCGGCTGGGTCAACCTGCTGCGCGTCAACGCGAAGGGCGACACCGGGACGATCGTGCCCGACGGTGACCCGCAGTCAATCGCGAACTCGCCGCTGACCGTCGCCATGCCGAAACCGATGGCCGAGGCCCTCGGCTGGCCGGCGAAGCCGATCGGCTGGAAGGACCTCGCCACGCTCGCGACCGACCCGGCGGGCTGGGCCAAGTACGGCCACCCGGAGTGGGGCAAGTTCCGGCTGGGCAAGACGAACCCGAACATCTCGACCGCCGGGCTGAACGCCACCATCGGCGCGTACTACGCGGCCACCGGCACATCGTCCGACCTCACCGCCGCCGCGCTCGAGAAGCCCGAGGCCAAGCAGTTCGTCACGAACATCGAGCAGGCGATCGTGCACTACGGCGACAACACGCTGACGTTCCTGACGAACCTGCAGAAGGCCGACGACCGCGGCGCGGCGCTGTCCTACATCTCGGCGGTGACCGTCGAGGAGAGCTCGCTGATCGGCTACGACCAGGGCAACCCGACGAACGACCCCGCGAAGGTCGGCCAGCACGCGCCGCCGAAGGTGCCGCTCG
Source organism: Amycolatopsis sp. NPDC104587 (assembly GCF_055583645.1). Taxonomy (NCBI): domain Bacteria; kingdom Bacillati; phylum Actinomycetota; class Actinomycetes; order Pseudonocardiales; family Pseudonocardiaceae; genus Amycolatopsis; species Amycolatopsis sp. NPDC104587. The sequence continues at coordinate 283,076 of NZ_JBVJNO010000004.1, forward strand.
TCGCGATCTACCCGGCGGACGGCACGCTCAACTCCGACCACCCGTTCGTCACGCTGAACTGGGCCGACCCGACCCGCAAGCAGATCGCCGCGGACTTCCTGAACTACCTGCGCGGGCCGGACGCGCAGCCGAAGTTCCTCAACCTCGGCTTCCGCACCTTCGACGGCAAGCCCGGCCCGCAGGCGACGACGGCCAACGGCGTCCAGGCGGACGCGAAGATCACCTTCCTCCGGCCGCCGGGGCCGTCGGTGCTGTCGAAGCTGCTGACGACGTGGACGGACCTGCGCAAAAAGGCGAACGTGCTGCTCGTCGTCGACGTCTCCGGCTCGATGGGGGAAGAGGCGAAGGGCACCGGCAAGAGCAAGATCGACCTGGCCAAGCAGGCCGCGATCGACGCGCTCGGCCAGTTCGTGCCGCGTGACCAGGTCGGGCTCTGGCAGTTCTCGACCCGCCTCGACGGCGACAAGGACTACCAGGAGCTGGTGCCGGTCCAGGCGCTCGGGACCAGCGGCAAGGAGACCCTCGCGATGCGGCTGAGCGGGCTGACCCCGCAGTCCGGCACGGGGTTGTACGACTCGTCGCTGGCCGCGTACGAGTACATGAAGACGCACGTCGACCCGTCGGCGATCAACGCGGTGGTCGTGCTGACCGACGGCCGCAACGAGGACTCCGGCGGCGTGGACATCGAGCACCTGCTGCCGCAGCTGCGCCCGGAGGGCAACTCGGAGACCGTCCGGCTGTTCACGATCGCCTACGGCGCGGACGCCGACCAGGACGTGCTGAAGCAGATCGCGGAAGCGACCGAAGGATCGGAGTACGACTCGTCCAAACCGGACTCGATCAACCAGGTGTTCACGTCCGTGATCTCCAACTTCTGACATGAAGTTCGCCCGTGAGCTCGCCGAACCGTGGGGACTGCTGTTCGCCGCCACCTCGGCGGGGGTGGCGTGGGCCGTGCAGCTGCCGGTGGTCGCCGCCGTCGGCATCGGCGTGGCGGTGCTCGCGGCTCGCGCGGGGGTGGCTTCGCTGGGTCGTGAGCCGGAGCCGGAACGGCGTGAAGCGCGGGTGCTCGACGTCGTGCCCGGCTCGTCCGAAGCGAACTGGCTGCGCCGAGCCGAGGGCGCGGCCGACGGGTTCGGCTCGCTCAGCGCGTCGCTGGACCCCGGCCCGCTCGCCGACCGCGTCGCGGACATGGAACCGGTGGTCGAGGAAACGCTGACAACGCTCCGGCGGCTGGCCGGCCGCGCCTCGGCCACCGGCAACGCCCTCGCGCGCGTCGACCTCGAGGCTGTGACGCGGGAACGGCGACGGCTGGAGAAGTCGCTGCCATCGGCTCCCGAGGCGGTCCGCGGCGACCTCGAGCAGGCACTGTCGGCGGTCCAGGCCCAGGCCGACGTCCACGCACGACTGTCCGGCGCGCGGGACAAGCTGCTGGCCCAGCTGCAGTCGGGGGCCCTCGGACTGGACAGCCTGGTGGCGAGGGTCGCCGAACTGACGGCGGCGACCACGGACGTCGCGGTGGACACCGGCGCGGTGCGCGAGCTGAGCGACCAGCTGGAGGGCATCCGGCAGGGTGTCCTCGAGACGGAACAGGCGACGCGGAAGTCCCTGGGCTAGTGCGCCCAGCCGGGCCGCCACGCGTCGGCCGCGCGCTCGCCCTTTCCGAGGTGTCTGCACAGGGCCGCCAGCGCGGGGTGTGCGTTGCCTCGGCGCCAAACCAGCGAATGTGGGTACACGGGCGTCGGACGCCCGATCGGGACACGCCGCAGGTCGTGCTCCGCCGGCCAGAGGACTCGGCTTTCGGCCCCGACCAGGGTGGCCACCTTCGCCGACTCCGCGACCGTGTCGAGCACGACCTCGGTGCCGAAGTTCGGCCCGGCGGCATCGATCGACAGCCCGAACGCGGCGGTGAACTCGGCGTAGTAGGCGCCCCATTCGGTTCCGGGCACAACGCCGGGCATCCAGATCCGGTGGCCGGCCAGCTCCGCCAGAGTCACCGAAGTCGCTCCGGCAAGCGGGTGCGCGGGTCCACACAACAGCTGGAGCGGCTCGTCGAACACCCACTGCGCGTCGAGGTCGTCGGGGAGCTCGGCGACAGCGCGGAAAGACGCGTCGATCGAGCCGTCCTGGATCGCGGTGATCGCGGTGTCGAACAGCGTGACGACCTCCAGCGCGACGTCCGGATGAGCCTCGTGGAACCCGCGCAGGAGCGCCGCCGGGCACAGCCGCCGGCCGATGACGTCGACCCGGAGCGGTCCGGTGCGGACTGAGGCGAGTGCTCGCGCCTCGGCGGAGAGCAGCTCGCGGGCGTGCGGCAAGAAGGCCGCACCCTCACGAGTGAGCACGGCTCCGCGCGCGGTGCGCGTGAACAACCGCGCCCCAAGCGACTTCTCCAACGCGGCGATGCGCTTCGACACGGCTTGCTGCGTGATCGAGAGGTCAGCCGCGGCGTCCTGGAACCGCCCTGCCTCCACAGCGGTGACGAAGGTGCGCACGGCAACGAGGTCCACAGCGGACGACTCTAGGGCGTGTCCGACGAAGGTTTCAGTTGCTCTCAGACGATCAATGGGCGTTGATCGAGGACCTGCTCCCGGTCCGCACCGGCGAACAGGCTGCCGGTTCTCCGCTGCCCGGGCGGGGGTCGAAGGGGTTGGTCGGTGCCAGCCGACTCGACGATCGCCCTAGGTGCGCCGCCCCGAGTGTTGCCTCTCCCGGGCGAGCCGGACCGGGCCGCACAACGCGGGGTTGTGGCGCGCCGACGGCACGGTTGTTTGATCCTCGTGGCCTCGCTTCGCTTTGATCCTCCGGTGATGCGCAGGCGGCTCGGGCGGCGGTTCAGGTGGTTGTGGACGGCTTATGCCGTGAGCGCGTTCGGGACCTGGCTCGGCTTCGGGGCCTTTCCCATGCTCGCGATCCTCGTGCTGCACGTCGGGCCCGCGGCCGTCTCCGCGCTCGCTGCCGTCGGGCCCGCTGTCGGGGCTTTGGTGGCCGTGCCGATGGGGCCCTGGGTCGATCGGCGGCGGAAGCGGCCGGTGCTCGTGGCCATGGACCTCGTCCGGTTCGCCGCGTTGATCAGCGTGCCCGCCTGTTATGCCCTCGGGTCGCTGAGCTTCGGACAGCTCCTCGTCGTCTCGGTGGTCGTCGCCGCGGCGGACATCACCTTCACCTCGGCCAGTGGCGCCTTCCTGAAGGGCCTGGTGCCGCCCGAAGATCTGCTGGTCGCGAACGGGCGGTTCGAGTCGACGAACTGGACGGCCACCGCGCTCGGGCCGCCGCTCGGTGGGGCCGCCTTCGCGCTCTTCGGGCCGGTGACGTCGGTGGCCGCCAACGCCGTCAGCTTTCTGCTTTCCGCGCTCGGGATCCGGGCGATCGGCGGCGGCGAACCACGGCCTCGGCAGACCAGCCGGCTGCGTGCGCGGGACCTCGCCGAGGGGTGGCGCACGATCCTGACGCACCCCGGGCTGCGGCCGCTGTACTTCAACGTCCTGCTGTTCAACGGCCTGATCATGGGCACCGAACCGCTGCTCGCGGTGCTGATGCTGAACCAGCTCGGGTTCACGCCGTGGCAGTACGGGCTCGCCTTCGCGGTGCCGTGCCTCGGCGGGCTCGCCGGTTCACGGCTGACGCCGCGGCTCGTCCAGCGGTTCGGCAAGCACCCGATCCTGCTGGTGTCCGGCGCCGTCCGGGCGTGCTGGCTGCTCGCGCTGGCCTTCCTTCCGGCCGGCGCCGGCGGGCTCGCCTTCGTCATGGTCGTCGAGCTCGGTTTGATCGTGTCCTGCAGTGTGTTCAACCCGGTGCTCGCGACCTACCGGCTCGAGCAGCTGCCGGCGGACCGCGTCGCGAGCACGCTCTCGGCGTGGTCGGTCAGCACCAAGGCGTCGATCGCCGCGCTGACGGCGCTGTGGGGTGTCCTCGCGAGCTTCACCGGTCCGCGCGTCGCCATCGGTGTCGCCGGGGTGCTGGTGCTGGTGACGCCGCTGTTGCTGCCGCGCCGGGACCGGACGCCCGCTCAGCCGAGCCAGACCGTGCCGAGCACCGGGTAGCCGGGCACGCCCGTCTTCGCCGCGCCCGGCCTCGGGACTCCCGCGATCCACAGCCGGCCCGTCGCCGCGATGTTGGCCGCCATCGACGGGTCCGCCTTGTGCAGGCGGAAGCCGACCACGGTTCCGTCGGCCAGCATCGTCAGGCCGCTCAGCCGGGCCGCGCCGTGGCGGCCCATGCGGACCGGGCCGTCCAGGACCGCGCGCAGCTCCGTCCAGTGGTCCGCCGGCAGCGGACGGCGGTGGGCGACCGCTCGCAACGCCGTCACGAGCGCGCCCAGCAGCGCGCTCGCCGTGACGGTCAGCGCGGCCCACTTCGTCACCGGGAAGTCGTACCGGACCCACATCGCGAACCCGGCCAGGACCAGCAGGAACGCGGCCGTCGCGCGTAGTTCGCGGGCCATCCGGCGGCGGTGCGCGGCCAGCACGGGGTCGAGCCGCGGCGAGCCGGACGCCACCACCGGCGGCACGGCGACCGCACCCGACGGCGGCGCGTCGAAGATCCGGGCGCGGCGCACCCGGACCACGCCGGAGAGGCCGACGAACACCTTCGGGCCGCGGCCCAGCAGCCACACCCGCCGGTGCCCGGCCAGCAGCAGCCGGTCCGCCTCGTCGAGCCGGACACGCAGCCAGCGGCCGTCCGGCAGGCGGACGCCGACCGTCCGCCCGGCGGCAACCAGCCCGTCGGGCGCGATCTCCACCTGGCGGAACGGCTCCCGCTTCAGCCGCGCTTCCGGCACCCAGAGGTGCGCGCGGTAGAGCCACCACGTCACGACCGAGCCGGCCAGCGCGATCGTGCCCAGCGTCAGCGCGAGCCCGGCGCCGGTGAAGAACGGGGCGATCCCGACCAGCGGGAGGACCCAGGTCAGCAGGCGGCCGTTCGCCGCGCTGCGGCCGATCCGGTCCAGGTACTCGCCGAAGATCGGCACGGCGCCGGACGGCATGGCGGGGTCGAACTCGAACGCGCGCACGCGTTCGGGAACCGGGACGATCTGCACGCTGGGCCCCCACCGTGTCGGCACTGGTCACCGGCCTTTTCGGGAAAGCGGTCATCGGCGTTACCCGATGCTCCGTTCAGCGGAGCGCCGACGTGACCGTCACCGCAACCGGGTGACTATCCAGACCATCGGATTCAGGTTAGGCTCACCTAAGTAGGAGGTGAGCCGTGACCGAGGCACCGACATCCATCCGCCGCCCGCCGGCACCGAACCCCGCCGAGCGCGCCAAGACGATCGCCACCCGCAACGGGCCGGCGTCGCTCATGCCGACGTGCGAACGCGCCGGTCTCGACGGCGAGCGCGTCGTCCCGGTCCTGCACCACGTGCACCACAGCGGGAGCGTCAGCGTGCTGCTGCCCGACGACCACCCGATGGTCGCCGCGGCCAAGCAGACCCAGCGCGGCGAGCTGGCCGTGATGGTCGAGCTCGCCGACCAGGCGCCGGTCGAGCTGCGGGAGCCGATCCGCGGACTGCTGTGGATCACCGGCTGGCTGCGCCCGCTTTCGCCCGTTTCGGCTCGCGCGCGGGCGGTGGCGATCGCCGAGTCCCGGCCGGACGAGCGGCTCCTCGACGTCGGCCACGGCGTGACGCTGCTGCGGCTCACGCCGGCGTCCCTCGTGCTCGCCGACGCCGAAGGCACGCACTCGCTGCGCCCGCACATGTTCAGCGCGGCGCCGCCGGACCCGTTCCACGACTACGAGGCCCACTGGCTGCGGCACCTGGAGAGCGACCACTCCGACGTCGTCGAGCAGCTGGCCAAGCACCTGCCGGCGGACCTGCGCGGCGGCCGGATCCGCCCGCTCGGACTGGACCGCTTCGGGCTGCGGCTGCGCGTCGAGTCCGACGCGGGTGACCACGACGTCCGGCTGGCGTTTTCGAAGTCCGTCGAGAGCCCGCCGCAGCTCGCGATGGAGCTGCGGCGGCTGGTCGGCTGCCCGTTCCTGCGGGGGACGTCAGGCTAGTTCGGCGGGGAAGCCGCCCTTGGCGAGCGGGCCCCAGCTCTCGATCGTCACGCGGATGATGCTCTTGCCCTGCTTGACCATGGCCTCGCGGTATTCGTCCCAGTCCGGGTGTTCACCCGAAATGGCGCGGAAGTACTCCACGAGCGGCTCGACCGAGTCCGGGATGTCCAGCACCTCGGCGGTGCCGTTGAGCTGGACCCACTGGTCGTTCCACTCGTCGGACAGGATGCAGGCCGACACCTGCGGGTTGCGCTTGATGTTCACGACCTTGGCGCGCTTGGGGTAGGTCGAGATGACCAGCCGGCCTTCGGCGTCGACCCCGCACGTGACCGGCGAGAGCTGGGGGCTCCCGTCGGCCTTCGTGGCCAGCAGGATCGCGCGGTGGCGGGTGGACAGGAACTCGACGAGCGCGGCGCGGTCGACGGTTTCGTTGGTGGCGATAGTCCTGGGCATACCCCGAAGGTAGCGTGCGGACATGACCTTCACCGCGCGATCGTGGCTGGCCCCGGCCCGGCCGGACTTCCCCGTCACGATCGAGGACCCGCGGGAGCGCAAGGCAGTCAAGCTCGAGCTGCTGATCGTCTTCGGGATCACGCTCGGCCTGTCCGGCGTGAGCAGCCTGCTGTCCCTTGTGGACTCACTGCTGAAGCCGATCCCGCTGGCCCAGCAGCCGGCGAAGCTCAACGTCCCCCAGGCCACGCTGGGCCTAATCGACCTGCTCAAGCAGCTGCTGTCGGCGGCGCAGCTGATCGGCTGGGGCGCGCTCGGGCTCTACCTGCTGTGGCGCGCGGGCGTCAAGATCACGCAGGTGGGGCTGGACCGCACCGCGCCCCGCCGCGACACGCTCCTGACCGTGGTGCTCGCCGCGCTGATCGGGATCCCCGGCCTGGGGCTGTACTTCCTCTCCTACCACCTCGGGTTCAGCCTGGCGGTGCAACCGTCCAATTTGGGCAACACGTGGTGGCGGCCGATCACGTTGACGCTCTCGGCGTTCGGCAACGCCTTCGCCGAGGAGGTGCTCGTGATCGGGTACCTGCTGACCCGGTTGCGCCAGCTGGGCGTCCGCGAGAACAACGCGGTGTTCGGCGCCGCCGTGCTGCGCGGGTCGTACCACCTGTACCAGGGCTTCGGCGGGTTCGTCGGCAACTTCATCATGGGGCTCGTCTTCGGGCGGCTCTGGCAGAAGACGAACCGGCTGTGGCCGCTGGTGGCCGCCCACACGCTCTTCGACTTCGTCTCTTTCGTCGGGTACTCGCTGCTCAAGGGGCACATTTCCTGGCTCCCCTGACTAAGCTCGGGTGGTGATCGACGAAACGACACCTCCCCGGGTGGACAGCGAAGTCGGACCCCTGCGCGCGGTGCTGCTGCACCGGCCCGGCAACGAGCTCAAAAGGCTGACGCCCCGCAACAACGACCAGCTCCTCTTCGACTCGATCCCGTGGGTCGACCGGGCGCAAGCCGAGCACGACGCGTTCGCCGACGTGCTGCGCGGCCGCGGCGTCGAGGTGCTGCTGCTGGCCGACGCGCTCCGGACGGCGCTGGAGGACGACCGCGCCCACACGGCGGGGGTGCACGCGGCGGTCGACGACCGGCGGCTCGGCGGCGACCTCGGCGACTCGCTGCGCTCCCACCTTTCCGGCGTCGACGCGGCCGGCCTCGCCGAGGTGCTGATGGCCGGGATGACGTTCGAGGAGCTGCCGTCCGCCGAGGGCGCGTCGCTGGTGCGGATGATGAACCACCCGCACGACTTCGCCGTCGACCCGCTGCCGAACCTGCTGTTCACGCGCGACTCGTCGGCGTGGATCGCCGACCGCGTCGCGATCTCGTCGCTGACCATGCCCGCGCGCCGCCGCGAGACCGCGGTGCTGGACCTGATCTACGCCTACCACCCGTACTTCCGGCACGCGGCCCGCGCGTACGGCGCGCATTCGGCGCCGATCGAGGGCGGCGACGTGATGCTGCTGGCGCCGGGCGTGCTCGCCATCGGCGTCGGCGAGCGCACCACGGCCGCCGGAGCCGAGTCGCTCGCGCGGTCGGTGTTCGCCGACGGCATCGCGCACACCGTGCTGGCGGTGCCGATCGAGCAGTCCCGCGCGACGATGCACCTGGACACCGTGTGCACGATGGTCGACGCCGACGCCGTGGTGATGTACCCGCTGGCGCGCGACTCGCTCACGGCGTTCACGCTGCGCCCGACCGGCGACGGCGGGGTCAAGGTCGCCGGCCCGGCGCCGTTCCTCGTGGCCGCCGCCGAAGCGATGGAGATCGACCGCCTGCGCGTCATCGACACCGGCCTCGACCCGGTGACCGCCGAACGCGAGCAGTGGGACGACGGCAACAACACGCTCGCGCTGGCCCCGGGCGTCGTCGTCGGTTACGAGCGGAACGTCGAGACGAACGAGCGGCTGGAGGCGGCCGGCATCGAGGTGCTGCCGATCACCGGTTCGGAGCTCGGTTCCGGCCGGGGCGGGCCGCGGTGCATGTCCTGCCCGGTCCGCCGCGACCCCCTCAAGTAATAGAGGTAAGCCTTCCCTTAATGCACAATGCATTAAGGGAAGGCTTACTTAAATAAGGGTTGTCTTCTCTAGGAATGGTAACCCTAATAGGGGGTAGATCACCAGTCCGAAGTGGCTTTACCGCCAATCTTGACCTATTCTGGTTTGCATGGCCCTCACCAAGAAGAAAGAACCGCGCTCGAAGTTCTACGAACTGCTGCAGGCGCAGATCCACAACGAGTTCAACGCGTCCCAGCAGTACATCTCGCTCGCGGTCTGGTTCGACGCCGAGGACCTCCCGCAGCTGGCGAAGCACTTCTACAAGCAGTCGGTCGAAGAGCGCAACCACGCGATGGCGCTCGTGCAGTATATGCTCGACCGCGACCACCACGTCGAGATCCCCGGCACCGGCGAGGTGCGCAACGAGTTTTCCGGCGTCACCGAGGTCATCGAGCTCGCGCTCGAGCAGGAGAAGGAAGTCGCCACCGACATCTCCGCGATGGCGAAGGCGGCTCGCGCCGAAGAGGACTACATCAGCGAGCAGTTCACGCAGTGGTTCCTCAAGGAGCAGGTCGAAGAGATCTCCCAGATGAGCACGCTGCTGAACGTGGTCAAGCGCGCGAACGGCAACCTGTTCGAGGTCGAGAACCACCTGCACCGCGAGTCCGTCGGCGACGGCGGCTCCGACTCGCAGATGCCGCCGGTGGCCGGCGGCAAGCTCTAGGTTTCCGCTCCCACCACAAGGGAAAACCCGGGCTCTCCCCCTGTGGACAGCCCGGGTTTTCGCATGCGGCCGGCGCTCAGCCGGCGCAGTCCTGGTTGACGCTCATGAGACTGGTCTCGACGACCCCGCTCTCCCCGAGCCGGAAGTGGTAGTCGGCCGCGCCGCCGGCGGGAGCGGCGATTCCGCCGGGCTCCTCCTTCGCGGCCGGGTAGGTGGCGAGGACGTCCGCCTTGGTGGACCCGCCCCCGATGCCCTCCGCGGTGTGCGCGACCTGCGCCGGGGTGACCACGGTCAGCCCGACGGCCTTCGAAATCACGACGGTCGCCGGCGCGGGCACTCCGCTGCCGTCCACCGTGTAGACACTGCAGGCGGTCCCCACCTGGGTCTCGCTGAGCGTGACGGCCTGGGCGGTCACGTCGGCCTCGGACATGCCCAGCTTCAGCCGGCCGAAGCCGTCGGCGGCGAGCAGCGGGCCGCTCATCACGCCCGGCAGCGTCGACGGCTTCGGCGTCGACGGCGGCCGACCCGGCTTCGACGTCACCGCGGTCGGCGGCGGGGAGACCTGGATGTCGTGGGTGCTCGTGGGCCCGGGCGTCGACGGCTGAGGCTGCCGGCCGGGCGTGAGGTTCTCGGGTGGCTTGACGCTGATCACGGACCCGTCGGCGGACATCACCGCGGTGCCGTCTTCGGTGTGGAGGCGGACCATGGTCAGCCCGCCCGCCACGGCGACCACGGCCGCGGCGACCCCCGCCACGGCCTGCACGGCGTGACGACGACGGCGCCGCCGTCGCGCGCCGGCCACGATGACCGTGCCGGCGTCGGGTGGCGGCGGCAGGTCGAGCCGTTCGTCGGCGAACATCGCGCGCAGGCGCTGCTCCAGCTCGTCCTCGGAGATGTTCAACCCGCTGCACTCCCTTCGCCTTCGTCGTCGGCCGACTTCAACTTCATCCGCAGCGACGCGATCGCCTTGCTCGCCTGGCTCTTGACGGTCCCCTGCGTGATACCGAGGGCACCCGCGATCTCCGCTTCCGAGAGACCTTCGTAGTAACGCAGCACCATGACGGCGCGTTGCCGTGGCGGCAGCGTTCGTAACGCGCGCCACAGCGGCTCGTGTTCGAACGGGTCGGCCGGCACGTGCGGATCGGTGTCCGGCAGGTCGGCCACCAGGTTTTCGCGGCGCGTGCGACGCCACCGGCTCACGTGCGCGTTCGCCATCGAGCGGCGGACGTAGGCCAGCGGGTCGCCGGTCTTCTCGTGCACGTAGCTCCAGCGCGAGCCCATCTTTTCGAGCACGGTCTGGACCAGGTCCGCGGCGTCGTGCGGGTTGCCGGTGAGCGCGTGGCCGTACCGCAGCAACCCCGGCAGTGTCGCCTGCACGAAGTCGCCGAAGTCCACCAGCTCACCCGGCAACGTCGCGGCCCTCCCTCGGCCTGCGCTGGTCACCCAGGTATCTCCCCCGGTGAAGACGGGTGCCGCAGCGGTCACCGTATCGCCTCCCATCGGGGTCGGGTAGCCAGAAGCCGAGTCGCCTTCCTCCCCAACACGCATCACAGCCCCCTCAGGTTGCCTGCGTTCCCGCCTGGATTCGTAGCCGCCCAGGCGGGTGATGAGTTGCCCACGTCAACGGAGCGCGAGCGCGGCCGGCAGCGTGAAGCCGCCGGCCGCCGTCTCGCCGAATTCGTGCACGCCGACCACGGCGGCGTGCGGTATCGGGCCGTACACGTGGGGGAACCAGATCCCGGCCGGGTGCGGCGGCTCGCCGTCTTCCCAGCGGACCGGCGCCCCGACCTTCGCCGGGTCGATCTCGAGCAGGACCAGGTCGGTCCGCCCCCGGTAGAGCGCGTTGGCCGGCAGGTGCGCCGTGCCGAAGTCGGAACAGTGGATGAACCCGGCTTCCCCCAGCGACGGCGGCCGGTACTCGCCGTCTTCGCCCACTCCGGCCCAGTCGGCCGCCCCGCAGATGTGAAGTATCACGCGAAGAATGGTCCCACCGGCGCGAGCCGGTGGCGGTGTCTTGTGCGCCACAAAAGCCCTGGTTGAACGCTCATCGAGGCGGTCACCGACCACCGGTTCGGACCGGTAGTCCGGCGCTTGTTGACGCGGCGGTCGCACCACGCCGCCGGGCCGCCGGCCGGAGGCGCGGCGGCCTGGCGCGCGGACTCTTCACCCACGCAGGGACCCGGGACCCGCCGGCCTCGGAACCGGGGAAACCTCGGCGTGGCTGCTGCTCGCCGGGGTCAGCGCAGGGTGAGCTGGCGGCCGATGAGACCGTCGCGAGCACGGCGCTCGGCGGCGTTCAGGGGCTCGGTGTCGAGGGACTTGAACGCCGTGTCGAGGCGGGCGCCGAGTGCGTCCTTCGCGTCGGCCCATTCGCGGGCGTGGGCCTCGGGGTCGAGGTCCCACACCGGCACCAGCAGGCCGTGCGCACGGAACGAGCCCGCGTAGCGCGAGCCTTCGCCGAGGCCCAGCTCGCCGGCCGCGGACAGCCGGGCCAAGGCCTGGAGCAGCAGGTTCTCCGGCTCCGGACGAACCCAGCGCAGGTGCGCCTTCTCCCCCGCGAGGACCCAGTAGGCGCCCGAGCCGAGACGTTCGGTCGGCATGATGGCGGCGTTCGCGCGCTCGAGGGAGACCGCGACGTCACCGGTGGCGTCCGCGTCCTCGGGCAGCCACCACGCGAAGTCGGTGTGCAGCGTGACGTCGAGCTCGGCGCCCGGGGTCAGCAGGTCCTGGAGGCGCGCGTGCTCGTCGGCGGCCGGCGGGGTCGTGGTGTCCGGCACGCCGAGGACGTCGCCCTCCTTGGCGTCCAGCAGCCACTTCAGCGAGCGGCCGAGGTCGCGGCTGATGTCGGAGGAGCGGGTCTGCACCTGCAGGCCGAGGTACCGCTCGCCGTCCGAGCGGACGAACGCGGCCGCCGCCATCGGCAGCACGGTGCCGAGGGTGACGTCACCGCCGTCGGCGAGGGTCAGCTTGGCCGTCGCGGACGGCACGAACTCGCGCAGCGCGATCAGCTCGGGCTCCGCCGCCAGTCCCTCGAACGGCTGGCCGACGAAGACGTCGCGCACCTTCGGCTTGCGGTCCGACGCCTGCTTGGGACCCTTCTTGCGCGCGCCCTTGCCCACTGCTGCCTCCTCTGGCTCGGCTTGAGACGCTATCGAAGGGTTAGTCTCGCGACGTGTTCGACCCCCGCGATCCCGAGTTCCTCGAAGACCCGTACCCGGCGTTCGCCGCCCTGCGCGCGCAAGGCGACGTCCATTTCCACGACAAGCTCGGCATGGCCGTGGCGGTTTCGCACGCCACGTCGTCCGCCGTGCTGCGCCACCGCGGGCTCGGCCGGATCTGGCAGGACGCCGAGCCGCTCGAACGCTTCGCCTCGTTCAACCTCCTTCACCGGAACTCCCTGCTGGAGAACGAGCCGCCGGCCCACACCCGCCTCCGACGCGTGATCGCGGGCGCGTTCGGCCGCGGCCACGTCCAGCGGCTGCGTCCGATGGTCGCGACGCTCGCCACCCGCATGGTCGACGACCTGGCCGCGGCCATCACCGCCGACGGCAGCGCGGACCTGCTGGAGCACCTCGCCCAGCCGCTGCCGGTCGCGGTGATCGCCGAACTGCTCGGCGTGCCGGGATCCGACGGGCCCCGCATGGTGGAGTTGTCAAACAGCATCGTGAAGATGTACGAGTTCGACCTGCCCGAGGACGGCCGCGACGCCGCCGAACGGGCCGCCGAGGAGTTCGTCGCCTACATCCGGACGGTGGCGGCTTCCCGCGCCGAGTCCCCCGGCGGCGACATCATCAGCGACCTCCTGCGCAGCGAGCTGACACCGGACGAGCTGGTGGCGACCGCGGTGCTGCTGCTGATGGCCGGCCACGAGGCGACCGTGAACGTGCTCGGCAACGGCATCACCGCGCTCCTCACGCACCGGGACCAGTGGGAGCGCCTGCTGGCGTCCCCCGAGCTGCTCGACTCATGCGTCGAAGAGCTCATCCGGTTCGACGCGCCCCTGCAGCTGTTCGAGCGGACGGCCACCGAGGACGTGACGATCGGCGACTACGTTGTCTCCCGCGGGCAGAAGATCGGCGCGCTGCTGGGCGCCGCGGCTCGCGACCCGAAGGTGTTCGACTCGCCCGACCGGCTCGACATCGGACGGACGCCGAACGCTCACTTGGGGTTCGGGCTCGGGATTCACTATTGCGTCGGTGCTCCTCTCGCTCGGGTGGAGATCGCCGCGGCGTTGAGCGCTTTGGCGGCGAAGCTGCCGGGGCTGCGTCTGGTGGAGACTCCGCGGCGACGGCCGGAGTTCGTGATCCGCGGGTTGCGGGAGCTCCGGGTCACCGTCTGACCCGCTGGGCGCCCTGGCTCAGCGTGATCCGGGGCGGATCTCGCGTGACTGGAAGCCGAACTCGCGTGATTGGGTGCCGATCTCGCGTGATTGAAGGCGGAACTCGTGGATTGCCGCCGGGGCCACGCCTGGCGGCCACGGCTGAAGTTCGTCATCCGCGAGTTGCGGGAACTCCGGGTCACCGTCTGACCCGCTGGACGCCCTCGCTTGGTGTGATCCGGGGCGGATCTCGCGTGACTGGAAGCCGAACTCGCGTGATTGAAGACGGAACTCGTGGATTGCCGCCGGGGCCACGCGTGGCGGCCACGACCGGAGTACGTGATCCGCGGGTTGCGGGAACCCCGGGTCACCGGCTGACCCGCTGGGCGCCCTGGCTCAGCGTGATCCGGGGCGGATCTCGCGTGACTGGAAGCCGAACTCGCGTGATTGAAGACGGAACTCGCGGGTTGGTGCGACGCGATGAACCTGGCGACGCTGAGGCAACTCCGTTTGCGTGACGGGGGAGGCGAAGCGGGTCATGGGGTTACTCCGGTGAACAGGTCGTCTTCTGGGGCGGGGCTGGGGGTGGGGTGGGCCAGGTGGTAGTCCTCGTAGGGCCAGACCTTGCGCTCGATTTCGCGCGAGTGGGTGAAGAACGGGCCGGTGGGGTCTATCTGGGTCGCGTGGGCCAGGAGGGCGCGGTCGCGGGTGCTGAAGTGGGCTTCGCAGCGGATCCTCGTGGTGACGGTGAGCTTGTCCTCCTTCGGGAGTTCGTCCAGGACCGCGCCCATCGATGACTTCAGGCCGGCTGCGAGCGTTGCGTTGTGGAGGGCCTGGAACCAGGCGCGACTCAGGACCGCTTGGTAGTACAGCTTTTGCGCCTGCCACGGCTCGCCGGCGCTCGGGTAGCGGGTGGGGTCCGCCGCCGCAGTGAAGGCTTCGCGGGTTACCTCGTGAGTGCGGATGTGGTCCGGGTGGGGATAACCGCCCGTCTCGTCGTACGTGATCACGACCTGCGGGCGGAACTCGCGGATCAGCGCGACCAGCGGCGCTGCCGCCTCTTCCAGCGGGATCGCCGCGAAGCATCCTTCGGGCAGTGGCTCGCCTTCGCCCGGCAGGCCGGAGTCGACCAGACCGAGGAAACGCTGGCGCACGCCGAGGATTTCGGCGGCGGCCGCCATCTCTCGACGGCGGACCGCCGGGAGGTCTTCACGGGTCTCGTCCGTGTCGAGGGCCGGGTTGAGGATGTCGCCGCGTTCACCACCGGTGCAGGTGGCGACGAGGACGTCGACCCCTTCGGCGGCGTAGCGGGCCAGGGTGGCCGCGCCCTTGCTGGACTCGTCGTCGGGGTGGGCGTGGACGCTCAGGAGGCGTCGGGTCATCGGGTTCTCCTTGGGGAAGGGCTAAGCGAGCCGGCTTCGGCGGGGAAACAGCGCCGCCGGGATCAGCGTCAGGGCGGACAGCGCCAGCGCCCACGTGAACGTGGTGCCGAAGGCCGTGGGTGCGGCCGACGCCGTCAGTTCGGTGTGGAGGATCGCGGCCAGCAGAGCCGTGCCGAGGGAGCCGCCGATCCGGTTGATCACGTTGAACGCGCTGGCCGCGCGCGGGATCCGTGAGCGCTCCAGCGAGCCGTACAGCGTGGTCATGCCCGGGGTGGTCGCCGCGCCCAGGCCGGCGCCGCGTATCAGCAACGACAGCGTCAGCCAGACGCCGCTGGGCGCCGAACCCAGCTGGGTGAAGGCCACCGTTCCCAGCAACGACAGGGTGATGCCGGCCAGCATCATGGCGCGGGGGCCGAAGCGGGCGAGCAGGCGGCCGCCCGCGAGGAGGACCGCTGCCGATCCCACCGCTTGGGGCGCCAGAAGAAGTCCGGCCTGCAGCGGGCTCGCGTGCTCGACCTGCTCGTAGTACAGCGGTAGCAGCAACATCGAGCTGTACAGGGACGCTCCCAGCAAGAACGTGCTCATGCTCGACACCGTGAATCCCTTGTCACGGAACAGCTTCAGGTCGAGCACCGGGAAACGCGCCCGGGAGGCGTGGACGCCGTATGCCAGCAGCAGTACCGCTCCAGCCACCCACGCCACGGTGAGGCCCTCGGCCAGGCCGTACACGAACACCGCCAGCCCCGGGGAGAGCAGCAGGATCCCGCGGACGTCCAGCGGCTCGCGGGTGCCGGACGGCGGCGGCGCCGGGAGGAGCCGCCGGGCGAAGACGAACGTCGCCACCCCCAGCGGGACGATCCCGAAGAACATCCAGCGCCAGCCGAAGTCCGCCACCAGCGCGCCGCCGAGCATCGGGCCCAGCACCGGGGCCACCGTGGCCGGGAGGGTGATCACGCCGATCTTCCGGCCCAGCGCCGGGCCCGCCGCCTGCGCGAACACCGCCTGGCCGACCGGCTGCATCAGCCCGCCGCCCAGGCCGTGGAGCACGCGGAACACGATCAACGCCGGCGCCGACCAGGCGAAACCGCACAGCAGCGTGCCCGCCGTGAAGATCGCCACCGCTGTCAGCCAGACCGCGCGGCCGCCGAACCGGTCGGCGAGCCAGCCGGACAACGGGATCGCCGCCGACGCCGCGAGCAGGTACGCGCTCGCCACCCACTGCACCGTCGGCAGCGTGCTGCCCAGGTCGCGGGCGATCGAGTCGATCCCGACGGTGACGATCGTCGCGTCGAGGATCGACAGCACCGCGCCCATGATCAGGACTCCGCCGAGCCGCCACAACGCCGCGTCCGGACGCACTGCCGTTGTCATCTCCACCCCCGTTGACTAGGTCGGACCTCAGATTAGGTCGAACCCATTCGATGGGTCAAGCACAAACTTGGGTCCGACCCAGTAGAGTGACCGCATGAGCGAGGGACTCCGGGCCCAGAAGAAGCACGAGACCAGGAGGAACATCTCCGACGTCGCGACGGGCCTCTTCATCAGGAACGGCTTCGAAGACGTGACGATCGCGGACATCGCCACCGAGGCGCGGGTGGCCAAGATGACCGTGACGAACCACTTCCCGCGCAAGGAGGACCTGGTCTTCGACATCCGCGCGGACTTCACGTCCTGGCCGGCCGCCCTGGTCCGCGACAGCGTCTTCCACGACACCCGCGAGCTCTACTTCGAAGCGCTGGGCGCCGAGCACGCGCTGGTCGGCTTCTCGGGTCCCGGCTTCGTGCGGATGATCAAGGAAAGCCCGGTCCTGACGAACGCCCTGCACGAGATGCATCGCGAGCGCGAGGCCGCCCTCACGCACCTGCTGATCCGGCGTCACCCCGAAGAGGGGCTCCCGCCGGTGCTCGCCGCCGCGCACCTCGCGACCGTGCTGCGCGTGCTCTTCGAGGAGGTCTTCGACCGGACCGTCGAGGATGAGAAGCAGATCTCCGACGCGGTGTGGCCCCTCGCGGAACTGGCCTTCGACCAGCTGGAACCGGTTTTCGGGAGGTACTAGCGGGCCGCGCCGGCCGGGCGCGCGGTGTGCAGCTCGGGCTCCGGCGCATCCGCGACCTTCAGCACGCGCATCGACCGCACGGCCCGCGCGTCCGAAGGCGCCAGCAGCGCCGAGAACCGCCGGACGACCAGCGCCGTCACCACGGCCAGCGCCGCTGCGGAGAGGTCGGTCAGGGCGACCAGGATGACGCTGTCGGCCATCGACTGGACGTCTCCGCGGAAGCGCCAGACGATCGTCGCGCCGAGCAGGACCCAGTTCAGCAGCCAGGCGCCCCACCACACGACGACCTGGCGGGACGGCTTCGGGCGCAGGTCACGCGGGCGGCCCAGCACCGCGTGCTCGAGCTCGCCGACGATCGACAGCGCCATCGGCAGGTTCGCCACCGGCACGAGAACGCCGACCAGCACCTGCCAGACCGGCCGCGGCGGGGCGTCACCCGAGAGGTCCGACGCCGCCTGCCGGGTGACCAGCAGCCACCAGACCGACAGCCCGGCGGGCAGCAGCGCGAGGATCGAGGCCAGCAGGCCGGCGGTGAGCACGAACCCGTCGGAGAACGCCACGACCGACCGGGTCAGCGCGGCTTCGCGACCCTGGACGAGCAGGACGTAACGCCAGATTTCCGCGCCGGCGGCGACCAGGGAGAGCACGGCGAACCCGAAGAGGACACCGATCAGGCTCCGGCTGAGCACCGGCACGCGGTCGATGGGGCGGATTTCGTCGGACGCCGTGCCGGGCACCGATGTCGGACGGCGCCAGACCAGGTTCGGGAACCCCCAGCGCGGGGGCACGGGGTACGACGGCGGCCCGAAGTACCGCTCGGGCGGCACGACCCGGCGGCGCGGCCAGGCGCCCGGGGGCGGGGTCGCCACCCAGCGCAGCTTCGCCCGGTGGGCCGGACGGCGGTGGTACGGGTACGACTCCGGCTGGGCGGCCAGCGTCCGGCCCTGCAGCTGCGGGGCGTTCGGCGGCGGCACCTGGCGCGGCCAGTACCCCGGGGGGTACTGCGGAGGCTGACCCGGCTGCAAGGCTAGATCACTTCGGGATCGATGCCGGGGTGCTCGCCGACCATCGGCCGGCCTTCGCGGTGCCACGCGCCCATGCCGCCGGCGACGTTCACCGCATCCCAGCCGCTCTGGTTGAGCCAGGCGGTCGCCCGCGCGGACCGGCCGCCGCTGCGGCAGATCACGTGGATCGGCTGGTCGTCGGGCAGGTCGGTCAGCTCGCCGACGCGGACGGGCAGCTCTCCCATGGGGATGTGCACCGCGCCGGGCGCGTGCCCGGCGGCCCACTCGTCGTCTTCACGGACGTCGAGCAGCACGAGGCCGTCCTTGGGCAGGTCGCGGACCTCGGCGGTCGGCAGTTCAGCAGGGCTCACCACGTTCTCCATGCTGCCATGCCGGGGCGTTGCCCGCGCGTGAGGTGGACGTGCGCGGGCGGAAAGAGGAATCACGCGTGATCCGGGAGGCATCACGCGTGATTGAGGGGGCATCACGGCGCGGGGGGGGGGGGGGGGGGGGGGGTGGGGGAGGGGGGGGGGGGGGGTGGGGGGGGGGGGGTGGGGGAGGGGGAGGCCGCCGAGGCAGGGCCGCTGAACATTGGGCA
>NZ_JBVJNO010000004.1:301662-353727 GCF_055583645.1 Amycolatopsis sp. NPDC104587
GAGGGCGCATGCGGAGGAGGGAAAAAGGGGGACCCTTTCGGATTAGGGGGCCCCGCCGGTTGGGGGGGGGGACCGCGGGGGCGGTGGTTCCCCCCCGCCCCCCCCCCCCCCCCCGGCCGGGTCAGTGCGTGACGGCCTTCTCGGCGCCCGCTCCGGTCAGGGCGCGGACCTCCATCTCCGCGTACTTCTTCGGGTTCCGCTCCTTCGACAGGACCGTGCCGAGCCAGCCGAGCAGGAACGCCGCCGGGATCGAGACCAGGCCCGGGTTGTCCAGCGGGAACCAGTGGAAGTCGACACCCTGGATCATCGACGCGCTCTTGCCCGTCTTCGCGTCGATCGGCTTGCCCGAGACTGCCGGCGAGAAGACGATCAGCACGATCGTGACGACCAGGCCGCCGTAGATCGACCAGAGCGCGCCCTGGGTGTTGAACCGCTTCCAGAACAGCGAATACAGGATCGTCGGCAGGTTCGCCGACGCCGCGACCGCGAACGCCAACGCGACCAGGAACGCCACGTTCTGGCTCTTCGCCAGGATGCCGCCCGCGATGGCCACCGCGCCGATCACCAGCGCCGTGACGCGGGCGACGCGAACCTCGCCGCCGGTCGAGACCTGGCCCTTCTTGATCACGTTGGCGTAGACGTCGTGCGCGAACGACGCCGACGCCGTGATCGTCAGGCCCGCCACCACCGCGAGGATCGTCGCGAACGCGACCGCCGAGATGAACCCGAGCAGCACCGGGCCGCCGAGCTCGAGCGCCAGCAGCGGGGCCGCCGAGTTCGTCGTGCCCGGCGCCTTCGCGATCTTGTCCGGCCCGACGATCGCGCCCGCGCCGTAGCCGAGCACCAGCGTGAACAGGTAGAACACGCCGATCAGGACGATGGCCCAGACCACCGAGCGGCGCGCGTCCTTCGCCGTCGGCACGGTGTAGAAGCGCATCAGGACGTGCGGCAGGCCGGCCGTGCCGAGGACCAGCGCGACGCCCAGCGACAGGAAGTCGAGCTTCGTCGTGCCGGTCTTGCCGTACTGCTTGCCCGGGTCGAGCAGCGCCGCGCCGCCCTTGCCGCCCTTGTCGACGGCGGCCTGGAACAGGTCGGACAAGTTGAAGCCGTACTTCCCCAGCACCCACAGCGTCATCGCGAACGCGCCGACGATCAGCAGCGCCGCCTTGATGATCTGCACCCAGGTGGTGCCCTTCATGCCGCCGATCAGCACGTACAGGATCATGATCACGCCGACCACGGCGATCACGACGTCCTGCCCCACCTCGCCTTCGATGCCCAGCAGCAGGTTGACCAGGCCACCGGCGCCTGCCATCTGCGCCAGCAGGTAGAAGAACGAAACGGCGAGCGTCGAAACGGCGGCGGCCGCGCGCACCGGGCGCTGTTTCATCCGGAACGCCAGCACGTCGCCCATCGTGAACTTGCCGGTGTTGCGCAGCAGCTCCGCGACCAGCAGCAGCGCGACGAGCCACGCGACCAGGAACCCGATCGAATAGAGGAACCCGTCGTAACCGTTGATCGCGATGGCGCCCGCGATACCGAGGAACGACGCCGCCGAGAGGTAGTCACCGGAAATCGCGATGCCGTTCTGGGGACCGGTGAACGCACGCCCGGCGGCGTAGTAGTCCGACGCCGTCTTCGTGTTGCGGCTGGCCCGGAACACGATCACCAGCGTGATCGCGACGAAGACCAGGAAGATGATGATGTTCAGGGTGGAGTTGCTGCCCTCCACCCCCGCGGCGAGGCTCATTTGCCGGGCTCCCCTTCGATCCGGGCACGGATCTCGTCGGCCACCGGGTCGAGCTTCCGGTTGGCGTAGCGCACGTACAGCCAGGTGATGACGAACGTCGAGACGAACTGCAGCAGCCCGAAGACCAGGCCGACGGTGATGTTCCCGAACAGCTTCGTGCTCATGAAGCCGTGCGCGTAGTCGGCGAGCAGGACGTACAGCAGGTACCAGAGCAGGAACAGCGCGGTCATCGGGAACACGAACGACCGCAACCGACGCCGGAGGTCCGCGAATTCGGGACTCCCCTGGACCCTCTCCCAGTCGGTTTGCGGCTCCGCGCCACCGACGTCTTGTTCGGTGCTGCTCACGGCGGATCTCCACCTTCCCGTTGTTCGTGCTGGTAGAAACCAACGGAACTTATGGGTCGAAGGTGTAATTCGTAATCCCTCGATCGGGTATCACTTTCTTACAGACTGTCAGCGCATTACTTGCGGTGCCGACCCCGGCCGGCGATTCGCGTCTTTTCTTCTGCTTGTCCGAATCGGGCGACCGCCCTGTCCCGCATGAACCCGAGCGGATCGGGCGCGTGCAGCCGCAGCATGATGTCGTGCACGTGCTCCGGCCGGCCGTAGCCGGTCACCCGGCTGACCAAGTACGTCGTCACGAACGCGGCCGGCACGGTGATCAGCGCCGGCTGGGTGACGAACCACGGCGCCCAGCCGCCGGTGTAGCCGCTCACGACGTTGACCACCAGCGCCGCCAGCACCAGCGCGCCGCCGACGAACATCCCCGCCAGCGCCCCCGGCCAGGACAGCTTGCGCCACCAGATGCCCAGCACCAGCAACGGGCTGAACGTCGACGCCGCGAGCGCGAACGTCAGCCCGATCGACAGCGAGATGTCCTCCGGCCGCAGCGCGACCGCGAGCCCGATCGGGAACAGCGCGACCAGCCCGGTCGCCACGCGGAAGTCGCGCACCCGGCCGGGCAGCAGGTCGGTCGACACGACCCCGGCGACGCTCACCAGCAGCCCGGACGTGCTCGACAGGAACGCGGCGAACGCGCCCGCGGCGGTCACCGCGCCGAGCAGCTGCCCGCCGATCCCCGGCAGGATCGCCGAGGGCAGCCGCAGGATCGCCGCGTCCGTCTTGCCGGTGACGAGCAGCTCCGGGACGTACATCCGGGACAGCGCGCCCAGCAGCGTCGGGAAGAGGTAGAACAACCCGAGCAGCAGCAGGACGTGCACGGTGGTGCGGCGCGCGGCCTTGCCGTCGGGGTTGGTGTAGAAGCGGACCAGCACGTGCGGCAGGCCCATCGTGCCGAGGAACGTCGCGAACATCAGCGAGTACGTCTGGAGCAGGTCGGTGAGGCTGCCCGACCCCGGGTGCAGCCAGCTTTCGTTGTTCGCGATCGCGTCGCTGACCACCGGCACCGGCGTCCCCGCCAGGAACTTCAGCTTCGTGCCTTCGGAAACCGTGTGCGGCGCCAGCGGGGTCCAGTGCGTCGGCCCGGCCGCCGGACCGTTGTCCGTGCGGCCGTAGGCGTACAGGAAGGTGTCCGAAGTGACGTGCAGCGTGACGTCGGTTTGGACGTCCACAGTGGTGTCGGTGACGAACACGGGCGGCGCGGCCACACCGAGCGGGCGGAAACCGTCCGGGCCGCCGCCGGTGAAGAAGACCATGCACAGCGCGAAAGCGGGCACCGAGATCGCGAACAGCTTGAGCCAGTACTGGAACGCCTGGACGACGGTGATCGCGCGCATGCCGCCGGCGATCACGTTGAACGCCACCACGACCATCACCGCGATCGCGCCCGCCCACACCGGCACCGGCAGGATCGTCGCCAGGGTCAGGCCGGCGCCCTGCAGCTGCGGGACCATGTAGAGGATCCCGATGAACACGACGAACGCCGTCGAGAACCGGCGCAGGCCGATCGAGCCGAGGCGCATCTCCAGGAAGTCCGGCAGCGTGTACGCGCCGGAGCGGCGCAGCGGCGCGGCGACGAAGAGCATCAGCGCGAGGTAACCCGCGGTGAAGCCGATCGGGAACCACAGCGCGTCGGCGCCGTCCTTGAGTACGATGCCGGCGATACCGAGGAACGACGCCGCGGACAGGTACTCACCGGAGATCGCGGCCGCGTTGCGCCGGGACCGGACCGTGCGCCGCGCGACCAGGAAGTCGTGGGTGCTCGTGGCCGAACGCGAGGAGCGGTGACCGAGGTAGAAGGTCACCACGGCGACCAGCACGATGCCGGTCAACGCCCACGGGTTCAGCTGCACGGGAGGAATCCTCGCACGAGTCGTGCGGAGCTAGTTTTCGATCATGTCCACGAACGCGCGTTCGTTGCGCTCGGCCAGCCGGTTGTACCAGATGCCGACGCCGAACAGGAACGGGAACGGCAGCACGCCGAGGATCAGCCACGCCACCGGGATGCCGGCCAGGCTCAGCCCGGAGAACCCGGGCACCAGGTAGAACAGCACCGGCAGCGAGCCGAACACGACGACGACGAGCAGCGACAACAGCAACGCCGTCCGCAGCTGCACCTTCACCAGGTGGTCGCGCACCAGCAGTTTTCCCCAGCTGGTCTGCTCTTCCAGCTCGACGCGAGCGCGCAGGGTGCCGGCGCCGCGCCGCGGGTCGTTGAGGATCACCCGTTCCCGCTTGGGCCGGGCGTGGTGCTCCGGTTTCGGCGCTTCTTCGTCCGGCGCCGGCGGGAGCGACTCGACGACGGCCCGGTCGGTCGGCTGCGGCAGTCGTTCGCGGGCGCGCCGGCCGAGCGTGGGATCCGGTTCGCGCACGCCGTTCGCGCGGCGCTCGTAGAAGTCGTCGGTCATGACCGGGCCCGGCTCAGCCGTTCCGGCCCGAACCGACCAGCCGGTCCTTCAGCGCGCGGGTGTGCCGCCGGCTCACCGGCAGCACCTTCTCCTCGTTGCCGATCACGACCTGGTAGCCGCCTTGGCCCATCCGCAGCTCGGTGATCAGCGGCAGCGCGACCAGGAACGACCGGTGGATCCGGACGAACCCGGCCTTCTCCCAGCGTTCCTCGAGCTGGGCCAGCGGGATCCGGACCAGGTGGCTGCCTTCGGTGGTGAACAGCCGCGCGTAGTCACCCTGCGCCTCGACCCAGCGAACCGACGAGCGCGGGATGAGCTTGGTGGTGCCGGCCAGCTCGACCGGGATGACCTCGTCGTCGTTCTTCACGCCCGGCTCGCCGCCCAGCGCGCCGGGCGGGGGCGCCGCGGCGGAGGCCAGCTTGTCGATCACGCGCGTGATCGCGCGGTCGAGGCGGTCCTGCTGGTACGGCTTGAGGACGTAGTCGAGCGCGCCGAGGTCGAAGGCGTTGACCGCCTCTTCCGCGTGCCCGGTGACGAACACCAGGGCGGGCGACGGGCGCAGCGCGGCGAAGACGCGGGACATCTCCATGCCGGACAGGCCGGGCATGTCGATGTCGGCGAAGACGGCGTCGACGATCGGCAGGCCGCGGTCCTTGCGCTCGCGCAGCCTCGGGTCGTCGGTCGAGAGGATGCGCAGCGCTTCCGACGCGTCGATCGCCGGGAACACCTTCGCCACGTGCGGGCTGTGTGTCAGGCAGTGGACGAGTTCGTCAAGCCCTTTCGGCTCGTCGTCCACAGCCAGGACCACGAGCTTCCGGGTGTCATCGTGAGCACTCACAGTGAAACGCATCCTGCCCATTGCCGAGTGCAATGTCCAGCCCCCGTCCGCCTGAAGTGGGGAGACCCGCGGCCAGGGGGCCGCGGGTCCCTCGTCTCAATGCACGAAGGTGAACCAGTTGAGGTTCACGAAGTCGGCGGGCTGGCCGCTTGTGAAGGTCAGGTACACATTGTGCACGCCGGTGACACCGCTGATGTTCGCGGGCACGGTCCGCCAGCTCTGCCAGCCACCGGTGTTCCCGACGGCGAAACTGCCGATCGGGGCGTTGGACAGGCTGTCGAGCCGCACTTCGACCAGCCCGCTGACACCGCCGGCCGCGCCGGACGCCACGCGCGCCTGGAAGTTTGTCGCGGCGGAGCTCCCGAAGTCGACACCCGGGTAGAGCGCCCAGTCGCCGTTGCCCGCCGGCCCGATGCTCTGGCCGCCGCCGGTGTCGCTGGTCGTCTGCTTGGCCAGGCCGTTCTGCTGCGAGTACGACTCGGCCTGGATCGTGCTGTACGCGCTGCCTCCGCTCCCGGGCGGCGGAGTGGTGGTCGTGGTCGGCGGTGTGGTGGTGCCGCCGCCGGAGCCGCGCGTGGACACCGTGACGTAGTCGACGACCATCGGGCGGCCCGGCACGATCCCCGGCCCCGGCGTGGTCGTGCCGGAGTTGTTGTTGGGGAACGCGCCGCCGATCGCGACGTTCAGCAGCACGAAGTAACCCTGGTGGCTGGTCATGTTCGCCCACGTGGTCGCGTCGACCTGGTTCTGGCTCACCGAGTGGAACTGCTGCCCGTCGACGAACCAGCGGAACACCTGCGGGCTGACGCTCGCGTCCCATTCGAAGCGGTAGGTGTGGAAGGCCGACTGGCAGCTGCTGCCGGGGCAGGCGCGGTTGGCCACGATGCCGGTGGTCTCGTTGCACGGGCCGCCCGGGTTGACGCCGCAGTGCAGGACGCCCCAGACGGAGTTGATCCCGTTGACGTTCTCCATGATGTCGAACTCGCCGACGGCGGGCCAGTTCCACCAGTTGCCGCGGTAGGGGCCGCCGAGGGCCCAGAACGCAGGCCAGTAGCCGAGCGCGGCGGCGCCGGTGACGTTCGGCATCTGGATCCGGCTTTCGATCCGCATGACCCCGCCCGCCGGCGGCTTGAAGTCGGTGCGCTGGGTTTCGACGCGCGCCGACGTCCAGTTGCCCGCGCCGTCGCGCAACGGCGTGATGCGGAGGTTGCCGGCGCCGTCCTGGGAGAGGTTCGACGTGCTCGCCGTGTAGTTCTGGATCTCGCCGGTGCCCCAGTTGCCGGGGCCGCCGGGGTAGGCGTGGCCGGTGTCGATGATCCAGTTCGAGCCGGACGGCAGGCTGCCCGCGCCGCCGGTGAAGTCGTCGGCGAAGACCGTGGTCCAGCCCGAGTCGGGCGGCGGGATGGACGCGGCGGCGGGCAGGGTCAGCGGAACCGCGATGAGCGCGGCGCCGAGCACCGCGCCGATGGCGAATCTTCGGGAGTGGGGCATCGGGTACGACCTCCTCGTCGTCCGGATTTGTTGCCGATCGCAACAAAGCCCGTGACAAGGGGACCTCCCGACCGGGGAAGATCGCCAGACCCGTTACCAGGGAAGAGTGATCCGGGTCACAAAGCCTGCCCGGAACTACCCGAACCGGACAGACCGAGCAGGGCCGACCCGATGGCGAGCAGCGCGTCTTCGATGCCCGGCAGCGTACGCAGGTGCGGGGTCCGGGCGACGTCGTTGACCACCGTGAGGACGGCCTGGACCCGAACCCGCGCCGGGCCCGCGTCGAGGTCCGGGAGCCGTTCGACCCACGCTTCGACGTACTCGCGCTGGGTGCGACGAAGGGCGTGCCGCTCGGGTTCCGGCAGCAGCCCGACCTCGGTGATCAGCAGGTCGACCACGTGCCGATGGGCCAGCGAATACCTCGTGTACGACCGCAGCAGCCCGGGCAGCGACGCCGTCCGCAGGCCCTCGCCGAGCGCGTCGGCCCCGGCGCGCAGGGCCGTCATCAGCAGTTCGGACTTGCTCTCGAAGTGGTGGTAGACGCTCGGCCCCGCGATCCCGGCGGCCGCGCCCACCTCCTCGATGCCGACGCTGTGGAAACCGCGCTCGGCGAACAGCCGGGTCGCGGTCGCCAGCAGCAGCTCTCGCCGGTTCGCGGGCTCGGCGACCGGTTCCGCGGTGCGCTCACCCAGGTCCGGGAGGGCGACCGAGGCGACCGTTGCCGCCAGCGACGTCATCAGCTCGTCGTAGGCCGGACGCGGCAGCCCGACCCGCTGGAACGAGACGCTGACCAGCACCGCGAGCACCGACCAGGCCAGCAAGCCGGCCTGGTCGGCGGTCAGCTCCGGGCGCCGGTCCCGGAGCCGGCCGGCGAGCTGCCGCGCCAGCTGCCGCAGCGGTTCGCCGACGCGGTGGCGTTCGGCCGGGTCGAGGTGCCGGGACTCGCGCTGCCACAGGACCCCGGCGTCGCGCCGGTCGAGCACCCCGGTCGCCAGCTCGGCGAGGTCGCCGACGTCGAGCGCGCGCAAGGCGTCTTCGACGACCTCGGCGAGCAGCTCCTGCTTGCCGCGGAAGTGCCGGTACAGCGCGGACGGCCCGATCGCGACGGCCTCGGCGATGTCGCCCATCAGGACGTGCGGGTACCCGCGGCGGACGAACATCTCCGCGGCCGCGGCGACGATCAACGCGCGGCGGTTGCGCGGCCGGGTGCCGCGGGCGGGTGCGGACAACTCAGTGGACCCCGCGGTCGCCGCCGGTCCAGTGCCGCTTCCGC
The DNA here is from genome assembly GCF_055583645.1 of Amycolatopsis sp. NPDC104587. NCBI lineage: Bacteria > Bacillati > Actinomycetota > Actinomycetes > Pseudonocardiales > Pseudonocardiaceae > Amycolatopsis > Amycolatopsis sp. NPDC104587. Next base: position 309,824 of record NZ_JBVJNO010000004.1, read on the forward strand.
AGCTCGCGCTTGAGGATCTTGCCCGCGCCGGACATCGGGAGCGCGTCGGTGAACTCGAAGGTGCGGGGCACCTTGTACCCGGCGATCGCTTCGCGGCAGAAGTCGCGCAGCTCGTCTTCGGTCGCTTCACGGTCTTCAAGCAGCACGACCACAGCGTGCACCCGCTCGCCCCAGTGCTCGTCCGGCACCCCGATCACCGCGCACGCGGCCACGGCCGGATGCTTCGCCAGGGCGTTCTCCACCTCGGCCGAGTACACGTTCTCGCCGCCGGACACGATCATGTCCTTGATCCGGTCGACGACGAAGACGTACCCGCGCTCGTCCATGTACCCGCCGTCGCCGGTGTGCATCCAGCCGCCGCGCAACGCCGTCGCCGTCTCCTCCGGCCGGTTCCAGTAGCCGAGCATGACGTGGTCACCTCGGCAGACGATCTCGCCGACGGTCCCCCGCGGCACCTCGACGTCGTCCGGATCGACGATCCGGACCTCGGCGTGCGGCGCCGCGCGGCCGGCGGCCCGGCGCAGCGCGGGGTCGTCGTGGTCTTCCGACGAGAGCAGCGTCGCGACCGGCGAGAGCTCGGTCATGCCGTACGCCTGGACGAAACCCGCGCCGGGGAACACCTTCCGCGCGCGTTCCAGCACGGCCTCCGAGATCGGCGAGGCGCCGTAGACGACGTGGTTCATCGACGTCAGGTCGTGCTGCGGGACGTCCGGGTGGTCGACGAGCAGCTGGATCATGGTCGGCACCAGCAGCGTGTCGGTCGGCCGCCGGGTGCTGATCGCCTCGAGCACGCCGGCCGGGGTGAACATCGGGACGATCACGTGCGTCGAGCCGACGAGCTGCCCGGCCGCCCACGCGGCGCCATCGGCCAGGTGGAACATCGGCGCGGCGTGCAGCAGCTTGCCGCGCGCGGTGAGGAAGCGGCCGGTCGCGAGGCTGCCCAGCGCCGACGTCAGCAGGTTGCGGTGGCTGAGCATGACGCCTTTCGGCGTGCCCGTGGTGCCGCCGGTGTAGTAGACGCCGAGCAGGTCGTCCCCACCGCGGCGCGCGTCCTCGACCGGGTCGGCACCGGCGACGAGGTCCTCGTACCCGAGCATGCCGTCCGGCGTCGGGGCTTCGCCGATGTGGATGACCGTGGTCAGGCCGTCTCCCAGCTTCGGGACCATCGGGACGAAGGCGTCGTCGACGAGCAGCACGCGCGTGCCGGACTCGGTGAGTGAGTAGGCGATCTCCGCCGGGCTCCAGCGGATGTTGATCGGGTTGAGCACGGCGTTCGCCCACGGCGTCGCGAGGAGGTACTCGTGGTAGCGGTCGGAGTTGAGGGCGAGGATCCCGACGCGGTCACCGGCGCCGACGCCGAGCTCCTTGAGCGCCCCGGCGAACCGCGCGACGCGCCCGGCGACCTCGCCGACGGTCCGGACGCGGTCGCCGTACTCGGTCATCGGGCGGTCGGGCCCCTGCTGCACGGCCTGGTGGAGGGTCTGCGTGAGGTGCATCCACCGCTCCCTTGCCTAGCGCTGATTCACATAGCCTAGCGCCGATTCACTTAGGAGAACAGACCTCGACGACGCCGGAGCGGATCGGCGCGCTACTCGGTTGCTTTCGGGTGTCCGGTGCTCGCCAAGACCACCCAGACGATCCGGCGGCCAGGGTCGGGGCAGTACCAGATCCGGCCGCCCCCAGTCACCTCGTACTGCCACTGCTCAAGCACCTGGCCACCGATCTCGCGCGTCGCGAAGGCAGGGCTTCCCAGCCCTTCGCCGCCTCGGAGGTCGCGAAGCGGGCCTCCCAGCCACCAGGCCGGGCCGGCGGCGCAACGCGGTCACCGCGCTTTGCGGGCATCGCTCAGCCGTCCGCGGGGCCCGGAACGGGACCGAAGTCCTCGTCGATCGGACCGCTGAGCTTTCCAGCCAGCACGGGATCGGCGTAAATGGCAGCGGTGCTGCGCCACTCGGTGATCGTCTGCGCGAGGACCGACCATTGCCCCAGTTCAGCGGAAGCCTGGAAAGCGCGCGCGAAGTCGTGCACGAACTGCGCCTGCTCCGCTTCGGGCAGGACGTCGACCCACGGGAACTCGTCGAGAAGCGCCATCGCGGCCACGTCCCGCGGCAGGTGAGCCAGCACGTTGCGCAGCGCACGCGCAGCCGCAACCGATCCCTCCGAAGCCGAGTGCGCGCGATCTTCCCTGGTCAGCAGCAGGGCCGCACCATCACGGCGGCGAACCCTGACGTCACCCACGTCGGCGAGCGCAGCGACGCTCTTGGGATCACGCTGCAGCTCGCTCCACTGCACCTCTGTGGTGGCCATGGCTCAATTCTGAACTTTTTCAGAAGTCTTCGCAAGGCTTCTGCTCGGTTTGATCGGCTGGAACTCGCTCAGAGGCCGAAGCGGGACCAGGCCGCCTTGTGCGTCACCGCGTCCAGCAGGGCCGATGCCGCCGCCGGGGCGCCGACGCCCAGACGGGCCAGCAGGGGGCGCTTCGGCTCGGCGACCGAGATCTCCGCGTCCGGGTAGCGCTGGGTGATGATCTGCCGGAGGCTGCCGAGGCCGTCGATCAGGCCCAGCTCCTCGGCCTTCGCGCCGAGCCAGACGTCGCCGGTGAAGAGGTCTTCGGTGGCGGTCAGGCGGTCGCCGCGGCGGTCCTTCACCCAGCTCACGAACAGGTCGTGGAGCTGGGTGTGCATCTTCTTCAGCCACTCGACGTCTTCGGGCTTCTCCGGCGAGAACGGGTCGAGGCGCGACTTGTTCGCGCCCGCCGTGTGGAGGCGGCGCTCGATGCCGAAGCGCTCCAGCAGCCCCGTGAAGCCGAAGCCGCCGCTGATAACGCCGATCGAGCCGACCATCGACGTGCGGTGGGCGAAGATCTCGTCCGCCGCGCAGGCCAGCCAGTACCCGCCGGACGCGGCGACGTCCTCGCAGAACGCCAGGACCGGCACCTTCTTCTCGTCGGCCAGCTGCCGGATCCGCTCGGCGACCAGGCCGGACTGCGTCGGGGCGCCGCCCGGCGAGTTGATCAGCAGCGCGACCGCCTTGAGCCGGTCGTGGGCGAACGCCCTGGTCAGCGCCGACTCCACCGTGGCCAGGTTGATCGCGCCCCTGGCCAGCGGGGACGGCGACGGCGTGATCACGCCGTGCAGCTTCACCACGGCGACGACGTCCTTGCGCTCGACCCGGTCGGCGAGCACCGGGATCCGCGAAGCCAGCTTGTCCGTAACGCTCATAACTCCAGGCTAGCCGGATTCAGCCCATGGGGAGGATGCCGGACCGGGTGCCGTTGACGCCGTTGACCTCGGCGCCGTTGAGCTGGGCCGGGCCGCCCTGCGACGGGACCTCGGCCTCGGTGTCCGAGCTGTAGTCCGGCATGTTCGGGCGGACGCCGGGGACGAACTTCGGCACCCGGAGCGTCACCTTCATGCCGGCGCCGGGCGCGGTCTCGACCATCACCGCGTAGTCGCCGCCGAACACCTGCTGCATGCGCTGGTTGATGTTGCCGAGCCCGACGTGCGCGCCGGTGCGGTGGGCGCTCTTGAGCTCGTTGAGCCGCCGCGGGTCCATGCCGATGCCGTCGTCCTCGACGCTGATCAGCGCCTCGGTGCCGTAGTCCTGCGCGATCACCGTGACGCAGCCGCCGCTGGGCTTGCTGGCCAGGCCGTGCTTGACCGCGTTCTCCACCAGCGGCTGGATGATCAGGAACGGCACGACCACACTGAGCACCTCGGGCGCGATCTTCATCCGTACCTCGAGCCGGCCGCCGAAGCGGGCGTTCTCGATGGTCAGGTAGCGGTCGATGTTGCGCAGCTCCTCGGCGAGCGAGGTGAACATGCCCGACGTCCGGAACGAGTAGCGCGTGAAGTCCGCGAAGTCCTGAAGCAGCTCTCGCGCCTCTTCGGGGTCCGTGCGGATCAGCGCGGAGATCGTGTTCAGCGCGTTGTAGACGAAGTGCGGCGAGATCTGCGCGCGCAGCGCCTTGATCTCGGCCTGCTGCAGCTGCTGCTTCGACTCGTCGAGCCGCGACAGCTCGAACTGGGTGCAGACGAACTGCGCGACCGCGTCGGCCATCTGCACCAGGCGCCCGCGGGTGCGGCCGACGACGATCAGCGCCGCCTCGGTCTCGCCCTCCACCAGCAGCGGCACGATCACCGCCGTCTTCATCCGGCAGGTGCCGCGGTGGTTGCAGGGCATCCGGTCGTGCGCGACGACCTCACGCCGGTGCTTGCGGATCGAGGCGCCGATCGCGTCGACGAGGTCGACGTAGTGCTCGTTCGCCTCGCCGTCCCACGACAGGAGCGTGCCCTCGCTGTCGGTGATGCCGACCGCGACGCAGTCGAGCATCTGCAGCAGCTGCGTGGTGATCTTGTCGGCGGCGTCCTCGTCCAGGCCGGAGCGGAGGTTCGGCGCCGCCTTCGACATCCGGTGGACGGCCTGGAGCATGGCGTCCTCCACCACGCTGGCCGGCTTGCGCAGTTTGACCAGCAGCACGATCACCACGATGCCGAGCAGGACCGCGACCCCCCAGGGGACGACCTGCGCAAGCGGAAACCCGGACACGGCGTCCATGCTCTGCGCTCGATCAACCGGGTGCAAGGCCTGATCCCACTTTCTGTTCAAACGTGACGACCGAGGGTGGGGACGACCCTACTAAGCGTCGGGTGGCTGTCCGCATGGTCACCGTGCGCAACGCGCGGAAGGCTTGTGCTGTTCCACGGGCTCGGGGGAAAGGGGCAGGAAGAGTGCGGTTTCGGGGGTTCGCGGCCGGGGTGCTCGCGGTGCTGGTGACGACGGCAGGGGCGGCCGGCCCAGCACGTGCGGCCGAACGGGGGAATCCGGTGCGTGACGCCGTGACCACGCTCGTGTCCGAGGGGGGATACCCGGCCGCCGTCGCGTACCACCGCGACGGCGACCGGGTCGCGCACTACGCGGCAGGGGTCGCGGACACGCGGACCGGGGAGCCCGCGGCGGCCGGGCAGCGGTGGCGGATCGCCAGCAACACGAAGGCGTTCACGGCGGTGGTCGTGCTGCAGCTGGCCGGGGAGGGCCGGCTGGACCTCGACGCGCCCGTCGGGCTGCCGGGCGTGCCGCCGGTGACGCCGCGGCAGCTGCTCGGCCACACGAGCGGGATCCACGACCCGGCCGACAGCACGCTGTTCGCGCCCTACTTCGCCGGTGACCGCGGGTACGTCTACACCCCCGGCGAGGTCATCCGGCTCGCCCTGCGGACGCCGCCGTCGCCGCCCGGGAAGCACGAGTACTCGAACACCGGCTACCTCGTGCTGGGGCAGCTGGTCGAACGGGTCACCGGCCACGACGTCCGCGCCGAGATCGCCGCGCGGATCCTGCGGCCGCTCGGGCTCGCGCACACGTCGTTCCCGCTGACCTCGCCCTACCTGACCGGCCCGCACCTGCACGGTTACGACCTCGACGGCGTCGACTGGACGACCCTGAGCCCGTCCTACGACTGGACGGCGGGCGCGATGGTGTCGACCGTCGACGACCTGGCCGCGTTCCACCGGGCGCTCTTCGCCGGCCGGCTGCTGCGACCAGCCGAGCAGGCCGAACTCGTCGGCCAGGAGCTGGGCGTCGAGAAGCTGACGCTGCCCTGCGGCCGGACGGTCTGGGGGAACACCGGCGCGGGCCCGGGTTACCTGAGCGTCTCGATGACCGACGGGCGGCTCCAGCTCACCCTGGTCGCCACCGCCTTCGACATCCGGGCCGAGGCCGAGGGCCGCGTGCCGGTGCCGTCGACGACCGAGCAGCCGCTGGTGGCGGTCTTCTGCTGACTACTTCAGCAACCGCGACATCCGGCGGTCGGCCAGCGGCTTGCCGCCCGTCTGGCAGGTCGGGCAGTACTGGAACGACTTGTCGGCGAAGGAGATCTCGCGGATCGTGTCGCCGCAGACCGGGCACGGCAGGCCGGTGCGGGCGTGCACCCGCAGGCCCGAGCGCTTCTCCCCCTTCAGCCGCGCGGCCTTCTGGCCCACCGATCGCTCGACGGCGTCGGACTCGATCTCGTGGATCGCCTCGGCGAGGGTTTCCAGCGCGCCGTCGTCGAGCTTGCCGATCGTGGCGTACGGCGAGAGCTTCGCGCGGTGCATGATCTCGTCGGAGTAGGCGTTGCCGATGCCGGCGATCAGGGACTGGTCGGTGAGCGCCCACTTCAGCCGCGTGTTCTTCCCGGCGAACAGCTCCCGCAGCTGTGCGGCGTCGACGGCCAGCGCGTCCGGGCCGAGGCGGGCGACGCTCGAGATCTCCTGCGGGTCCTTGACGATCCACACCGCGAGGCCCTTCTTCGTGCCCGCTTCGGTGAGGTCGAAGCCGGGCCCGGTGGCGGACTCGAGGTGGACGCGCAGCGAGATCGGGCCCTTGCCCGGCTTGAGCGGCGCCGGGGCCAGGCCGTCGGACCAGCGCAGCCAGCCCGCGCGGGCCAGGTGGACGACCAGGTGCAGGTCACCGGCGACGACGTCGAGGTGCTTGCCGTGCCGGGTCGCGCCGGTGATCTCGCGGCCGTGCAGGTCGGTCCACGGCGGGGTCGCCGTCTTCAGCACGCTCAGCGATGCGACATCGATGCGGAAGATCGTCTGGCCGACGGCGTTCTCACGCAGGTGGTGGGCCAGCGCTTCGACCTCGGGTAGCTCGGGCATGTCCCCAGTTTCACCCCTTCGGCCGAATTCCGGTACCGGTTACTCGACCGGGTGCAGGGGCCCGTCGAAGTCGGGCAGCGAGTGGCGCTGGATGGTCTTCGAGATCTTCTTGACCTCACCCTGCACGGTGAACATGCCGCGGATGGTGCCGACCCAGCGCTCGGACGGCCGGTCGCCGGTCACGTCACCCTCGGTCTCCGCGACCACCGTCCACGGCCGGCGCAGGATCCACCGCAACGGGAAGAACAGCATCACCAGCAACAGCGCCAGCAACACCCACGCCGGGACGTTGACCTGGTCCGGCGTCCACACCACGAGGATCACGGCCAGCAGCGCGGTGACCACGATCATCGCGATGCCGGGGCCGTAGCTGCCGGCGACGTCGTGCTCGAAGTCGTCGGCCGTGGCCGGGGCACGCCATTCCATCTGGGCACGGACCACCCAGTCGCGGCCGTCTTCGCCGCGCACCAGCCGGTTCATTCAGTAGCCTCCCGGGCCGCCCGCAGGGTGAGCAGCACAACGGTACCGTGCGCGGGCTCACCCGCGCGAGGGCGGAACCGGACATCCCACCCGGCGAAGTTGATCACCGCTGATCAGGAACCCGAATCGTCGGACTCGGCGGAATCGGACGATTCGCTCGAACCGGTGACGGCCGACGTGCTGCTCGGGCACGGTTTCCCCGACGTCGGCGTGACCGAGGTCGACGGCTCCGTGGTCACGTCGTCGTCCTTCGGCGTGGGTGTGCTGGTCAGGGTCGGCGTCCACTCCGGGCGGTCGCCCGGCGAGAGCTCCGGCGCGTCCGCGCTCTCCGGCGCGGGCGTGTCACCGGATTCGGTGATCGTCATGTCCGGGGTGGGCGTTTCGGAGTCCAGCCGCGGCGACGTCGAAGAATGGCCGGGCGTGCTGAACGTCGAGGAAGTGATGTCGTCGCGCGGGGTCAGCGCGTCGCCGCCGGTGCTGTTCGGCTCCCCGGCCGGGACGTCGCCGCCGGGCACCCCCGGCACCTCGTTCGCCCCGAGCTGACGCTGCCCGCCGCGCTGGCGGACCGGCAGGGCCCCGGTCCCGCGGCCGTTGAGCACGCCGATGCCGATCTGCGGGTCCGGCTGCGACTGGGGCGGCGGCTGGTGGTGCGTCTCGCTCGGCGGCACCACCACGAGCTCCGGAGCGCCACCGGTCAGCCCGACGTCCTGCACGGGCGCGGAGCCGAACAGCACCGGACCGGCCGCGACGCCGACGGCGCCCACGGCGGCGGTCGACGCCAGCGCCAGCCCGATCTTGACCTTGGAGCCGACGAGGACACCCTTGAGCGCCGCGCCCAGCCCGGTCAGCACGCCGCTGCCGCCCGCCGCGGCCGGCACCAGCAGCACCAGCACCCCGGCGTGCGCGCGCAGCGACGAACAGACGTCACGCAGCTCGTCCTGGGTCGCCCGGCACGACGAGCAGCCGTGCAGGTGCGCCTTGATGCGCTCGGCCTCGGCCCCGGTGACGCTGCCCGCGGTGAACCCGCCGAGCTTCTCGACAACGGCACGGCACGAGTCCGGCCCGCGGCTCACCGAGAGGTGGGCCTGCAGGTAGGCCGCGCGCAGCCCCTGGCGGGCGCGGCGGGCCAGCGCCGCGGTGGCGTTCGCGCTCAGCCCGAAGTGCGGGGCGACCATCGCGGGCTGCTCACCCTCGACCTCGGTCTGCCACAGCACGGACCGCCAGCGCTCGGGCAGGCTCGTGAACGCCGTGGTGATCAGCGTGTGCTCGGCCGTGCGGGCGTGCGTGTCGGCGCCTGCGCCGGCGCGGAAGGTCAGCTCGTCGTCGGACACCGGGACGTCCCGGCGGGCGCCGTGCCACTCCCAGGAGACCCGGCGGGCGACGGTGAGGAGGTACGCGCGGACGTAGTCCCGGGGGCCGGAGCCACGGCGAAGAGCCTGGAGCACGCGGAAGAACGTCTCCGCGGTGATGTCCTCGGCCTCGGACCGGTCGGAAGCCAGGCTCTGCGCCAGTCTCCGGACGGCGGCGGCGTGCAACTCGAACAGCTCCCCGAACGCGGCGTCCTCACCGTTTCGAAGTCGTTGCAGCAGTGCCTGCTCGTCGGATTCCGAGGCCGCTGGTGGCGGCACCGTGCCCAGCTCGGTCATCCGGCCCGGCACCTCCTCCCCGAAGGTCTCCCCGTTCGGTCGAATGGGGACACCATACGGAGGGAATCAGCCGTCGTCACCCCTTGTACGCCAGCTGTGACACCGAAGCACCGGGTCAGGGCACCGGGGGACCCGCTCATCGGAGCGGATTCCGGAGGGTATAGAGTGCTCTCATCAGCAAGGCAGTGCGGATGTAGCGCAGCTGGTAGCGCATCACCTTGCCAAGGTGAGGGTCGCGGGTTCGAATCCCGTCATCCGCTCGAGTGCGAGAGGGCCATGTCGGCAGAAAGCGCCGACATGGCCCTCTCGCCATTTCACCCGGGGGCCGAGCCCCCGGACCCCCACGGTGCCTGAGCCTCGGGTCGGGAGTGACCGCGGTCACAGGGGGCGCCGTTACCTTCTGGCGGGGTTTGTCGGGGTTCGGGAACTGTTTTCATCTGGTGTTCCGGCGTCGTTCGGCCGAAGCCACCTTTTCGGGTGATGCTCGGGCGTGATCGTGCTTCGCATGACCGAACTGACTCGTCGCCGTCTTCTCGGATCTGCCGCCGGGGTCGCCGCCACCGCGGCCGCGGCCACCCTCATGCCGCCGAACGTCCAGCGCGCGCTCGCCCAGGGCGCCCCCAAGCACGGCTCGCTGAAGGACATCGAGCACGTCGTGCTGCTGATGCAGGAGAACCGCTCGTTCGACCACTACTTCGGCACGCTGTCCGGGGTCCGCGGGTTCTCCGACCCGCACGCGGCGCGGCTGCCGAACGGCAAGCCGGTGTTCTACCAGCCGGACGCCGAGAACCCGGCCGGGTACGCGCTGCCGTTCCACCTGGACACGCACGCCACCAACGCGCAGAAGATCCCCTCGACGTCGCACGCGTGGTCGGTCCAGCACGAGGCCTGGAACGGCGGCAAGATGGACAGCTGGCTGCCGGCGCACCGCAAGGCCGACGGCAAGAACGGCCCGTACGTGATGGGGTACCACACGCGCGCCGACCTGCCGTTCCAGTTCGCGCTCGCCGAGGCGTTCACCATCTGCGACGCCTACCACTGCTCGGTCTTCGGCCCGACCTGGCCGAACCGGATGATGTGGATGACCGGCACGGTCGACCCGGACGGCGAGAACGGCGGCCCGATCCTCGACAACAAGGCGCCCGCCGGCGGCTACACCTGGACGACGTACGCCGAGCGGCTGCAGACGGCCGGCGTCAGCTGGAAGGTGTACGAGCAGAGCGACACCTACGGCTGCAACATGCTGGAGAACTTCGCGAACTTCAAGAACGCGCCCGCGGACTCGCCGCTCGCGGTCAACGGCCTCACCCACCGGCCCGAGGGCCAGTTCGAGTACGACGCGCGCAACGACAAGCTGCCGACGGTCTCCTGGATCATCTGCACCTCTACGGCGTCGGAGCACCCGCAGTACACACCGGCCGAGGGCGCCGCGTTCGTCGCGTCGAAGATCGACGCGATCGCCGCCAACCCCGAGGTCTGGGCCAAGACGGTGTTCATCCTCAACTACGACGAGAACGACGGCCTGTTCGACCACGTCGTCCCGCCGACCCCGCCGGCCGGCACGCCGCACGAGTTCGTCACGAAGACGTCCCCGGGTGGCACCCCGGGCAACGGCCTCCCGGTCGGCGCGGGCTACCGCGTCCCGGCGATCGTCGTGTCCCCGTGGACCGCGGGCGGCTGGGTGTGCAGCGAGAACTTCGACCACACCTCGACGCTGCAGTTCCTCGAGAAGGTGACGGGCGTGGCCGAGCCGAACATCTCCGACTGGCGCCGCCGCACCTTCGGCGACCTGACGTCGGCGTTCCGCTTCGGCGACCACAAGGCGCAGCCGCCGGTCCTGCCGGACACGTCGGGCCCGCTGACGCTCTCGCGCTTCGAGCAGGCCAACCTGCCGGCGCCGACGTTCCCGGGCACCGACCAGAAGCCGCCGCGCCAGGAGCCGGGCGGCCGCCCGCGGGTGCCGCGCCACCCGTGACGGATCGCGGCCACCCCCTTTTCACGGGGGTGGCCGCTTTTCTTACACCGCGGAGGTTTTGAAGGGATCGTGCTCGGCGAGGAGCTTGTCGAGCCGGGCCTGGTCGACGCGGGAGACCACCGAGGTCTCGTCCTGTCTGTCCCGGACGCACTTGGCCAGGGTGAAGGTCGAGGTGACGAGGTAGAGCATGCCGAGGGCGAGGAAGCCCCGCATCCACCCGTCGACCGGCAGGTACGTGATCGCTCCGACGACCGCGGCCAGCGCCAGGCCGAAGGAGAGGGCCGCCTGGATGTAGAAGGCCGTCGTGGTGGGGGACGTGGTTCCGGATTTGGTCATGTGACCACGGTCTCGCCGAGCGCGGCGGGTGTCTTGAGCAGAACTACTCAGCGCCGGTTGCGATGGAGCTACATCTCCGGCGCGGCGGCCCTGCGGCCCAACCCCCGCGCGTAGGCAGCCCCCGCCCTCTCTGGGGCCGGCCCCGCTTCCAGCGTATCGGCGGGGCCGACGAGAAGCCGGGATGAGCCGGAATCCGGCTTGGTTGTCCACATTCGCGGGAGGCTGTGGACAGCCAACGCGGCGGGAGCGCGGTGTCTTGACCAGAACTACTCAGGGACAGCGCCGGTCAGAGCTCGTAGACGTCCAGGACCGTCGGGGCCACCGGGGTCAGGTGAGGGTCTTCGCGCTCCGTCACCTGGCCGCGGGCCATGCGGTAGACGCGGAAGTCGTTGTCGTGCTCGGTGTCCTGGTCGTCCCACGTGTACAGGAGCCCGTACGAGCCCGGGGCCAGCTCGCCGACCCTCGTGAAGAGGTCCAGGAGCTCCGGGCCGAGGCGGCCGCCGTGTTTGTCGAAGCCGCCGAAGTGGAGCATCGGCATGCCCGCGCTCCAGCGGAGGTCGACCAGGTCGAAGTCACCCGCGTCGCGGATCGCGCGGTGGACGCGGTCGACCAGGCGCTCCAGGAGCGCCGCGTCGTCGTCGCCGCTGGTCGTGGCCTGGATGGTCGCCCACCCGTGATACTCGAACACCCGCAGAACGGTAGCAAGAGATCAACGCCGGGCTCAGCGGGCCAGCGCGGACGGCTTCCCGTCGCGGCGCAGGACGTTGTTCAGCACACCCTCGCCGTGCCGCTCGAACGCCGGCACCAGCTTCTCGCCGAACACGCACAGCGTGCGCTCCCACGGGTGGCCGAGCGTGCCGAACGAGAAGTCCGAGGCCAGGAACAGGTGGTAGTCCGCGCGCGGGAACACCGGCACCGGCCAGCGGGCGCCGTCGGTCATCCGGTGCGGGCGGACGCGGTAGGACTGGTGCTGCCAGTGCAGCGCCCACAGCCAGTCGTCCGGGCCGCAGACCTCGCGGAACGCGGCCGCCGCGATGGCCGAGACCTGGTGCTCGTCGACGGCGTACGGGCCGAGGCGGAACTCGGCCGACGCGCGGTCCAGGTCGCCGGGCGAGAGGTCCCAGGTCCGCGACGGCGCCGGCTCGCGGAAGCCCGGCCAGGCGTGGGCGTAGGTGCTCGGCCAGAACGCCAGCTTGTCGTACACCCAGTACCAGGCGGGCTCGTCGGCGACGCGGGAGACGGCTTCCCAGGCAGCATTCACTTTTTCGACCTCGAGGTTGGCCAGGCACGGAAGAACACGCGAAAGCTTCGTGTTCGGCCTCCGGTTTGTCCAGTCCTCGTCCGCTCCGCGCGAACTGTGTCACTCGACCGGGTGGGTTCTGCCAAGTTGTCACCATGAGGATCGTCTTTGTACACGGAGCGTTCGTCCGGGACGGCGCGTGGTGGTGGCAGCCGACCGCCTCCGTGCTGAGCGCGCAAGGTCTTCGCAGCTCAGCGGCGGTGTTGCCGAGCTGCGAAGGCAATCCGAAGGGTGACCTCCACGACGACGCGGCGGCCGTCCGCGCGCTGCTCGACGCCTCCGACGAGCCCGCGGTGCTCGTGGGGCACTCGTACGGCGGAATGGTGATCTCCGAAGCCGGCGGCCACCCCGCGGTCCGCCGGCTCGTGTACGTGACGTCGTTCCTGCCGGACGCCGGCCAGGCGCTCGCCGGCTTCGGCACCGGCGAGCCGGCGCCCTGGCACGTCAGCCACGGCGACGGCACCGCGAGCGTCCGGGAGGAGCTGGTGCGGCCGCTGTTCGCCCAGGACTTCGACGACGCCACCTACGCGGGCGCCGCGGCCCGGCTCACCCCGCAGAACGAGGTCGTCTTCGGCCAGCCGACGACCACCGCGGCGTGGCGGGACGTCCCGTCGACCTACGTCGTCTGCGCCGACGACCGCGCCACCCCGCCGGAGACGCAGCGGCAGCAGGCGAAACGCGCGACCGACGTCGTCGAGCTGGCCGTGGCGCACCACCCGTTCGTCACCCGCCCGGAGCTGGTGGCCGACATCGTGCTTCAGACGACGACGTAGCCCATCAGGAACTCCTTGGTCTTGCCCTCGCAGCCGGCGTCGAGCGAGTCGAAGTGGCTCGCGCCCGCGTTGCAGCGGTAGATCGCCCGCGCGCTCGCCCAGGACGGCGGGTTCGCGTAGAGGTGACCGAGCAGGCCGAGCGGCTGCTGGCCTTCGCACTTGCCGCTCTGGTCGGTCGAGCTGAACCAGTCCTTCTGGTCCTTCACCTTGCAGGCGAACAGCTTCCGCGTGCCGGGCTCGGCCGTCGCGACGAGCGAGCCGAACACGCCTTCCTTCGTGAAGCCGGCCGGCGGGCCGACCTTCTTCGTGCCGCTGAAGTGGCCGCCGTCGGGCTGGTGGTAGCGGGTCAGCGGCACCTCGGCGGGGTGCGGCTTGTCCCCCGCGCTCGACGGCGGCGGGGCCGCGGCCGAGCTCGCGCCGGGCAGCGCGGACGCGCTCGTGGCCGGCGGCGCCGAGGACTTCTTGGGGCTGGACTTCGGATGCGCCGGCGTCGCGGACGTCGTCGGGGTGGGTCCGGCCGAACCGCCGGGCGCGCTCGCGGCCGCCGGGGTCGTGCCGTCCGGCTTCAGCAGGAAGATCGCGCCGAGCGCGGCGACCACGGCGACCGCGACCCCGGTCAGCACCAGCGGAAGCCGCTTCTTGCGCGGCCGGTCCCAGTCCACTGTGGTCGGTGACGGCGTCGCGACCTTCGCCGTCACCGGCTCGAAAATGATCGTCGGCAGCGAAGCCGGGTCGACCGCCTGGGTCGGCGCGTCGGTGATCGCGCTGCGGGCGGTGGAAAGCAGCCCCCGCAGGCCGGCCGCGCCCAGCCGGTCCGAAGTGGACTGCGTGAGCAGCCCGCGCACGGCGTCGGCGAGCGGGCCGCGGCAGTGCTCGAACACCGGCTGGTCGTACATGATCGCGTGCAGCGTCGCGGCCGTGGTGGTGCGCTGGAACGGCGCCCGGCCCTCGGCGGCGTGGAACAGCGTCGCGCCGAGCGACCAGAGGTCCGCCGCGGGCGACGGCCCGGCCCCGGCGAACAATTCGGGCGCCATGTACCCGGGCGAGCCCATGACGCCGCCGGTCTGCGTCAGCGACGGGTCGTCCATCGCCCGCGCGATGCCGAAGTCGGCGAGCTTCACGCGGTCGCCGGGCAGCACTATGATGTTGCTGGGCTTGACGTCCCGGTGCACGATGCCCGCCGCGTGCGCGCTCTCCAGCGCGCCGAGCACCTGCAGGCCGAGCGCGGCGACGCGGTCGTTCGCCAGCGGGCCTTCGCGGCCGACGATGTCGGCGAGGGTCGGCGCGACCACCAGCTCCATCACGATGAAGGTGGCGCCGTGCTCGCTGACGACGTCGTAGACCGTGACGACGCCGGGATCGTTGAGGCGCCCGGCCGTGCGCGCCTCGCGCATGACCCGCTCGAGGTTCGTCCCCGGCGGGGTGGCCAGCTCCTTCAGCGCGACCGGCCGGCCGAGCACCCTGTCCTCGGCGCGCCAGACGACGCCCATGCCGCCCCGGCCCAGCTCGGCCGAGATCGCGTACCGTCCCGCGACCAGTCTCATCGTCGCCCCCCTGAACGCTCGGGGCGATGCTAGTGGTTGCCGTCGGGAGTCCTTCGGGGGTATTCGGCGGATCCAGGTTTCCGCTGGGGGTGCGGCCGCGAGGCCCTCGTACCGGCGTTGTACTCGGGCCTTGCGGCCGTACACCCAGCGGGAAGCTGGGCCGTCGAGACCCCCGGAGGCCTCCCGACGGTGACCACTAAGGGAGGCGCCGGGCGGACCCGGCGCCTCCCCTTCTCAGGCGGCGTCCCAGAGTGTCAAGAACGCCGAGGCCTCGCTGCGGGCCCAGGGTCGCAGCCGTTCACGGTCACGCGCCGAAAGCTGGTACTCCTTCGCCCGGCGGACGTCGATCACCAGCGCCTCGCCGCCCGGCAGGACGTCCGGCATCGCCTGCTCGAGCACCCACAGCGCGAGCTGCGCGGAGTCCTTCGTCAACGGCTCTTCCTTGAAGTAGAGCCAGGTCGCGTACCGGCGGCCGTTGCTCTTGCGCAGCCCGAGCTGCGGGCTGACGCCGATCTCGAGCTCACCGATGCGGCAGCGCCCGCGGCCGACCTCGATCAGCCGTGGTGACTTCCGGCCGAGGTAGCGCAGCCAGCCGTCGGCTATCGCGGCGTAGTGCGGTTTCACCTTCTCGTCGGCGGCGTTGACCAGTGCGCGCAACGCTGTCGCGTCCTGGTTGGCCGCCCGGCCGGACCGCACGGCGTTGGCCGCCCGGCGGTAGTAGTTGAACGCGGCCCGCGCCGGGTCCTCGTACAGCCGGCGCTGCCGCCGGACGAACGACGACCGCGACGGACCGGAACTCGCGCTGTAGCCCACGAACGTGGGCAGGGTGATGTAGGCCATGGCCCTGCCTTCCTCCATCACGCCACCCGCGCGGTGCGGGCGGCATCTCCCCTGGACAACGCCCATTTTAGAACATATGTACGACAGTTTCGGGGGCCGAAGAGGTGACTAGCGCAGGGTGAAGGCGACCAGGTCCGTCGACTCGGTGCGGGTGAGCGGCAGCCCGTCGAGCGGGCGGGTGAGCGCCTGCTCGTACGGCGTCCCGGCGGCGCCGACCTTCAGCACCAGCACCCGGGGGATGCCGTACTTGCGCAGCACGTCGACGCTGTGGACGTCCGGGAACGTCTTGAAGGCCTCGTTGATCTCGGTGTACTGCGGGGGCTGCAGCCCGTTGACGCCGTTCGCCAGCGCCGGGAAGCCTTCGACCGACCAGAACTGGATGACGTACTCGCTGAACGGCCGGTCGGGCTGCTGGACCATCGGCAGGATCACCGCCGGCCGCGGGTCGTCCCGGAAGGTCGCGGCAAGGTCCGGCGGGATGCCCGGCGGCGACGGGTGGGGGACGGCGGGGATGCCCTCCGTCAGCGCGAACAGCGCGGGCACCACGAGCAGCACCTGCAGGAAACGGCCGCGGTCGTAGGTCGTGTCGCGGTCGCGCAGCCACTCACCGGCGCGGGTCAGCGCGCCCGCGGCGAGGACGATCAGGAGCAGCAGCACCCACAGCATCAGGCGGCCCGGCGTACGCAGGGCGTCCCAGCCCGGCAAGTACTTCCACAGGACGTAGTAGGTGAACTCGCCGCCGAGGAACCGCGAGCCCAGCGCGAAGACGAACACCACGACCGAGCCGAGGCCGAGAGCCAGCCGCACCCGGAGCGACCAGGCGCTGACGAACAGCCCGGCCACGGCCACGAGCAGCAGCGCCAGCCCGGGGAACAGGACCTTCTCGGACGCGCCGGACTGCGTCAGCCAGTCCGGGTCGACCAGGATGCCGGTGTACGGGTCGAGCGCCGTGCCTTGCCACAGCCAGGACCCGACAGTGGTGAAAAGCCCCTCCGCCGGTGGGGAGAAGACCTTGACCTCCTCCCAGCTCCGGACGAACCCGTAGTCGGTGACGACCTGCCGGTACGGCGCGGTCATCAGGTAGGTCACCACGAGGAAGACCAGCACGCCGGCGCCGTCGAGCACGGCGAGCCTGGTGCCGAAGGCCCGCCACCGCCGCAGCGCCGTCACCAGGATGACGAGCCCGACGACGCCCAGCAGGTAGATGAACGGGAGGCCGATCGCGAACCCGAGCGTCACCTGCCACGCCGCGACGACCCAGCCGGCGAACGCCCACCACGGGCGGGCCAGCTCGGGACGGCGGCCGTGCCGCAGGGAGTAGCCGTGGCCGCGGGCCAGCGCGAAGAGGGCGAGGGCGATCGCGCCCGAGGAAAGGATGTTGAGGTGG
The DNA here is from genome assembly GCF_055583645.1 of Amycolatopsis sp. NPDC104587. Taxonomy (NCBI): domain Bacteria; kingdom Bacillati; phylum Actinomycetota; class Actinomycetes; order Pseudonocardiales; family Pseudonocardiaceae; genus Amycolatopsis; species Amycolatopsis sp. NPDC104587. Next base: position 326,743 of record NZ_JBVJNO010000004.1, read on the forward strand.
CTGATGTGGGTCAGCCGCCAGGGCGCCCAGGCGAAGGCGGCGCCGGCCAGCGCCGCGGCCTGCCAGGTGCCGCCGAGCTGACGCACCAGCAGGTACGCGCCGGCGTAGGCCATCGCGAAGGCGATCAGGAAGACGATGTTGTAGCGGAAGATCGCGGCGTACTGGCCGTCGCCGAACAGGGTCAGCGGCAGGTAACCGAGCAGGGAGTCCGAAAAGGCGAAGCTGTCGACCGCCGGGAAGAGCGTGTTCCCCGTCCACAGTGGCCCGCCGCCGGTGGCGAAGTTGTGCTGCCACGCCAGCTGCCACGCCTGCAGCAGCGGGTCGCCGAGGTCGGCGGTGACCGACGACTTCGGGTGCAGCAGCACGGGGTAGTTGAACAGTGCCGACAGGACGGCGCCGACGACCAGGGCCAGCAGGCCTTCCCGGGCGCGGCCGGTCGGCCGGATGCGGCCGAGCGCGCGCTGCGGCCTGGGTGGTGCTTCGGTGGTCACGTGGCTCCCCTCTGAAAGCCCAGCCGGCTCCCCGACCGCCGTGACCTGGGCAGCCGGACTGTACCGGAGGCACATAATCGGATGCGGGCGCGGCGAGGACTCCCGAAACCACGCCACTTGCGCTACGTTGCCGATCAACCTCAAACCGCAACCTCGCAGGTCGGCCGCACGTGCCAGACTGATGCCCCGAATGGTGGATGGGGGTCGAAGGATGAGCTGGCAGGAAGATCTGCGCCGACTCGACGCGGACCTGGCGGCCGGCCGGATCGAACCGGCTGCGCACCGGAAGCAGCGAGACGAGCTGCTCGCGCAGGCATCGGGTTCGACCGTGCCTTCACCCGTGCCGTCGCCCCTGCGGCGGCCCCCGTCTTCGTGGCACAGCGCGAACCCCGCCGCGCAGCCGGTCGATCCGCGGTCCGCGCCGCCGCAGCGGATGGACACGCCGCACACCGGCCCGCAGCCGTTCCAGCAGCAGCCTCCCCCGCGCCCGGCGCCGCCGTGGCAGCGGACGGAGTCGTCGTCGCAGAAAACGCTCTCGCCTCGCGCCGTGCCGCCGGTGCCGGACCACCTCACGACCGCGCCCAGCCCGGCCGACATCGTGCCGACGCGGTACATGCGCGTCGAAGGGTCCGTGCCGGAGGCCGACCAGATCAGCCGGTTCCCGCCGCTCGGCCGCCCGGTGCACCACCGGCCGGAAGAAGCCGAGGAGCCGGCGGGCAAGCACCGCTCCGGCGGTGGCCGGCCGACCTGGCTGTTCCTCGGCCTCGGGGTGCTGGTCGTGCTGGCGATGGTCGTCGGCGCGACCGCGTGGCTCGGCTCGGGCGACGACACCTCGCCGCAGGGCGCGCCCGCGCCGACGACGTCGGCCGCGTCCGGGGTCCGGCCGGAACCGCTGGAGGACCGGCTGCCGAAGCTGCCCGGCGAGGCCAACCCCAACAATTCGACGGTGACGATCGCCAAGGCTCGTGACCTGAAGCTGATCCCCGGCCCGACCGCCGACCTGTTCACGTCCAACGGGGCGAAGGAGATGGTGTTCCGCGGCGGCTCCGACAAGGGTGTCAACTACCTTGCGCTGGTGATCCCGACGGGTGGCGCCACGAACGCGCAAGCCGTCGTCGAGACGCTCTACCAGCAGGCGTTGGCGTCCGGCATGCGCCCGGTCGCGACCGATGTCCGGACGGCGTCGGGCCGGATCGAGAACCAGTTCCTCAACACCAGCTGGTACGGCTCGGGCAACTACGCCGTCGTCCTCGGGATCGGGCTCCCCTACAAGGGCCAGTCCGGCATGAGCGGCGAGCTGGACGGGATGCTGAGGCAGTTCGAAAGCGTCCTGCCCGCCGGTTGAGTGCCGAGGGTCACGAACCGACCCTCCGGGCCCCGGTGAGCAGGGCTGAGTGCACAATGATGCGTGAGCTGGCTCGGCTGGCAACCGCTGACGAGATAGGGGGCCGGGTTTGTCCTGGCAGGAGGAACTGCGCCGGTTGGACGAAGAGCTGGCCGCTGGTCAGATTTCGGCCGACGACTACCGGCTGCGCCGGGACAGTGTCCTGTCCGCGGCCGTCAACGCCGATCCCCAGGCCGCACCGGCGGCGGGCAATCAGGCCGAGTCCACCCAGATCATCGCCCCGGTCTCACCGCCGTCCGGCCCGACCCCGGCGCAGCAGCCCGGGGGCGCCACGGCGGCGGACCAGACCCAGATCGTGAACTCCGGCTTCGGTGACGGCGAACGCACCCAGGCCGTCAGCCAGGGCGGCGCGCCGCAGGGCTGGGCGCCGGCCGGCGACGCCGACCGCACGCAGGTCGTGCCGGGCATGCCGCAGCAGCAGCAGCCGGGCCCCGGCGGGTACCGGCCGCAGGGCCAGGGCTCCGGCGGGTTCCCCCAGCAGGCTCCCCAGTACCACCAGCAGGGCCAGCAGCAGGGCCAGCCGATGCCCTGGAACGTGCCGAGCCAGGACACGAGCACCCCGTGGGGCGGCTCGGAGTTCCCGGCCGACACCAACTGGGTCGCGCAGGGCCCGGAGCCCTCGTTCGAGGCGGCGCCGGCCAAGGGCGGCAAGAAGGTCATCGCGATCGTCATCGCCGTGGTCGTGCTCGCGGGCCTCGGGGTCGGCGGGTACTTCCTCTTCTCCGGCAACTCGAACGAGACACCGCCGGTCGCCCAGTCGTCGAGCGCGGCCCCGAAGCCGACGCAGAAGCCGAAGGACGACCTCGAGATCGCGAAGCTGCCGGGCAACGTCCTGGCCACCAACGACTTCGCGACCTTCGACGAGTACAAGGGAACCAAGGCGCTCACCGAGAACGAGTTCACCCTGCTCGCCCAGGCGAGCCCCACGAAGTCCCGCCAGTCGGTGGCCAAGCTGCCGTCCGGGGCGACCGCCGTCGTCCTGACCATGCTGGCCTCCGACGCGTCCGCCGCGTCGAACGCCGTCGACGCGCTCACCGACCAGCAGTCCAAGTTCAAGCTCGTCAAGTACACCGGCACGACGCCCCCGGGGGTCGAGGTCATGCAGCTGGACAAGGACGGCGTCGCGCTGATCCGCGCGCACTACGTGCACAAGCAGACGATCGTCCGCGTGCAGGTCGACGGGCCGGACATGGCCACCGTCTCGAAGGTGTTCGACGAAATCCTCGCGAAGCAGCTGGCCGAGCTGCCCGCCAGCAGCTGACATGACGGGAAGCGGTCCCCGGATCACCGCCTGCACGGTCGTCACCGGGGACCGGCGCGCCGCCGCCGGCGTGCTCGCCGCGTCCTACCGCGCGCACCACCCCGGCCACGGCTTCACGGTGCTGGACGCCGACGACGACACGGCTTCCGGCCGGCTCGGCCTCGACCCGGACGAGTACCACCGGCTCGCGACCTGCCACGCCGGCGCGGATCTGGTCGACGTCCTGCGACCGCTGCTCGTGCGCACCTTGCTCGACGACTACGACGTCGTGGTGCTGCTCGACCCGGAAACCGAGGTGCACGCGCCGTTCGAGGACGTCAGCGTGCTCGCGGCCGGCCACGGGCTGGTCGTCACGGCCGCGCTGCTCGAACCGCTGCCGACCGACGGTCTGGAGCCGGCCCAGGTGCCCGGCGTCTTCGACGGCTTCCTCGCCGCCGGCCAGGAAGCCCGGCCGTTCCTCGGCCACTGGGCGGAGCAGGCACGCCGGCGCTCGCCGCACCGGACCGAGCCGACCTGGCGGTGGCCGGATCTCGCGGCCGGGGTGTTCGACCACCTCGTCGTCCGGGATCCCGGGCTCGCCGTCGGCTACTGGAACCTGCACGAGCGGTCCCTCACCGGGCTGAAGTCCCTGGTGTTCCGCGGGTACGACGCCGAGACGCCGTGGCTGCTGACCACCGACTGCGGGCATCGGCCGCGCGTGCGGCTGTCCGCCGACCCGGCGCTGCGCGAGCTCTGCGAGAGCTACGGCGAACGCGTCGGGACCACTGAGGACGGAAAGCCGCCGTACGGCGAGCTTTCCGACGGTTCGCCGCTCACGATCCAGATGCGGCAGCTCTACCACGACACCTGGACCCGGGCGGAAACCTCGCGGCACACTCCGGACCCGCTCGGCCGCGTGGCCGAAAAGCTGCCCCCGCACCCGTTCGGCGACGACGGCGGGCACGCGTTTCGGCAGTGGCTGGCCGAACCCGCGTCCCCGCTCGACGCCGCGACCGGGCTGACCCGGCTGGCCGCCGCGGTCTGGCTGGCCCGCGTCGACCTGCAGGCGGTGTTCCCGCACCCGCGGGGCGCGGACCGCGCCGGGTTCCGGCAGTGGTGCGCGACGCACGGCGCCGAGGAAGGCATCGTGCCGGAGTGGGCCGTGCCCGCGGAGCCCCCGGCGCCGACCCCGCCGGTGCCCGGCTTCGGGGTGAACGTCGCCGGGTACCTGACCGCCGAGCTCGGGCTGGGCGAGATGGCCCGGGTGACCCAGCGGGCCATCGCCGCGGCCGGCGTGCCGATGGTGTCGGTCGTCGAAGAACACTCGCTGTCCGGCTCGGTCCGCACCGGGCTGGCCGCCCCGGACGACGTCGGCGCGCCCCGGTTCGGGGTAAGCCTGCTGACCGTGAACTCGGACTTCACCCGGCTCATCCTCGACACCCACCCGGACACCGGGGCGGGCCGCTACCGGATCGGGCTGTGGGCGTGGGAGCTCGAGGAGTTCCCGGCGGTGATGCACGACGGCTTCGCGCTGGTCGACGAGATCTGGACGCCGAGCGACTTCGCCACCCGGGCGATCGCGGCGCACTCGCCGGTGCCGGTCCGGACCATTCCGGTGGCCGTGCCGGACCCGGGTGAGCCGGTCCGCGAGCCAGGCCCGGTCACGCAGTTCCTCTTCATCTTCGACTTCAACTCCACCGGCGGCCGGAAGAACCCGTGGGGGGTCGTCGAGGCGTTCCACCGCGCGTTCCCCGCGCGGGACGACGTCCGGCTGGTGCTCAAGGCGACCAACGGGCACCTGAACACCCCGGCCGTGGAACGCCTGCGCCGCGCGGTCGGCGAAGACCCGCGCATCGAGCTGCTGGAGCGTTATCTTACGGTGACCGAACTCGGCGCCCTGTATGCCGAGACCGACGCCTACGTTTCGCTGCACCGCAGCGAGGGGTTCGGACTCACGGTCGCGGAGGCGATGGTCAGGGGGATTCCGGTGATCGCCACCGACTACTCGGGCACCACCGAGTTCTTCGGGCCCGAGCACGGCTGGCCGGTGCCGTTCACGATGACGGACGTCGGCCCGGGCTGGCCGCCGTACCAGCCGGAAGGCCGCTGGGCCGACCCCGATCTCGACGCCGCGGCCGAGGCGATGCGCGCCGTCGCGGACGACCGCGACGAGGCACGGCGGCGCGGGCAGGCCGCCCGCGCGCACATCCTGCGCACCCGCTCGACGGACACCGCCGCGGCGTGGATGCGCGAGCGGCTGACCGAAGCCCACCGGACGTGGCTGGCCGGCCGTCCGCAGCCGGCGCCGAAGCGGCATCCGCTGGTCGCCGGGGCCCGCCGGGTGCTCCGGCCGGTCCGCGCCGCGGCCCGCCGGATGGGGGTGAGAGCGTGACGCGCACCGAGGGACCCAAGCCCACGCTGCCGCCCGTCTACGAGGCGTTCCTCCCGCGCGAGCACGCGCTGTACCGGCCGCGTCACGGCCGCAAGCAGCTCGCGGCGCTGCTGTGCGCGACGGTCTTCTTCGCCACCCCGGCGTTGTCGGCGATCCTCGGCGCACGGCCGTCGGAGTTCGAGAACCGCAAGCTGACGCCGTTCCCGGGCATCGGCCAGGGCTGGTCGTTCTTCACGCAGCTGGGCCAGTGGACCACCGACCACCTGGTGTTCCGCGAGCAGGCCGTGCACGCCGCCGACGGCATCAGCCGCGGGGTGTTCGGCGAGCCGCCGCCGCTGCACCAGGAGAACCAGCAGGGACCGCTGCAGGTGCCCGCCGACACCGCGCCCACCAAGCTCGACCGGCGCCAGTTCCCCGACGTCATCGAGGGCAAGGACGGCTGGCTCTACCTCGGCGACGAAGCCACCAGCCACTGTGTGCAGGCGGTCGACCTCGACACGACGTTCGCGCGGCTGCGTTCCTTCCGCGACACGGTCGAGGCGTCCGGACGGCAGTTCGTGGTCGTCGTCGCGCCGGACAAGATCGGCATGGTCCCGCAGCACCTGCCCGACGACTACCTCGGCAAGGACTGCCGCCAGAAGGTGGCCGACGACTTCTGGCGCCGGGTCGACGGCGAGAACTTCATGCTCGACGTCCGCGGCGGCATGCAGGAGTGGGCGAACCGCAAGGGCGAGCCGCTCTACGGCCCGCAGGACGCGCACTGGGACGACGAAGGCGCGATCACCGCGGTCCGCGCGGTCGCCGAAAAGCTCCGGCCGGGGGTCAGCCGGACCTGGCGGCTGCAGCCGAAGGGCGACTGGCAGCTGCCGGCCGACCTACCCCCGTTGATCGGCAAGACCGGCGTCACCTCCGGCACGCACTACGCGCTGATGCCGGACGGCAAGACCGACCGGACCCGGGCGATGCCCGGCGACTACGTCACGCCCGTGCACACCAACACCACGAGCGGAGCCGGCACCTACGGCCTGCGCACGGCCTGGATCGGCGACTCGTTCACCATCCGGGCGCTGCCTTACCTCGCCGCGTCCTTCGGCGACCTGACCGCGCTCCACACCAGCACGGCCGACCACGACAGCGGTGAGGCCATCGCGGACCTGCTCCAAGCCAGCGACACCGTCGTGCTGGAGCTGACCGAGCGCGGGTTCGCCGCCGGCTCGGTGTCGCTGCTGTCGCCGGCCGTGCAGAAGAACATCTCGCGCAAGCTCAACCCATGAGATCGAACCGGGGAACCCGAAATGCCTGCTGACCGCGTGGCCGCCGCTTTGGCCCGCCTCGACGAACACCGCGAACTGCATCTGCCGCTGCCCAAGACCGACCTGCTGGGCCGGCTGGCGCTGCGGTTCCTGTGGAAGCGCCAGGTGAGGTGGCAGGTCGAGGCCAATCTGGCGATCCGGGACGCGCTCGCCGCCGTCGAGGAGCGGACCAGTGCCATCGAAGGCGGGGAAGGCCGGCTCGTACGGCACACCGAGCTGGCCCACGAGATCGAGCAGCTCCGCCGGCACGACCAGACGATGACCGCGGGCCTCAACCAGCGGCTGTACTCGGGGCTGGGCCGGGTCGAGTCGCAGCTGAGCGAGCTGCGGCTGCGCCAAGCCGAAAGCGGCGAAACCGGCGACGACGTCGAGCAGCGGCTGAAGGCGCTCGAGACCCAGGTCGCCGCGCTGACGTCGGCGGCCACCGACGTCCGGCTCCGGCACGCGCAGCTGGACCTCGCGCTCGACCGCGTCCGCGCCGGTCAGGAGCCGGCCGACGTCGAGGCGGCCGACCGCGAGTCGTTCCTCGAGCTCGCGCTGTCCGAGCTGCTGGACGGGCCCGCCGACCACGTCCGCGAAGCTCGCCGCACGCACCTGCCGCTCGTCACCGGCCCGGTCTTCGACGTCGCGCCCGCCCGGGGCGAGTGGCTGGAAGTCCTGCGGTCGGCCGGGTTGCCGTTCGTCGCGGCGTCGGACAACACGCTGGTCCGGAAGCACTGCGCCGGGCTGGGGCTCGACGTCGAGGCCCGCGAGCCGCTGGCCGCGCTCGCCGCCCGGCCGCCGCGCTCGCTGGGCGCGGTGACGGCGTTCCGGTACGCCGAACGCCTGGCGCCGGACGTTCTCGCGCGCTTCTTCGACCTCGCCGCGACGGCGTTGCAGCCCGGCGGAGTCCTGCTCGTCGAGACTCCGGCTTCGGAAGCCGACCTGCGGCTGGATCCGTTCGCCCGCAAGGTTTTGCCCGCCGTCTACCTGCGGTTCCTCGCCGAAGCGTCGGGCTTCGCGGACGTCGACGTCGTTTCGGTCGAGGCCCCGCACGGGCTCGGCGAGCGGCTGCGCCTGGTCGCCCGCCGATGAGCAGGGCACGCGCAGCGGTGTGGACGCCGCTGCCGCCGCAGACCAGCGGCATCGCGGACTACAGCTACCGGCTGCTCGGCGCGCTGGCCGAGCTGGCCGACGTCACCGCCGTGCACGACTCGCCGTCGGCACGTGTGCCGGACGGCGTCGAGCTGCGCTCCCCGGGCGATCCCGGTGATGGCGTGCCGATCTACCACATGGGCAACCACGCGGGGGTGCACGGCGAGATCTACCGCGAGGCGGTCGAGAACCCCGGCATCGTCGTGCTGCACGACCCGGCCCTGCTCGACTTCCACGCCGGGTACCTCGGCGGGTACACCAGCGACGCCTTCCGGGCGGAGGTGCGGTACGCGCACGGGCCGATCTGGGGCCATGCCACCGATCCGGCGCTGCTGCACGGCATGCCGGCCATCGAGGTCGACGGCGTCAAGACGCTCGACTACGCGACGCTGAGCATGGAACGCCGGCTCGTCACGAGCAGCCGCGGGGTGATCGTGCACGACCCGCACTCCGCACGGCTCCTCCAGGCGCGCTACCCGCAGGTGCCGGTGCACGCCGTGCCGCTCGGCGCGACGCTGCTCGACGGCTCCCGGCGCGACACCATCCGCGCCGACCTCGGCTGGACCGACGACCAGGTCGTGTTCGGCGTGTTCGGCAGTCTGGTCCGGTACAAGCGCGTCGCCGCCGCCGTGCTGGCGTTCGCCGAGCTGCGCCGCCGCTGGCCGAACGCGCGGCTCGTCGTCGCCGGGCACGCGGGTGAGCCCGAGCTGCTGGCCGAACTGCGGGAGACGATCGCGCAGAGCGGCGCGGGCGGGTCCGTCCACTTCGAACTGTCGCCGGACGAAAGCCGGTTCGACGAGCTGATCCTGGCCACCGACGCCGTGATCAGCCTCCGCTGGCCGACCGCGGGTGAGACCAGCGCCGTGATGATGCAGGCCTTGGGCGCCGGCCGGACGATCATCGCGAGCGACCTGCCGCAGCACCGGCACTTCGACCCGGCGTTCGTCTGGACCGTGCCGACCGACCCGGCGGGTGAGGCGGCCGGGCTCTACCGGCTGCTGGAACGCGGGATGTGCTGGCCGGAAGAGCTGCGCGCGGCCGGGGAGCTCGCGCGGAAGTGGGTCGGCGAGAACGCGTGCTGGCCGGTCGCCGCCCAGGGGTACGCCGCGGCGATCGAAGCGGCGTTGCCCGAGCCGGCGCCCGAAGTGCGGCGCCCCGGTGTCAACACCTTCGCCGACGTCCGCGCCAGCACCGGGCTGTCGGAGTCGGCGCGGCGGCACATCCAGGCGCTCGCCGCGACGGACACGAACGTCACCTTCACGGAGTTCAACAGCCAGGCGCCCTACCGGGCCGTGCCGGTGCCCCCGGACATCGCGGAACTGCGGCGGGGCAAGGAGTTCGACGTCGACCTCTGGATCGTCAACGTCAACGAGTGGCAGCTGATCCCCGAGCACGCGCTCGACCGGTACACGATCGCGCTGTGGGCGTGGGAGCTGCCGGAACCGCCGCCGCACGCGCTGCCGCACCTGCCGGGCATCAACGAGCTGTGGGTGCTGTCGTCGTTCGTCTCGGACGCGTTCCGCACGGTCACCGACATCCCGATCACGGTGGTGCCGAGCGTGGTGCCGCACGCGCCGGGCATCCGGCCCGACCGGGCGCGGCTCGGCCTGCCGGAAGACGGCCTGATCGTGCTGTACACCTTCAGCGCGTCGTCCAGCGACGCGCGGAAGAACCCGTGGGCGCTGATCGAGGCGTTCCGCCGCGCGTTCCCGCCCGAAGAGCGCGGCACGAAGGCCCACCTGGTGCTCAAGGTGAACAACCTCGAACGCTTCCCGGAGCTGGACACCGCGTTGAGCGCGGCGATGGCGTCGGTCGGCGGCACGCTGCTGCGACGCGAGATGTCCCGCGACGACATGGACACGCTGCTCGCGAGCTGCGACATCTACGCGTCCCTGCACCGGTCCGAGGGCTTCGGCATGGGCATGGCCGAGGCGATGGCCATGGGCAAACCCGTGGTGGCCACGGGGTTCAGCGCCAACCTCGACTTCATGCCGCCGGGCTCGGCCGCGGTCGTCGGGTACGACGTCCGCCCGATCTCGAAGCACGACCACCGCTTCGGCGCCGAGTTCGGTGACTGGTACTCGGTCGGCCAGCTGTGGGCGGAGCCGGACGTCGAGCAGGCCGCGCAGTGGCTGCGCCGGCTCGCCGACAGCCCCCGGCTGCGCGCGTCGATGGGCGAACGGGCGATCCAGGCGATCCAGGACTGGTCCAGCCCGGCCGCCGTCGGCAAGGTGATGACCGAACGGCTGGCGCAGCTGGCCCGCGAACGTCAGTAGCGGCGGACGCCGGGCTGGGCTTCCAGCTCGGCGACGCGGTGTTCGAGGGCGGCGGCCCGGCGGCGGTGCTCCTCAGCCGTCCGGCGGGCCTGCGCGAGCTCCTGCTGAGCCGCGTCCAGCTGCCCGCCGAGCTCACCGCGCGCCTGCTGTGCCGCTTCGACTGTCTCTTCGAGCCGCCGGATGTAGGCGACTTCGGACGGCCGTGCCTGACGCAGCTGGTCACGCTCTTCGCGGATCTCGAAAGCCGCGTAGCGCTCGAAGTCGTCGAAGACGTTGGCGGGCGCGGCAAGCGCGGCCAGGGCGTCGGTGTCGGTGGCCTGGGCGTAGAAGCGGTTGAGGCCGTCGAAGAGCCCGCAGCGGTAGCCCGCTTCGAGCAGCATCGGCTCCCACTCGTCGTGTGCGGGCTTCGGCGAGCCGGGCTCGGTGGCCTCGACGACGAGCACCCGCGGCCGGTGACGGCTCCAGTCGGCACCCTCGATCACCGCGCGTTCGGCGCCCTCGACGTCGACCTTGAGGAAGTCGACGTCGCCGGGGTGGTCGTCGAGGAGCTGGGCGAGCGTGACGACGTCGACCTCGACGTCGCGGAGGCGCCAGTCCTCCTTGTACTGCGCGGCGAGCGAGTCGTCGACCGTCGCGCGGCCCCACTGGCCGTCCACCACGTGCAGCACGGTCTTGCCGGGCTCGGCCCCGACGGCGACCCGCAGGTTGACGTCCCCGGGGCGCGCCTCATCGAGCTCGTCGGCCAGCGCCGGCTCCGGCTCGACGTTGATCCCGCGCCAGCCGAGGTCGTAGAAGTGCTTGGTGACCGAGTCCCGCGTCGGGTAACCGGCCCCCAGGTCGACATAACGACCGGTGGCCTGACCCGCGAAGACCCGGGCCAGGACGACGTCCTCCGCGTTCTGCGCGTAGGAGATCACGGGAGCGAGATCCCGGCCTTCGCGGCTTCGACCCGCAGGTCGTGGTCGACCATCATCGCGACCAGGTCCTCGAACCCGACCTCCGGCTTCCAGCCGAGCTCGGTGTGGGCCTTGGTGGCGTCGCCGACCAGGAGGTCGACTTCGGACGGCCGGAAGAACCGCGGGTCCTGCTCGACGAACCGCTCCCAGTCGTCGAGGCCGGCGTGCTTGAACGCGAGGTCGACGAAGTTGCGGACGCTGTGCGTGCGCCCGGTCGCGACGACGTAGTCCCCCGGCTCGTCCTGCTGCAGCATCTGCCACATCGCGCGGACGTAGTCGCCGGCGAAACCCCAGTCGCGGCGCGGGTCGAGGTTGCCGAGCACGAGCTTTTCCTGCAGGCCCAGCTTGATCCGCGCGACGGCGTTGGTCACCTTGCGGGTGACGAACTCGATGCCGCGGCGCGGGCTCTCGTGGTTGAAGAGGATGCCCGAGCAGGCGAAGAGGCCGTAGCTGTCGCGGTAGTTCACGGTGATGTCGTGCCCGAACACCTTCGCGACGCCGTAGGGCGAGCGCGGGTAGAACGGCGTGGCCTCGGTCTGCGGCGACTCGCGGACCTTGCCGAACATCTCGGAGCTCGACGCCTGGTAGAAGCGGATCGGGTTGTTCTGGCTGCCGCCGACCATCCGGACGGCGTCGAGCAGCCGCAGCACCCCCAGCCCGGTGACGTTCGCCGTGAGCTCGGCCTGCTTGAAGCTCAGGGCGACGAAGGAGATCGCGCCGAGGTTGTAGACCTCGTCCGGCTGCACCTGCTCCAGGACCCCGACCAGGCTGGAGAGGTCCTGCAGGTCGCCCTCGACGATCTCGACGTACGGGTAGCCGGCGCGGATCATGTCGATCCTGGGGTTGTTCTGCCCCTTGACCAGGCCGAAGACCTCGTACTGTTGCTCGTGGAGCAGCTCGGCAAGGTACTGGCCATCTTGACCGGTGATACCGGTGATCAACGCACGACGCACGGGCTGAGCTTAGCCGGGTAGTCACCCACGCTTAGCCCGAAGGTGTGACTTCGGCCGTGTCAGTGAACGCCGTCCCCCGCTCGGACGCCTCTTGAGCAGAGCATCGGCCGGGAGAGGAGGCACCATGGTCTGGATCTGCCTGGTCGCGGTCCTCGCGCTCGTCTTCCTGGTCCGCGCCGTGCGCGTCGTCCGCCGGGTCAGGCGGGGCGACGGGGTCTGACCAGACCCGACTCGTAGGCCAGCACGACCAGCTGCGCCCGGTCGCGCGCGCCGATCTTCGTCATGATGCGGCTCACGTGCGTGCGGGCCGTCGCCGTCGAGATCACCAGGTGGGCGGCGATTTCGTCGTTCGACATGCCGCCCGCCACCAGCCCGAGCACCTCGCGTTCGCGGTCGGTGATCTCCCGGACCGCGCTCGTGTTGATGCTCCGGTTCTCCGGGCGGCCGACGAACTCCTGGATCAGCCGGCGCGTCACGGTCGGCGCCAGCAGCGCCTCCCCGCTCATGACGACGCGCAGCGCGCGCAGCAGCTCGACCGGTTCGGTGTCCTTCAGCAGGAACCCGCTGGCGCCCGCGCGCAGGGCTTCGTAGACGTACTCGTCGACGTCGAAGGTGGTCAGGACCAGCACCTTCGTCCCGGCGAGGTCGGGGTTCGCGGTGATCCGGCGGGTCGCTTCGAGGCCGTCGACGCCCGGCATCCGGATATCCATCACGACGATGTCCGGCTTGTGCTCGATCGCGCCGGCCACGGCCTGCTCGCCGTCGCCCGCCTCGCCGCAGACCTCGAAGCCGTCTTCGGTCTCCAGCAGCACGCGGAACCCGGCGCGGACCAGGACCTGGTCGTCGGCCAGCAGGACGCGGATCATGCTTCCCCCTCGATCGGTAGCTCGACACGCACTTCGAAGCCGCCGTCGACCGGCCCGGCGGTGCACCGGCCGCCGAGCGCGGCGGCGCGTTCGCTCATGCCCCGCAGGCCGTGGCCCGGTGTCGGCTGGGCGGTGCCGCGGCCGTCGTCACGCACCCGGAGCGTGAAGGCGCCCGGCTTGCGCTCGAACCGGACGTCGACGTGGTTCGGCTGGTCGGCGTGCCGGACGACGTTGGTCAGCGACTCCTGCAGGATCCGGTAGCCCGCGGCGTCGACCGGTGCGGGGAGGTCACCGGGCTCGCCGTGAACGTCGACGACGAGCCCGGCGTCACGCGCGTGGGCCAGCAGCTCGGCGGCCTGGGCGAGGCTCGGCGCGGGCGCCTTGTCCTCACCGGAGCGCAGCACGGCCAGCGTCGCGCGCAGGTCCTTGAGCGCGGACGCGCTGGCTTCCTTGATGTTGAGCAGCGCCTCTTTCGCCTGCTCGGGCCGCCGGTCGGCGACGTGCGCGGCGACGCCCGCCTGGACGTTGATCATGGCCAGGCTGTGCGCGACGACGTCGTGCACCTCCCGCGCGATGCGCAGCCGCTCCTGCTCGGCGAGCCGGTGCCGGTGCTCGTCGGCCTGCTCGCGGCGGGCGGCGAGCGCGTCGAGCTGGTACCGGACGGCGGTGCCGATCCCGATGACGGCCACCAGCCACACCACGACGAACCCGGCGCCGACCGCCAGCGTGAACGACCCCGACGTCACCACGTGCGCCAGGTAGGCGACGGTCAGCGCGGCGGCGCCGGTGATCCCGGCGGTGACCGGGCCGCGCTGCCGGGTGAGCAGGAACAGGGCGATGGTCGGCACGATGATCACCGGCCCGCCGGGCAGCCCCGAGGCGTAGTAACCGAACGCGGACGCGGCCGTCACCAGGAAGAGCGTCAGCGGGAAGCGGTGGACGACCAGCAGCGTCAGCGTGGTGGCGAGCAGCCACAAGAGGGCGCCGGTGGTCATCGCCGGCGCGGCGGGATCCCACCGCGACGCCCCGCTGGTCGCCCCGAGCACGAACCCCGTGACAACGATGGTGCGCACCACGCGCCCCACCCACGGGGACCAGCCCGGCTGCCATCTCATGCCGCGAAAACTACCGGTCGTGGCGGGTCGGCGCGTCCGTCACAGAGCGACAGTCCGCGTACGTCGTCAGTCGACCATGAGCGGGAGCTTCGCCGCTGTCTCCTCGTCGGCCGGGGTGTACGTCGACACGGTGATCTCCGAGCGGCGGCCGTAGTAGAGGTACGTGAAGTTGAACTGCAGCAGCCCGACGTCCGGGTGCAGGTAGCGCTTGGTGCGGATCGGCTCGGAGTTGACGTCGTGGTGCGGCCAGAGCTCGGCGAACAGCGGCGACTCCGCCTTCAGACGCTTGACCAGCTGCTTCCACGCCGGCTCGGCGACGTGCTCGGCCATCGCCGCGCGGAAGGACGCGATCACGCGCGGGATGTTCGTCTCCCAGTCGAGCATGCGCTCGCGCCACTGCGGGTTGAGCAGGCACTGGACCAGGGTGTTGCGGTCCTCGAACGGGATCGCGTCGACGTCGCCCATCAGCCGGCTGTAGCCGCGGTTGTAGCCGAGCAGGTCGCAGCGGGCGTTGCGCACCGCGACCGGGTACGGCTCCAGCTTCTTCAGCATCAGCTCCAGCTGCGGCGAGAGGACCTGGCAGTCCTTCTCGCTCTCCGGCTCGGGCGCGCCGGCCAGGCGGAAGAGATGGGTGTGCTCGTGGGGGTCGAGCCGCAGCGTGCGGGCGATCGCCTGCAGCACCTGCTCGGACGCGTTGATGTCGCGCCCCTGCTCGAGCCACGTGTACCAGGTGACCCCGACGCCGGCGAGCTGCGCGACCTCTTCGCGACGCAGCCCTGGCGTCCGGCGGCGGCCCATGATCGGGAGGCCGACCTGCTCGGGCGTGATCCGCTCACGCCGGCTGCGCAGGAACCTCGCGAGTTCCTGGCGGCGAAGCTCGGATTCGACGGCGGTGGTCATGGTGCCAGGATCGCACGCCCCTGAACCTGGTACCAGGTAGTGACGGTACCTGGATAAACAGCAACTGGTACTAGGTTGGATTCGGGTCGATCGTAGTAGTCATGACCACGACTCACCTCGCGCCGAGCACCCTCGGCGCCCCTTCCCGGCCGGGACTGACCCCCGCCGGCCTGGTCACCGTGCTGCTGGGGGCGGCACTGCCGATCATCGACTTCTTCATCGTCAACGTCGCGCTGCCGACGATCGATGCCGACCTCCACGCGTCCACGGCGACCCTCGAACTGGTGGTGGCCGCCTACGGCATCGCGTACGCGGTGCTGCTGGTGGTCGGCGGCCGCCTCGGCGACTCGTTCGGCCGACGGCGGCTGTTCTTCGCGGGGCTATGGCTGTTCACGCTGACGTCCCTGGCCTGCGGAATCGCCCCGACTGCGACCACGCTGGTGATCGCCCGCGCCGCGCAGGGGGCGGCGTCGGCGTTGCTGCTGCCGCAGGTGCTCTCGATCATCCAGGCGACGACGTCCGGCGAAGAACGTTCACGGGCCCTGGGCTTGTACGGCGCCACGGGCGGCCTCTCGACGGTCGTCGGCCAGCTGGCCGGCGGCGCCTTGGTGGCGGCGAACCTGTTCGGCACCGGCTGGCGCCCGATCTTCCTGGTGAACGTGCCGATCGGCCTGGTGGTCCTGGTGCTGGCCCGGCGGCTGCCGGAAAGCCGCGCGCACAACCCGCTGGGCGTCGACCGCCTCGGCACGGCGTTGCTGGCGACGACCCTGCTGTCGTTGCTGGTCCCGCTGATGGAGGGGCGAGCACTGGGCTGGCCGGTGTGGTCGATCGTGCTGCTGGCGCTGTCCCCGGTGTCGGCCGCGGCGTTCGTGCACGTGGAGCGGCGCCTGGAGCGAACCGGCGGCACACCGCTGCTGCCACCGTCGGTGATGCGGCTGCCGAGTGTGCGCAGCGGGCTGATGGTGGCGATCCCGTTCTTCGGCGCGTTCGGCTCGTTCATGTTCGTGTTCGCGATGACGCTCCAGGAAGGCCTGCACTTCGGGCCGCTGGGCGCGGGCGCCGCGCTGACGCCGCTCGCGGTCGCGTACTTCACGGTGTCGATGCTGAGCAGCAGGCTGGTGACCCGGTACGGCCAGAAGGTGGTCCCGATCGGCGGCGCGATCACGGCGGTGGGCATGGTGGCGCTGCTGTGCACGACGCTGTCGACGTGGCCGCACGTGACGGTGGTGGACCTGGCGCCGTCGATGGTGGCGATCGGTGTCGGGAACGCGCTGGCGATGACGACGCTGTTCCGGATCGTGCTTTCGCACGTGCCCACGGATCTGGCCGGGGTCGGGTCCGGGGTGATGACGACCAATCAGCAGACGTCGCTGGCGCTGGGTGTGGCGACGTTGGGGAGTTTGTACGCGGCGCTGTCGGGTTCGATGGGGACCCGGGACGCGTTCGCCCTGGTGATCGGGCTGGTGGCGGTGCTGGCAGTGATCGTGGCGGTTACCGCGCGGCGGTTGCCGGACCCCCGGGTGTGAGCTGAGCCGTGAAGGCGAGCCAAGCGGCCGGTGGCACTTCGAGTGCCCCGGCCGCGGGCGCTTTCGAGTCCCGAGCGGCGACGGCGGCACCGGCGAACGCGACCTCGACACAGTCATCGTTGTTGCCGCCGCCGCTGTAGCTGCTCTTCCGCCAGTCCACGGTGCTCGCCTCTCGTCGGACTACATCTCGGCGATCATCTCCGCGATGAGAGTGCGCGAGTCTTCGTCGTCCAGAGCCAGATCGGCGAGATGATCGAAACTCAGCCTAGCAGCGCGCACATCAGCCTCCTTTTCGATCTGAAGAGCACCGAATCCGTACTGCACGTAGGCCAGGTCAGTCTCAGCCTTATCCGGAAATTCTGCGAGGATGAAGTTGCTGTACAGACCATCGTGCGATCCAGCCGTCCACGGAAGCACCTGAATCACGACATTCGGCAGCTCACCGGCCTCGATCAGGCGGCGCAACTGCGCCGCACCGCACGGCTCGCGCCGAATCACGGATTCGTCGATCACCGCATGCAGCTTCAGCAGCGGCGCCTCGACCAGGCGAAGCTGGCGGCGCAGGCGAACCTGGATCTGGTTCTCCAGATCGGCGCCCTCGAACGAGTCGCGCGCACCGGCGAAGGTGGCACGCATGTACTCCTCGGTCTGCAGCAATCCCGGCACGAACCCGAGCTGGTAGTTCCGGATCCAGGAAGCCTCGGCTTCCACGCTCACGAAACCGCGATCGTTCAAACCGAAGGCGTGCCACCAGCCCTTCTCCTTGGCGTAGTCGAACATCCGCACGTACTCGCCGTAGTCCGAGCTGATGATCCCGTAGCGGTCGAGCAGCGCCAGGAAGTCGTTGTAGCCCGGGATGAACCCCTGCTCGATCCGGCTCATCTTCGACGTGGAGAACCGAAGCGGCCCGCCCGCCTCCTCTTGGCTCAGCCCCGCCGCCTCGCGTAGCTTGCGCAGGGTGCGGCCGAGCTGGCGTCGCCGGTAGTTCGGCTTTGTCGGCCGATCCATGGTGGTCACCCCTCGCTGTCGATCAACCACGAATCGTAGGGCGGGCGGTCCGAAGCGGGATTCCCCCTTTGTGGCCGTGTTGTGCTGACTTGCGTCGAGAACCTGCAGGTCATGGACAGGTACGGCTACCCCCACGAGCTCGAGTACCGGCGCGAGGCCGAGGACGGGCGGGTGCACGAATACACCGAACTCGTCGATGACATGGGGTTCGTGCTGGAGCACCGCAGTGATCGGTACCAGGGGTGGACCGTCCGGTACGGGACGGCCTGCGCGCACGACTACCTGTCGCGGAAGCGGGCGCGGCCCGGGACCTTCGTCGTCAGCGTCTACCGGCTCTTTCCCGGGCGGCGTGATCACGTTGTCACCATCCGGGTGAACTGGCCGCCGAAAAAGACGCGGGTTCACCCGTCGGAAAAGGTGCCCGCCAAGCGACGATGAGGGTGTGACGGAACCTCGGGTACGACCGGACCCGGCCTTCGCGCTGCTCGGGCTCTACGAGACCGCGCTGCCGGAGGTCTACGGGTACCTGCTGTCCCGGTGCGGTGACCGCACGCTCGCCGAGGAGCTCACGTCCGAGACGTTCCTCGGGGCGGTCGCCGCCTGTCGCAAGGAGTACGCACCTCCAGTGAGCACCGGGTGGCTGATCGGCGTCGCCCGGCACAAGCTCGCCGACCACTGGCGGCGCAAAGAACGTGAGGAACGCGGGCTGCGGCTGGTGCACGACAGCGAGCCGGCCGTCGAGGACCCGTGGGACGAGCAGCTCGACGCCCTGCGCGCGAGACAGGTGCTCAAATCGCTCGGGCCGCACCACCAGGCGGCGTTGACCCTGCGCTACGTCGACGGCCTCGGGGTGCCCGAGGTCGCCGGCCACCTGGGCCGCAGCGTGCACGCCACCGAGGCGTTGCTCGTGCGGGCCCGTGCCGCGTTCCGGCGTGCTTACGAAGAGAAGGAGGGTCGCGATGCCTGAGCCTTTCGACGCGCTTCGCCGCCCCTCCGCGCGGGTCGCGCCCGACCCGGACTTCGCCGCCGAACTGCGTGACAACCTGCGTCGCGCCATCTTGAACGGAGCCGATATGACCACCACTTCAGAGGCACCCGCCACTCAGCTGCGTTCCCTGACGCCCTACCTCGCCGTGTCCGACGCCCGGGCCGCGCTCGACTTCTACGTCGACGTCTTCGGCGCGACCCGCCGCGGCGACCCGATCGTCATGCCGGACGGCAAGGTCGGGCACGCCGAGCTGGCCATCGGCGACGCCGTCCTGATGCTCGCCGAGGAGCACCCGGAGATCGGGCACGTGGCACCCCGCGAAGGAGGTGCGTCGGTGCGGGTCGAGGTGCCGGACGCGGACGTCAGCGTCTCCCGGGCCCTGGAGCTGGGCGCGACGCTGATCCGCGCGGTGAGCGACTCGCCGTACGGCCGGGGCGGCTCGTTCCGCGACCCGTTCGGCCAGCGCTGGCTCGTCTCGCAGGCCGCACCCGCCGCCGCCGCTTCGCCGAAGCAGGGCGAGGCCATGTACTTCACGTTCCAGGTCCCGCAGGACGAGCCGGCGAAGACGTTCTACGGCGCGGTGCTCGGCTGGGAGTTCACCGCGGGCTCGCAGCCGACGGCCTGGAGCATCCAGGGCCACGGCCTGGAGGGCGGCCTCTGGGGCGGCCCGGACCGGCAGGTCGGCTGGAAGCTGATGTTCGCGGTGGACAACCTGGAAGCCGCCCTGACGCGGGTCCGCGAGCAGGGTGGCCAGGCAGGTGCAGTCGAGAACCACCCCTACGGCTTCACGGCCGACTGCACGGACAACCAGGGCATCGAGTTCTGGCTCTGGGAGCGGCCGAGCTAACGCCCGGCTGCGTAGCCCTGCATTCCCCGGGCGTTCGCCGCCGCGTGCAGGAGGCCGTCGGTGCGGGAAACCGCTGACAGGCGGCCCAGCGCCCAGTCTCCGGCGTCCACGAGCTGGTGGCCGCGGTCGCGCAGGGCGTCCAAAGTGGACGCTCCCAGCCGGGACTCCACCACCAGCTCCCGCGGGTTCCACGAGCGCGGGTAGAACGAGCTCGGGAACGCCGTTGTGTGCCACGCGGGTGCGTCGATCGACTCCTGGAGGTTCAGGCCGCCGTACACGTGGGCCAGCCAGAAACAAAGCTGCCACTGGTCCTGCTGGTCGCCGCCCGGAGTGCCGAACGCCAGCGTCGGGACTCCGTCGCGCAGGGCCAGGGACGGCGACAGCGTGATGCGCGGGCGCTTGCGCGGGGCCAGGGAGTTCGGCAGGCCCTGCTCCAGCCAGAACATCTGGCCGCGCGAATCCAGGCAGAAGCCCAGCGACGGGATCGTCGGGCTCGACTGCAGCCAGCCGCCCGACGGGGTCAGCGAAACCAGGTTGCCTGCCGCGTCGACGACGTCGAGGTGGACCGTGTCGCCGCGGGTCTGGCCCTGGGGGCCGATCGTCGGCTCGCCCGTCGCGCCGCCTTCGGCCCGCACGCCCTGCAGAGAATCCAGGATCGCCGGGAGCCGGGCCGGGCCACGAGCGTCCCCGGGGCGAAGCGCGGCAGACGCCGTATCGGTGATCAGCGCCCGCCGGGCATCCGTGTAAGAAGCAGAGAGCAGCACGTCCAGTGGCACCTCCGTGTCGCCGTACCACGCCTCGCGGTCCGCGAAGGCGAGCTTCGCCGCTTCAGTCGCCAAGTGGACCGTGCGCTCCGACGCCACGCCGTCCACAAAGGACAGCTCGTCGCGGAAGCCGTGCATCAGCAGCGCCTGCTGCAGCAGGGCCGGGCCCTGCGTCCAGCCGCCCATCTTGACCAGGCGCCAGTCGTCGACGTCCACGAACGCCGGGTCCTCGTACGACGCCGACCACGACGCCAGGTCGTCGCCGGTGAGCAGGCCCGCGTGGTCGCGGCCGGAGTCGTCGCGGAACGCGGTGCGGCTGAACTCCTCGATCGCTTCCGCGACAAAACCCTGTGACCAGGCCCGACGTCCCGCGTCGATCTGCGCCTCCCGGCCCGGGACGGACTCCGCCTCGCTCAGGAGCCGTTCCCAGGTGTCCGCCAAGGTCGGGTTCCGGTGCAGGCCCGACGCGGGTTTGCCGTCCGGCATCCAGAGTGCCGCCGACGTCGGCCAGTGCTCGGTGAACAGCCGCGAGACGGCGCTGATCGTGTCCCCCACCCGCGACACCAGCGGGACGCCGTTGCGCGCGTAGCCGATCGCGTACGACAGCACCGAGCGAAGCGACTTCGTGCCGTAGTCGCGAAGCAGCAGAAGCCAGCCGTCCCACGCGCCGGGGACGGTCGCCGGGAGCAGACCGCTGCCGGGGATCAGGTCGAGCCCGAGCGACGCGAAATGCGCGGCGGTGGCCCCCGCGGGCGACGGGCCTTGACCGGCCAGTGCCCGCGGGGTCGGGTCGTCCGCCGTCACGAAGAGGCCGGGCACCTGGCCCGCCGGGCCGCACAGGTGCGGCTCGGCGACCTGCAGGACGAACCCGGCCGCGACCGCCGCGTCGAACGCGTTGCCGCCGTCCTCCAGCACCGCCATCCCGGTGGCCGAGGCCAGCCAGTGCGTTGATGCCACCATCCCGAAGGTGCCGGCCAGCTCCGGCCTCGTCGTGAACATGCCCCGATGGTAACTACCAGGACGCCGGGCGACGCCGTTCCGGCTCGTACGGCTGCGTGATGACTTCGATCCCGTTGCCGCCGGGATCGAGGAAGTAGACGCCACGGCCGCCGTGGTTGTGGTTGATTTCGCCGACCTGCTTTCCCTGCGGATCGGCGTGGTAGGTCACGCCGGTTTCGACGAGCCGCGCAAAGACGGCGTCGAAGTCGTCTTCCGGGATCAGGAAGCAGTAGTGCTGCAGGCGCAGGTCACCTTCGGGGATGCTCGCGAAGTCCAGCCGGACGCCGTTGCGCGTCTCGACGGGAATGAACGGACCCCATTCTTCCCCGATTTCGAGGCCGAGCAGGTTCGCGAAGAATTCAGCGGATTCCCGGTTGTTCCGGGACGGGACGATCAGATGGTTCAGTTCAACGGAAACGGAAACTGACACGAGTGAGATGCCTCCGGGGCACTCCCGCCACCTCCATGCCTCACCCAGCCGGTGACCGACACGCGATGCCGTGCCGATCACCTTAGCCGGAGGAAGCCCCGTCAGGAAACCTTGATCCGCGCGGCCGCCCGCGGCCGCCCGACACCCTGCCAGGACAGCCCGGCGTCGACGACCGTGCGCGGGTCCAGCAGGTTCCGCGTGTCGACGACGTCGATGCCGTCCATCAGCTCGGCCATCGCGCGCCAGTCGAGGTGCTTGAACTCGGCCCACTCGGTCAGCACCACGACCACGTCCGCGTCCTTCGCGACCTGGTAGGCGTCGTCGACCACGGTCATCCCGTCGATCTCGCTGCCGACCGCCGGGTCGTAGGCGACCAGCTCGGCGCCGAGCGCGCACAGCACCGACGCGACGGCGAGCGCGGGCGAGTCGCGCAGGTCGTTGGTGCCCGCCTTGAAGGCGAGGCCCAGCACGCCGATCCGGGCACCGGCCAGCGTGCCGCCGACCGCGCCGGCGATCTTCGCGACGATCCGGTCGCGCTGGGCGATGTTCTCCTCGATGGCCGAGGTCAGCATCTTGAAGTCGTACTGCACCGACTCCGCGACCTTGACCAGCGCGCTCGTGTCCTTCGGCAGGCAGGAGCCGCCCCAGCCCGGACCCGGCTTGAGGAACGTCCGGCCGATCCGGCGGTCGTAGCCCATGCCCTCGGTGACGAGGTTGATGTCCGCGCCCAGCCGCTCGCACAGCTCGGCGATCGAGTTGACGTAGGACAGCTTCAGCGCGAGATAGCAGTTCGCGGCGTACTTCACGAGCTCCGCGCTCGCCGCGTCGGCGACGACGACCGGCGCGTCCAGCTCGGCGTACAGCTCGCCGACCCACTGCGCGGCGGCGTGGTCGTCGGAGCCGACGACGATCCGGTCCGGGCCCAGGAAGTCCGCGACCGCGGTGCCCTCGCGGAGGAACTCGGGGTTCGACACCACCGGGACGTCGGTGCGGCCCAGCATCTCCTGGATCCGCTTCGACGTGCCGACCGGCACGGTCGACTTGGTGACCAGGGCGCAGCCGGCGGTCAGGACGTCGCCGATCTCGGCGGCCACCGCCTCAACCGCGCGCAGGTCGGCGGAACCGCCCGCGCCCATCGGCGTCGGCACGCACAGGAAGACCGCCTGCGCGTCGCGGACCGCGTCCCGCGCGCCGACGACGAACTGCAGGCGTCCGGCCGCGATGCCGCGGGCGACCAGGTCGGCCAGCCCCGGTTCGAGGATGTCGACCCGGCCCGCGCTGAGCCGGGAAACCTTCGTTCGGTCGACGTCCACGCACGTGACGTAATGACCCAGACTGGCCAGGGAGGCCCCTGTGGTCAAGCCGACGTAACCGGTTCCTACCACCACGATCCGAGCTGGCGTCATGGTGCTGAAGGTGACAGCCGGAGTTGACCACCGCGCTAACGGAACCGGACACGGGTGAGTACTCCACGCGACACCGCGGCGGTGCGTTAACAGCAGTTTGCGGGCGGTGAGAGAGCACACAAATCAGCGGTGCGAACGAGCGTTAACCTGTGTCCGGAGCCCACGCGGGAGAGGAACGCACAGATGCAGATCACCGACACGGCCGCGCTCGTCACGGGGGGCGCGTCCGGCCTCGGCGGGGCGACGGCCAAGGCCCTCGCGGCCAAGGGCGCGAAGGTGTTCGCGCTGGACCTGGCGCCGTCGATCGAGCAGGCCGAGCAGGTCGAGGGCATCACCTACGTCGAAGCCGACGTGACCGACGTCGACCAGGTCGAGGCCGCCGTCGCGACCGCGGCGGGCTCGGGCGTGCCGCTGCGGACCGTGGTGAACTGCGCCGGCATCGGGCCGTCCGCGCGGATCCTGTCGAAGAAGGGCCGCCACGACCTCGCGCTGTACGCGAAGGTCGTCCAGATCAACCTGGTCGGCTCGTTCAACGTCCTGACGATCGCCGCCGAGGCCATCGCGAAGACCGAGCCGCTGGCCGACGACGCCCGTGGTGTCATCATCAACACCGCGTCGATCGCCGCCTACGACGGCCAGATCGGGCAGGTCGCGTACTCCTCGTCCAAGGGCGGGATCGTCGGGCTGACCCTGCCGGCCGCGCGCGACCTGGCCTCGCACGGCATCCGGGTGCTGACCATCGCGCCGGGCATCGTCGACACCCCGATGCTCGCGACGGTCAGCGACGAGTTCCGCGCGGCGCTCGCCGCCGGCATCCCGTTCCCGAAGCGCCTCGCGCGGCCGGACGAGTACGCGCAGCTCGCGCTGTCGCTCATCGACCACGACTACCTGAACGGCGAGGTCGTCCGCATGGACGGCTCGCTCCGGATGGCCCCGCGCTGACGGCCGCGGTCAGCGGGTCAGGCGGACCTCCAGGCCGACGCCGTCGGCGGTGACCGGGCAACCGCCGAAAGCGCTTTCGGCGGCCAGCTCCCGGAACTGCGCCGGCGTGAACGCGCGCCGCCGCAGCCAGCCGAGCGTCTGGCGGACCGTGAACCCGCTGACCGCGCCGACGTTCATCCCGTCGACCTCACGCCGGATGTCGGCGCCGGTGGCTTCGTGGTTCAGGTCGTGGATCACGGCGAACCCGCCCGGCCGCAGCAGCCGGTGCATCTCGTTCAGCGCCGCCACCGGCTGCCGGAAGTTCTTGAACGCGGCCTGACAGACCAGGAAGTCGAACGACTCGCCGTCGAACGGCGCGGTGGTCACGTCTCCCTGCCGGAAGGCGACGTCCACACCGGACTTGCGGGCTTCGTCGAGCGCGATCTCGACTATCGTGTGGCTGATGTCGAGCCCGGTGACGCGGAAGCCGAGCTTCGCCAGCTCGAGGGCGAAGAACCCGGGACCGGGCGCCACTTCGAGGATCTCGGCGCCGGCCTGCACCTCGGCGGCCTGCTTGCCGTACTGCTTGAGCTGGGCCTCGGTGCCGCGGTTCTTGGCGTACCAGCGTCGGCTGATCGTCTGGTCCGGGCCGAGCACGCCCAGCAACGACAGGCCCGCCTCGAACCGCGGGGTCTCCCGGTCGACAAACAAGTGTCTTAGTCGGCGAACTACTCAGAGATCGAACATGTACGGGACTTCGGTCTGCGCCCGGGCGTCGATCCACTCGCGCAGGGCACGGGTCGCGAGGACGTCGTCCTCGTTGTAGCGCAGCAGGCGCTCGCGCTGGCCGTCGTCCGGGATTTCGCCGTCCATGCCGACCGCGTCGCGGTACCAGCGCATCGACGCCTCGCCGCCCGCTTCGGGGTCGCGCCACGCGAACCCGGCCACCGGGGCGATCACCTTCAGGCCCTTGCCGTGGGAGCAGAGGAACTGGTCGGTGACACTGCGGAAGAGGTCGACCCACTCCTCGGAGTCCACAAAGGACTGAATGTCCTTCTTCGTGGGCACCCCGGGGTGGTCGCCGAAACGCTCGACGGAACCGAAGAGCCAGCGGTTCTCGGCGAGCGCGTTGTAGCAGTAGGCGCGGAAGGTCAGGCCCGCGGCCTCGGTGCGCTCGCGGACGTCCGTGAGCCACGCCCAGAACTCCGCGAACGACCGCGCCTCGTCGTCGGTGGGCAGCGGGTCCCACGTCGCGAAGGCGCGGTAGCCCGGCTCCAGCCCGATGTCGGCGCCGGACAGCAGGCAGCCCCAGAGGTACGCGCCCGCGTCGCCGAAGCTCTCCATGTCGACGTCGACCTCGACGTCGGCGCGCGGGACCTCGACCCGGTCGACGCGGCGGACCAGCGTCAGGTCGGCCAGCCAGGCGCGGGCGAGCACCACGGCGTCCGGGAACGTGACGCCCGTCCAGTTCACCGCCGGTGGCTCGCCCGCCGG
Organism: Amycolatopsis sp. NPDC104587; assembly: GCF_055583645.1. Taxonomy (NCBI): domain Bacteria; kingdom Bacillati; phylum Actinomycetota; class Actinomycetes; order Pseudonocardiales; family Pseudonocardiaceae; genus Amycolatopsis; species Amycolatopsis sp. NPDC104587. The sequence continues at coordinate 352,167 of NZ_JBVJNO010000004.1, forward strand.
GTCGAGCGCCGCCAGCTCGTCCACAGTGGACACGCCGGCGCGGCGCAGCTCCATCGCGTCCTCCCCGCGGACCACCAGGCTGACGTCGCGGGTTTCGGTGAGCAGCGCTTCGCACGTCGGCCACCACGGGCAGCGGCGGCACTCCAGCACACGCGACGGCTCGGCCAGCGGCTCCTCGCCGTTCGCGGCCGCGGTCGCGATGGCGAGCCGGTCGGCGAACCGGACCTGGTACTCGGTGAGCGCGCTGCGCCCGCCCGGCCAGGTGCCCGCCGTGAGGTCGTGCCAGACGACGACGTCGGCGTCGAGGCCGATCACGCCGCCGACGACGAGGCTTTCGTCGGCCTGCCCGAGCGTCTGCAGCATGCGGCGGATGTGCACCAGCCGCAGCTGGTCACGCGGCTGCGACCGGACCTTGCGGCCCTCGTCGGAGCCGCGGTTCGCCGGGTCGAGGTCGGTCGGCCCGGTGACGATCGCGCCGGTGCCGCGGTCGGTGATGCGGTGGCGCACGACGAGCACCGGGACGTACCCGCGGCCGGTGCGGACGAGCAGGTCGATGCCACCGCGCCGGTGCCCGGCCGGGTCGACCGGCAGCAGCGCGCCCCAGATGTAGGGCGCCTCGGCGGCAAAAGCGCGTTCGGTCTGCTCGACGCGCTCGTGGGCCGGGAGGTCACGGCCGATCTTCACCCAGGCGCCAGGGTTCGCGGCCATCAGCCGGGTGACGATGTCCTCGCGGTGCGCGGTGGCGTCGGCGATCCGCTGCTGCGCCGTGGGGTCCGGCGGGGACAGCGGCACCTCGCGCATCGTCGGGTCGTGCTCGAGGTGCACCCGTCGCCGGCAGCGGCTGACCGCTCCCGCGTCGAGTACCACCTCGCCCTTCATGGAGATCACTCTAGATTCCCCCGGCCGAGCCGACATGCCCGCCACCCTGGCGCACAGTAAGTTCGACCTCGACACGTCGCAGGAGGGTGCCATGGCGCGCAAGGCCAAGATCGAGGGTGAAGGCCGATTCACCCCCAAGAAGGCGAAGAACGCGGTCGCGGTGGCCAAGGTGCTCGGCCCGGCCGTGATCCCGGTCGTCGCGCCGTACGCGGTGCGCGCGGCGGGCGCCGCGCGGGAGATGTACGACCGCTACCAAGCACGCAAGCTCGGGGTCGCGGTCGACAAGCTGGGCGACTACACCGGGCGCGGAGCGGCGCTGCACGCACGGATCGCCGGCCTCGCCGAAGGCTGCCGTGACCTGCAGAAGTCCGACAAGGCGTCGAAGGCCGACCAGGACTTCGCGAAGGACTCGCTCGGGACGCTGGAGCAGCTGTCGGCGACGGTCCGCGCGGCCGAGCGCATGCCGGCGGCCCGGCGGAAGTCGGCCCACCGGGCGGTGGCCGGCGAGCTGGAACGGCTGGAGGGCCAGCTGCTGCACCGGCTGGGCATCTGACCACGAGCACTGGGGCCGCACTTTCCCGTGAAAGTGGGGGCCCGGTGGTGCAGGGTTCCCTCCCTCAGCCCCTCTTTCCCCCCCCATCGTGGGGGGCCCCTCCCCCGTCCCGGTCGTCGAAATCGACCC
>NZ_JBVJNO010000004.1:353737-359192 GCF_055583645.1 Amycolatopsis sp. NPDC104587
GGGAGTCGGGGGGGGGAGAATAGCGGGGGAAGGTCTTGGCACTGGTGTAAGAGACGAAAACGGAAACAGGGGGAAAACCTTTCACGTGAAAGTGCGGCCCCGGTGCTACGGGGTTACTTCACGAAGCCCTTCTTGACCATCCAGTCGTGGGCGACCTTGCCCGCGTCCTGGCCGTCGACGTCGACCTGCTTGCACAGCTCGACCATCTGCTGGTTGTCCAGGGCCGCGCCGACCGTCTCGAGCGGGCCGCGGATCTCCGGGTGGGCCTTGAGGAAGTCCGTGCGCAGCGTCGGGACCGCGTTGTACTGCGGGAACGCCTTCTTGTCGTCCTCGAGCACCCGCAGGTTCAGCCCGGAGATCCGGCCGTCGGTGGTGAACACCTCGCCGACCGGGCACGTGCCGCCCGCGACCGCCGAGTAGATCGTACCGATGCCGAAGTTCTCGATCTTCGGGTTCTGGAAGCCGTACGCCTTCACCGCGGCCGGGAACCCGTCCTGGCGGCTGGTGAACTCCGTCTCCAGGCAGAACCGGTTCTGGTCCGGGTTCTGCTTGAGGAACGCCGCGAGGTCCGACGTCGTCTTCAGGTTGTTCTTCGCGCCGTACGCCTCGGTGACGGCGAAGGCGTACTGGTCGTTGAGCGGCGAGTAGTTCAGCCAGCTGACGCCGAACTTCTCCTCGTCGGCCTTGGCCGTCGCGTCGTACTGGGCCTTCTCGCCGCCGGGCACCGGGAGCTCGTTGCCCTGGTAGTTGATCCAGCCGGTGCCGGTGTACTCCCAGGTGACGTCGGTCTGCCCGGACAGCAGCGCCTGCCGCGACGAGTTGGACCCCTTGATGTCCGACAGGTCGACGACGTCCGCGCCCGCCGCGGTCAGCGCCATCTCCGACAGGTAGGCCAGGATGATGTTCTCGGTGAAGTCCTTGGACCCCACCGTCACCTTCAGGCCCTGCAGCGAAGGGATCGGCTGGATCGTGCCGGGCTGGATGTCGTAGGGCACCCCCTGGTTGACCGTGAGCCCGCACGCCGAGAGCGTCGCGCCGAGCACCGCCACCCCGAGGGCCGCCGTCAAACGCCGGAGTTTCATCGCAGCCCCTTCGGTCCGAAGAACTGTTCCGCGACCGCGCCCAGCCAGTCCACCAGCAGCGCCAGCGCGACGGCCAGCACCGAGCCGGTGACGAGGACCGAGGTCAGGTTCAGCTTGTACCCGGTGTCGATGAGCAGCCCGAACCCGCCGGCGTTGACGAACATGCCGAACGTCGCGGTGCCGACCGCCAGCACGAGCGAGGTGCGCAGACCGGCCAGGATCAGCGGGACGGCCAGCGGCAGCTCGACGCGCCACAGCACCGCGCTCGCCGACATCCCGATGCCGCGGCCCGCGTCGATCAGAGCCGGGTCGACCTGCTGGATGCCGACCATCGTGTTCCGCAGCACCGGCAGCAGCGAGTAGAAGGCCAGCGGCAGCGCCGCCACCCACAGGCCGCCGACCGCGCCGGTGACGATGAACCACAGCACCAGGACGCCCAGCGCGGGCGCGGCCTGGCCGATGTTCGCGATCGCCAGGAAGACCGGCGCGAGGAACCGCGCCCACGGCCGGGTCACGATCACCCCGAGCGGCACCGCGACCACCACGACGATCGCGGTCACCACGAGCGTCATCAGCACGTGGTCCCACAACGCCGTGAGCAGCGACGACGCGTTGAGCGTCTCCTTCTCGGTCGCGGTGAGGCCGCTGGAGAACACCCAGATCAGCGTGACCGCGACGATCAGCAGGACCACGGCGGGCTGCGCGAACAGCCGGACGCGTTCCGCGCGTTTGGAGCCGGACTCGGTGCTGAAACCGGTATCGACGGCAGCCGTCATGCGGACACCTCCTCACCGTTCGTGTGCTCGTCGCGCAGCTGCTGGATCGTCGAGATGACGGTGTCGAGCTGGATGGTGCCCGCGTACTCGCCGCGCGCGCCGGTCACCGGCACCGAACCGCCCTCGGCGAGCATCGCCTCGAGCGCGTCCTGCAGCGTCGACTGCAGGCTGACGATGTCGCGCAGCGGCTTGCCGGCGTTGGCCAGCGACGCCCCGGCCCGCAGGTCGCGGGCGTGCACCCAGCGCATCGGACGGCGACGCGCGTCGAGGACGAGCGCGAAGTGCTTGCGCTGCTCTTCGAGCTTCTTGCGCAGCTCCTCCGGGTCCTCGTCGACCCCGGCCGTCAGCGCGTCCTGCGCCAGCTCGACGTCACGCACCCGCAGCAGCGTCAGCTGCTTGAGCGACGCGCCCGCGCCGACGAAGCCCGCGACCGTGTCGTTGGCCGGGTTCGCCAGGATCGCCTCGGGTGTGTCGTACTGCATGATCGACGACTGGTTGCCCAGCACGGCGATCTTGTCGCCGAGCTTCACGGCCTCGTCGAAGTCGTGCGTGACGAAGACGATCGTCTTCTTCAGCTCCGACTGCAGCCGCAGCAGCTCGTCCTGCAGGTTGCCGCGGGTGATCGGGTCGACCGCGCCGAACGGCTCGTCCATCAGCAGCACCGGCGGGTCGGCCGCCAGCGCGCGGGCGACGCCGACGCGCTGCTGCTGGCCACCGGAGAGCTGGCGCGGGAAGCGGTCGCGGAAGTCGGCCGGGTCGAGCCCGACCAGGTCCATCATCTCCTCGACCCGGTCGTTGACCTTCTTCTTGTCCCAGCCCAGCAGCCCCGGGACCACCGCGATGTTCTGCGACACGGTGAAGTGCGGGAACAGCCCGGCCTGCTGGATCGCGTAGCCGGTCCGGCGGCGCAGGGTGTCGACGTCCAGCTTCAGCGCGTCGTCGCCGCCGATGGTGATCCGGCCGGACGTCGGCTGGACCAGCCGGTTGATCATCCGCATCGTGGTGGTCTTGCCGCAGCCCGACGGGCCGACGAAGACCACGATCTTGCCGGCCGGCACGACCATCGAGAAGTCGTCGACCGCCGCCTCACGCGTGCCGGGGTACCGCTTGGTCACGTGCTCCAGTTCGATTTCGACGCCGGAGACTTCCTCGTTCTCAGCCACGGACACCCCTAGAGATGGTGAAGCGCTTGATCAGGACGTAGACGCCGTCGAGGATCAGGGCGAGGATGACCACCCCGACCGTCCCGGTGACGGCTTGGTTCAGGGAGTTCGTGCTCCCCGCGTTCGTGAGCCCGGAGAAGACCTCGGCGCCGAAGCCGGGGCCCTTCGCGTAGGCGGCGATCACCGCGATGCCCATCAGCATCTGGGTGGCGACCCGCATCCCGGTGAGGATCGCGGGCCAGGCCAGCCGCAGCTCGACCCGCGTGAGCACGCCGAAACGGCTCATCCCGATGCCGCGCGCGGCATCGGTGATCGCCGGATCGACGCCGTCGAGCCCCACGATGGTGTTCCGGACGATCGGCAGGAGGCCGTACAGCACCAGCGCGATGACGGCCGTCGTCGGGCCGAGCCCGGAGAGCGGGATCAGCAGGCCCAGGAGGGCGAACGACGGAACCGTCAGGATCGTGCTGGCCAGCGCGGTGGCCACGGCCGACCCGATCGGGCTGCGGTAGACCGCCACCCCGATCAGCACGCCGAGGATGGCCGCCAGGATCGTGCACTGCACCACCATGCTGGTGTGGAGGTAGGCCTCCAGCCACAACTTGCTCGCCCGGTCCGAGATGTACTCGAAGAGATTCATCCGTGTCCGCACTCCCGCCCGCGTCCGTGAGGCTTCACCCGAACGGGCTAGCTCCTGACCGACGGCTCAATACCCACCGTGCGCCGAAGCCAAACCCCCGTTCCCGGCCTCATTGATTCCGACACCGTTCCCTATCCGGGCGTGATCGGCAACAACAACGCTGAACCGATCCGGCCTGGCAGCCGTGAACTCCATGTGTGCTCACTTGCCGGGATCGCGCGATCACCCGGTGGCGCGTCACCTAGGCTGCTCCTCATGAACGGTCCGGCACGGCGTCCCGCCGTGCTCGGAGCTACCCGCGGGGTGTTGCTCGCCGTGTGCGCCGCGGCGCTGTCCGTCACCGCGCACCGGGTCGCCGACGGCGGCCTGCCCGACCCGGCGATGACCGTGCTGCTCACCGGCCTGTTCGGCTGGACCGCGACGGCGCTCGCCCGCAAAGCGCGCGGAACCGTCGCCACGATCACCCTGCTGGGCGCCGCCCAGCTCGTGATGCACCTGCTGCTCACGACGCTGTCCGGCCACCACGACATGTACACGATGCCGGGCCGCACCGGCCTGGGCATGCTCACCGCGCACGCCGTCGCCACCGTGCTGACGGCGTTGCTGCTCGCCCGCGCGGACGCGACGCTGCTCACGGTGCTGGCCGTGCTGCGCGCGATCCTGCCGCGGCTGCTCACCCCGCTGCCGGTGCTTTCGGCGGCCCCTTCGCCGATCCCGGCCCGCACCGCGGCCCCGGACCACCTCGTCGGCGTCGACCTGCGCCGGATCCGCGGGCGGCGCGGCCCGCCCGTCTGCTCCTGAAACCCAGCTCGTCCCCCTTGCCCGGCCGGTCCCCGAACCGCGCCGGCTCCCTTTCTTGAGTTCATCAGGAGTGAACCCATGTCCCAGCACGTCTTCAAGCGCGCCGGTTTCCTCGCCGCGACCATCGGTGTCGCCGGTCTCCTCGGCACGGGCGTCGCGTCCGCGCACGTCACCGCCAACGTCTACGGCGCGCAGCCCACGAAGGGCGGCTACGCGGCGATCGTGTTCCGCGTGCCGAGCGAGGAGAAGGACCCCGTCAAGACCACCAAGGTCGTCGTCGACTTCAAGGGCGACTACGGCATCGGGTCGGTGCGGACCAAGCCGGTTCCCGGCTGGACCGCCGACGTGACGAAGTCCAAGCTGCCGACCCCGGTCAAGAAGGACAACGGCACGGAGATCACCGAAGCCGTCACGGCGGTGACGTGGACCGCCCAGCCGGGCAGCGAGCTGTCCGCCACGAACTACCAGGAGTTCGAGGTCAGCTTCGGCCCGCTGCCGACCAACGTCGACGAGGTCGAGTTCCCGGCGCACCAGACCTACAGCGACGGCAAGGTCGTCGACTGGAACCAGCCGACCCCGGCGGGCGGCGAGGAGCCGGAGCACCCGGCGCCGGCGGTCAAGCTGGCGGCGAAGGCCGCGGAAGGCGACGCGCACGGCACTATGGATGCCAACACCGCGTCGACGACCGGTGAGCAGACCCAGGCGGCCGCGTCGACGTCCGACAGCACCGCCCGCTGGCTCGGCGGGGCCGGCCTGCTGGTCGGCGCCATCGGCCTCGGCGTCGGCGCGGGCGCGACCATCCGGGCCCGCAAGGCCACGGCCAAGTCGGGAGGCAGCAACTAGATGCGGAAGGCGCTCGTCGCGCTGGTGTTGACGGTGGTGGGGGGGGGGGGGGGGGAGAACCCCGCAACTGGGGGAGGGGGGAAAACGCGGGTGTCCCCTGGCCCCGCGAAAAGCGCACCTTGTTTCCCCACCTCCCACAAAGCCCGAACC